>JBJMVK010000134.1:0-12520 GCA_045810725.1 Sphingomonas sp. | reverse complement strand
TCGAAACTCTCCTTGCAGCGGGGGTCGATGTCCATGGGTTGCTCCCTTTGCTCAGCGCATGAGGACCAGCTCTTCGGCCATCGTCGGGTGAAGCGCCACGGTCTCGTCGAAGTCAGCTTTCCTGAGCTTCGCCTTCACTGCGATTGCCGCTGCCTGGAGGATCTCGGGCGCGTCCGGACCAATCATGTGAATGCCTACGATCTCGTCGGTCTCGCCGTCTACCACGAGCTTGTACAGTGAACGCTCGTTGCGCCCGGCAAGCACGTTCTTCATCGCTCGGAAATCCGAGGTGAATGTCTTGACCGAGCCGAGCTTGTTGCGCGCCCCTCCCTCGGTCAGGCCCACTGCCGCCAGCGGCGGGTGGCTGAACACGGCCGAAGGAATGCATCCATATTGAACACGGTGCGGCTTGTTGCCGAAGAAGGTGTCGGCGAATGCCTGGCCCTCCCGAATTGCGACCGGGGTCAGCTGGACGCGGTCGGTGACGTCGCCGATCGCGAAGATCGAGGGCACCGAGCTGCGATTGTCTTCGTCGACCTTCACTTGCCCGGTCGGGCCGACCTCCATGCCGAGCTCATGCAGTCCGAGGCCCTCGGTGTTTGGCTTTCGCCCGGTTGCGAAGAGAAGCTGGTCGGCGACGATGTCGTCGCAGCCAGTCATGGCAATGTGGAGCGATCCATCGTCAAGGCGCTCGGCTCGTTCGATCGTCGCGTGAAACTTGAAGTCGATGCCCTTGCGCAAGGAAATCTGGATAAGGCGATCGACGATCTGCTGGTCGTAGTGCCGCAGGATTACATCGGTGCGGTTGACCAGGGTCACATGGCTACCGAACTGATGGAAAATCCCCGCGAACTCGTTGGCGATATAGCCGCCGCCCGCGATGACGATCCGCTTCGGAAGCTCATCGAGATGAAAGACCTCGTTCGAGCTGATGGTATTTGCGATGCCCTCGATCGGCGGCATTATCGGCCGAGCGCCAGTCGCGATCAGGATCTTCTCAGCCGTGACCTCCTTGCCCCCCGCGAGCCTGATCGAGTTCGGCCCGGTCAGCGTCGCCCGCTCATGGAAGATCGTGACTTTGTGGTTGGTGAGCGTCTCAGTGTAGGCGGCCTCCAGCCGCGAGACCTCGGAAAGCACGTTGTCGCGCAGGACCGGCCAGCAGAAACTCTTCTCGGGCACGTTCCAGCCGAACATGGCCGCATCATCAAGGTCCTCGGCGAAATGCGCTCCGTAGACCAGGAGCTTCTTGGGGACGCAGCCTCGAATGACGCAGGTGCCGCCCACCTTGTGCTCCTCGGCGACTGCGACCCGCGCGCCGTAGGCAGCGGCCATGCGCGAGGCTCTTACCCCCCCGGATCCAGCACCGATCACGAAGAGGTCGAAGTCGGCCATCAGACGCTCGCCCTTTCGATCAGCGCTCGGGTCGAAGGATCAAGCGACGCATCGTCGGCGTCCTCCGCGAGCTCCCGGGCGATTTGCTTGCCGAGCTCGACCCCGAACTGGTCGAAGGGGTTGATGCCCATCAGCACCGCGTTGGCGAACGTCCGGTGCTCGTAAAAGGCGATCAGTGCGCCGAGCGTCCTCGCGTCGAGCCGAGCAAGGAGGATTGTGCTGCTCGGTCGATTTCCGGGATAGCAGCGTTGCGGATCCTCGCTGTCCTTCCCGAGCATCAGCGCGGCGGCCTGAGCGAATGCATTGAGCAGCAGCAATCGGTGGTGCTCAAGATCCTGGGCATCGTCGCTTTCGGTCACCGCGACGAACTCCACGGGCACGAGGACACTGCCTTGGTGAAGCAGCTGGAAGACTGCATGTTGAGCGTCCGTCCCAGTGCCGCCCCAGGTGATGGGCGCGGTCGCCGATTGAACGGGATGGCCGTCCTTCGTCACGCTCTTGCCGTTCGATTCCATTTCCAGCTGCTGGAGGTAGGAGGGAAGCAACCGCAGGCGCTCGTCGTAGGCGAAGACCCCGCGGGTCTGGCAAGCGAAGCTCTCGACGTAGAGGCGGTCTGCGAATGCCGCGATGAGGGGCACGTTTTCCACGAACGGGGCAAAGCGGAAATGGCGATCCATCTGGGCGGCCCCTTCGAGCAAGGCCTCGAACGCGTCCCAGCCGAGTGCCAGCGCGGCACTGAGGCCTACCGAACTCCACAACGAATAACGACCGCCGACACCCTCGCCGAACTGGAGAATTCGGCTCTCGTCGATCCCTTGTCCCACCGCCGCTTCCGGCTTTGCCGTCACCGCGATCAGCCGCCCATCCGGATCGATGACGCCTCCCGCGCGAAGCCAGGAGCGCGCAGCTTCCATGTTTGACAATGTCTCGAGCGTCGAAAAGGTCTTCGATGCGACCACGACGAGGCTCGTCGCGGGATCAAGCGGCTTTACTGCGTCATCGAATGCGGCACCGTCGATGTTCGAGAGGAAGCGAACAATAAGGTTGGACGATCGCCGGCCAAGCGAGTCCACGAGCAGCTCTGGCCCAAGCACCGAACCGCCGATTCCGATGTGCAGGATCCCGGTGAGCGGTCCGAAAGCACCGCCCTCAACGGCGTCGACGAGTGCCCGCATCCGCTGGCGCCGAGCGGTCGCGAGATCGACCTCGTCGGGCGCCCCGCTGCCGCGTTCGGAGATATGAGTCGCTGGACGGTTTTCGCTCGAATTCACCGTGTCGCCGGCAAACAAGGCGTCGCGGGCGGACGCGAAGCCCATGCGCTCGGCCCGTTCCAGGAAACGCCCGACGAGCGCCTGGTCGAGGTGGGTCTTGCTCCAATCGAAATAGATTCCCGCCGCATCGAAAGTCAGTCTGCTCAGTCGATCTGGCTCGGCATCGAAGAGCTGCTTCAGCGTCGTCGCGCCGCTCGGCTGCTGTAGTTCGGCCATGGTCGGGCACATAGTGGCGCGCCCGGCAAATGCCACCCCGCCTTGACCTCTCGCTCCCAGTCGCCAAACAGCGCGATGAATGGCCTCCCGCTCGTCCTCCCGCCGCTCGGCTAAGCACGACAAGCCGGAGAGCGCAGGTAGCCTCGCGCGATTCTTTGTTACGCTGGTGCTCCTCACCTGGGGATTGAGGAGCTTCGTCGTGCAGCCGTTCAACATCCCTTCGGGCTCGATGCTTCCAACGCTTTACATCGGCGATTATCTGCTCGTGGCGAAATGGCCCTATGGCTATTCTCGCTACAGCTTCCCGTTCGGGCTCCCCTCCTTTGCCGGGCGGATTCTCGGGCGCGCGCCCAAGCGGGGGGATGTCGTCGTTTTCAAGGTCCCAGCGGAGCATGCTGATCTCATCAAGCGCGTGATCGGGGTTGAAGGTGATACGGTGGCCCTTTCCGATGGACGGTTGATCCTCAACGGCAAGCCCGTTTCCCGCACCCGTTTGCCGGAGTTTGAGATGCCGGTGAGCACGAACAGCCCGTGCAAGGTTGTCCCCCCTGCCCTTCCGAACACAAAAATCACTTCCGGACGCGGCTATTGCCTCTATCCTGCTTATCTCGAATCCTTGCCCGGCGGACCGTCCTATACGGTGCTCGACCAGGTGAACCACGGCCCTGCCGACGACTTTGGGCCAGTGCGCGTGCCCGCGGGGCATGTCTTCCTGATGGGCGACAATCGCGACGACAGCCTCGACAGCCGCTTTCCACCATATGACGGCGGCATCGGCATGGTTCCGTCCGAAGACTTGATGGGACGCGCATTCGTGACGTTCTGGTCGACTGACGGAAGCGCTTCCTATGCGAACCCCTGGACGTGGTTCACGGCTCTTCGGGGCGAGCGCATCGGCAATGGCTATTCAGGAGGGGCGAAGTGAAGCCGGACGTATCTTTGTTCGTGCGCGACGAGCTTGGGCATGAGCTGAAGGACGCGCGCCTGTTCGACCTTGCCCTCACCCATTCGAGTGCCCGAAGCGATAATTACGAGCGCCTGGAATTCCTCGGCGATCGGGTGCTCGGCCACGTCATCGCCCGCGCGCTTTACGAGAGGCACCCCAATGAGCCCGAGGGTTATCTGTCGAGGCGCTACAACGTGCTGGTGGCTCGTGAGACTTGTGCCGAGATCGGCCGCGAACTGGGGGTGCCATCGCTGGTGCGCCTCGGCAAGCAGGCTCGCGAGGATGGTGCCAGCCAGAGCGAAAACGTCGTTGGCGATGTCGTCGAGGCGCTGATCGGCGCGCTCGTGATCGACGGCGGTCTCGATGCGGCCGAGCGCTTCATCGCCCGCGTGTGGGGACCGCACCTCGACGAACAGCGCAAGGCGCCCAAGCATCCGAAGTCGGCGCTCCAGGAGCTCGCTGCCGCTCGCGACCGGAAAGCGCCCGTTTATGAGGTTGTCAGTCGTACCGGCGCGCACCACCAGCCGAAATTCACGATCCGCGTATCGGTCCCGGGCCTCGGCGAAGCGACCGCCGAGGGCACCAGCAAACAGGAGGCGGAAACGGAAGCGGCCGAGGCGCTGTTGAAGCAGCTGCAATGAGCGAGAGCGAAACCCGGGCTGGCTTCGTCGCTGTGATCGGCGCCCCCAACGCTGGCAAGTCGACACTGGTGAATGCGCTTGTCGGCCAGAAGGTCGCAATCGTCAGTGCCAAGGCCCAGACCACCCGCGCCCGGCTGATGGGTATCGCGATCGAGGGCGAGGCGCAGATCCTGCTGGTCGACACGCCCGGCATCTTCGAGCCGCGGCGGCGCCTCGACAGGGCGATGGTCGCCGCCGCATGGACCGGTGCGCAGGACTCTGACCTAATCCTCCTCGTGATCGACACGTCAGCGGGCGTGAATGCAGAGGTCGAGCGCATCATCGCGTCGCTCGGCGAGCGCCGGCAGCCGCTTTATGTCGCCCTCAATAAGATCGACCTCGTCAGGAAAGCGGCTTTGCTCGGACTGTCGGCAGAGCTCGCCGACCGGCTCGATCCCCAGAAGGTCTTCATGATCAGCGCTGCTCAAGGTGACGGCGTGCCGGACCTCAAGCTGGCACTGGCCGGAGCCGTTCCCGAAGGGCCGTGGCTTTATCCCCCGGATGACGTCTCGAACGCCACCGATCGCATGATCGCCGCAGAACTGACGCGCGAGCAGGTCGTGAATCAGCTTTACCAGGAGCTCCCCTATGCGACCGTTGTCGAGACGGAGACCTGGGAGGACCGCGCCGACGGCTCAACCGTGATCCACCAGCAGATCATCGTCGAGCGCGATAGCCAGAAGGCGATCGTGATCGGCCGGGCCGGACGCCGGCTCAAGACGATCGGCGCCGCTGCACGTGCCGAGATCCGCGAGCATCTCGGGCGGCCCGTTCACCTGTTCCTTCATGTGAAAGTGGAGCCGAAGTGGGGCGATGACCGCTCGCTTTACCGCGAGATCGGGCTGGAGTGGGCCGACTAGGCAAGCACCTCTTCCACCCATGCCGGGACCAGCTCACCAGCAGCGCCGGTACGGCTCTCGTCGAAGAAGACGCTTCCGAGGCTCGGCTCGAGGTTCATTTCGAGCGTTTTCGCGCCGCAATAGCGCGCGGTCTGGACGAACCCGGCGGCGGGATAAACGGCACCCGAGGTCCCGATTGAAACGAAAAGCTCGCAGCGCCGGAGGGACTCCTCGATGCGCTCCATTTGATAGGGCATTTCTCCGAACCAGACGATATCGGGCCGCACCCGTCCCACCTCGCCACAACGCAGGCACGTGGCACCAACTCCCATTGGGCCTCGCCACGCGAAGCGCTCGCCGCACGCGAGGCACCAGCCCTTCGTGTTTTCGCCATGCATGTGGATCAGCGCGTTCGACCCGGCACGCTCGTGAAGGTTGTCGACATTCTGCGTCACGAGCAGGAACTCGCCGCGCCAGTGGGATTCCAGCCGAGCGAGCGCCAGGTGCGCGGCATTCGGAACCACTTCGTCGAGCTTCGCGCGGCGCGCATCGTAGAAGCCATGAACCAGCTCAGGATCGCGCGCGAACGCTTCCGGTGTTGCGACATCCTCGACTCGTCTGCCCTCCCAGAGCCCGTCCGGACCGCGAAATGTCGACAGTCCACTCTCCGCCGAAATGCCTGCACCGGTGAGGATCACGATGTTGCGAATTTCCATCCGCTCAGCATAAAGCGGCACGGCAATGAGCGAAGCGCAAATCCGCATTGGCATTGGCGGCTGGACTTATCCGCCGTGGCGCGGCGGCGTCTTTTACCCCGACAAGCTGCCGCAGTCGAAAGAGCTCGAATATGCGTCGCATGCGCTGACCGCGATTGAGATCAACGCGACATTCTATGGCCGGCAGAAGCCGAAGAGCTGGGAAGGCTGGGGCGCGATTGCGCCCGAGGGCTTCCAGTTCGCGATCAAGGGCTCGCGCTTCTGCGTGATGAAAACGAAGCTCGCCGAAACGGGCGAAGGCCTGGGCGGCTTTTTCGCACAGGGTTTCAGCGCGCTCCGCTCAAAGCTCGGCCCGATTCTCTGGCAGTTCGCCTCGCGTCGCCGGTTCGATCGTGACGATATCGCGGGGTTCATCGACCTGCTTCCCCAGGAGCTTGACGGTATCACCCTGCGCCACGCGATCGAGCCGAGACACGAGAGCTTCAACGACGAGCGGTTCTTCGAGCTTTGCCGCGCCCGCAACATCGCGATCGTCTTTGAGGATTCGGACGAATATCCTTGCATCGAGGCCGACACTGCAAACTTCGCCTATGCGCGCCTGCAGCGGATGAACGAGGATCTCGAAACTGGTTATGACGATCCCGCGATCGACAGGTTCGCCGAGCGCGCTCGGGCGTTGCGAGAACAAGGACGTGATGCTTACATCTTCATGATCAACGGCGCGAAGGTCCGTGCGCCCGCGGCGGCGCTGGCGCTGACGGAAAGACTTCGGACAAGCGCGTAGAGCGTTCGAGGTGCGCGGCCGAAGCGGCACGGAGCGAGTGCCTGTTGCGCGCGAACCGGCGCTGCGGCATCAGTCCTTCATGCGCACTGCCGAGCAGCCGGTCCGGATCAGCCTGTTCGCGCCAAACGGGCGCATGGGAAAAGCCCTCGCGGAGGCTGCGGCGACTGATCCCGGCTTCGAGATCGACAATGACCACTGCGACGTGCTGGTCGATTTCTCGGTGCCGGCGGCACTGGAGGCGAGCCTCGATCGAGCGATTTCGGCCGGGGTTCCAATCCTCCTCGGTACGACCGGTCTGGACGACACCGCCGACCAGCGCATCGCCGCTGCCGCAAGGCACGTCCCCGTTCTTCGCGCCGCGAATACTTCCCTCGGGATCGCGCTTCTCAGCGAGCTCGTTGAGCGCGCTGCCCACGTGCTCGGGCCTCAATGGGACATAGAGATCCTCGAGAGCCACCATAGAAACAAGGCCGATGCGCCGTCGGGGACGGCAATTAGCCTCGCAGAGGCAGCCGCGCGCGGGCGTTCGAGCCCGCTCGTTGCTGAGAACGGTCGTAATGGCACCGGCCTTAAGCGCGACGCCGGGTCGATCGGCTTCAGCTCGGTGCGCGGCGGCACGGTCGCGGGCGACCACGACGTCATGTTCCTTGGAGAAGAGGAACGAGTGATCTTCTCGCACCGGGCGGAAAGCCGCATGATCTTCGCGCGGGGCGCCCTCGCCGCTGCTAGATTTCTCGTCGGGAAATCAGCAGGGACCTATTCGATGCGTGACGTTATCGGCGCGTTGTGAGCCCACCCGACACTTCGTCGCAGGGCCTCGCTCGGCGGCTCGGCCTTTTCGACGCGACCATGCTTGTCATGGGTGGAATCATCGGCTCGGGCATCTTCGTCACACCGGCCGAGGTGGCGCGGCACGTCGCTACGCCGTTGCTGATCGTCGGCGTGTGGATCCTAGGCGGGATCGTCGCTCTAGCCGCTTCCTTGGTTTACGCCGAGCTTGCTGCACGGCGACCGGAAGTGGGTGGCCAATACGCTTACCTTCGCGATGCTTACGGCCCGATGCCGGCCTTTCTTTACGGCTGGGCGCTCCTGCTCGTGATCCAGTCCGGCGGGATGGCAGCAGTCGCAATCACCTTCGCCCGATATTTTTCGGACCTTGTGCAGTCTCCACTGCCTGACGGCGTCGTTGCAGTCGCAGTCCTCGCTCTTTTGACTTCAATCAATTGCATGGGCGTTCGCGCCGGCAGCAACGTCCAGAGCGGTCTCATGGTGCTCAAGATCCTGGCGATCACTATACTCGTTCTTGGAGGTCTCTGGTTGGCGCCGGCCACGTCTCCCCGGCCGGAGCTTCCGAACCCGGGCTCCATGTCGACGGTTGCAGCGATCGGAGCAGCAATGACTCCCGTCATGTTTTCGTACGGCGGATGGCAGACCTCAAGTTTCGTCTCGGGCGAAATGCGAAATCCTCAACGCGATCTCGCTCGCGGGCTTCTGCTTGGCGTCGCCGGGGTCGTCCTCCTCTACACAGCCGTCGCGTTCGCCTGCGTCCATGCTCTTGGACCCTCTGGGCTGGCAAACTCGAAAACGCCCGCGACAGACATCATGCGGCTCGCCTTGGGAACGAAAGGGGCCGCATTTATCGCTATTGGGATCACGATCTCGACCCTGGGCTTTCTCAGTCAGGGCATGCTGACTGCGCCGCGCGTCTACTTCGCAATGGCGGAAGACGGCTTGTTCTTCCGCAGCGTCGCGCAGGTTAGCGCCAGTACTCGAGTGCCCGTCATCGCGATCATTCTCCAGGGACTCGCCGCAGCTGTCATCGCGGTCTCGGGCACCTTCGGCCAGATCCTCAGCTACGTTGTCTCTGTCGACTTCATCTTCTTCGGCCTAACGGGACTGGCGCTTTTCGTGTTCCGCCGCCGTGATCCTGACCAGAAGATCGCTTTCAAGGCGCCGCTCCACCCGTTCACAACCGGATTATTCGTGCTGGCCTGCTTCGTCACCGTTATCGCGACCGTGCTCAATAACCCGGTGAACAGCCTCATCGGCTACGCGATCCTCGCAGCGGGTGTTCCGGCCTGCCTCTATTGGCAGCGCAAGAAGCAGACCGCGCGCACATGAGAACCGTTCGATCGGACTACATGCACTGGGCCAAGTTCAAGCCGCCAGTGCGCTACCAGTTAACCGGCAGCGAAGTACCGCATTTCCGGATGGACTCGCTGCCGCTCACGATCGCCGACCTTGACCTCGATGGCGCGAGCCATCCGCGCTATGCGCCGCTCCGCGAAGCGATCGCTCGACGCTACGACGTCTCGAGCGAGCAGGTCGTCGCTGCAGACGGCACGTCAATGGCCAATTTCCTCGCGATGGCAGCGCTGATTTGTCCGGGCGACGAGGTGCTCATTGAGTCGCCGACCTACGAACTGCTGATCGGCGCGGCCTCCTTCCTCGGAGCGTCGATAAAGCGGTTTGAACGCAAGGCCGCGGAGGCCTTCCGCCTCGATCCTGCCACGGTCGAGAACGCCATGTCGGAACGGACCCGCCTGATCGTCATCACCAACCTTCATAATCCAAGCAGCGCCCTTGCGAGCAATGACGAGCTTCATTCTCTGGTCGAAATAGCGTCGCGGGCCGGGGCGCGGGTGCTGATCGATGAAGTCTATCTCGATTCTGCCACTCCGCCTGCGCGCAGTGCGATCCAGCGGAGGCCCGAAGTCGTTTGCACCAATAGCCTGACCAAGGTGTACGGCCTGAGCGGCCTTCGCTGCGGCTGGATCCTTGCTGAGCCGGAGCTCGCCGAGCGCATGTGGCGGCTGAATGACCTGTTCGGAGTGAACCAGGCGCATCCCGCCGAGCGGCTGGCGTGCCTCGCCTTCGAGCACATCGACAAGGTCATCGGCGACAACCCGGAAATGCTTTCCAGGAATCGCGAACTTTGGAACAGGTTCACCGCCTCGAGAGACGATCTCGACTGCATGACGGCCGTTCAAGGAATCACCGCCTTTCCGCAGTGGAACGGAGGCGACACCGAGCGGCTCGATGCTCACCTGAGGGAGAGGTACGAGGCCGCGGTGGTGCCGGGGCGCTGGTTCGGAATGCCAGAGCATTTCCGGATCGGGTTCGGCCTTGCGAGTGCGGATTTCGAAGAGGGGTTGGTACGTCTCGGGTCGGCTCTGGACGACTTCAAATGAAACGCGATGACGTTTTCGAATTCTTTCGCCGCCTTGCCGAGGCGAACCCGTCCCCAGTGACCGAGCTCGACTACGTGAACCCCTATACGTTGCTAGTTGCAGTGGTCCTGTCGGCGCAGGCGACCGACGCCAGCGTGAACATCGCGACGAGGCCGCTGTTCGCGCGGATCAGGACGCCGTGGCAAATGCTCGAACTGGGCGAAGACGGGCTGCGGGAGGCGATCAGGACCATCGGACTGTTCAACACCAAGGCCAGGAACGTCATCCTGCTTAGCAAAGCGCTGATCGACAATCACGGCGGCGAGGTTCCGAGGACCCGCGATGAGCTGCAGGCCCTCCCGGGCGTTGGCCGCAAAACCGCTAACGTCGTGCTCAACACAGCGTTCGCACAGGAGACCTTCGCCGTCGATACGCATGTCTTTCGTGTCTCCAATCGGACTGGGCTCGCGGCCGGCAAGACAGTCGATGACGTCGAGGCGAAACTCGAGAAAATCGTTCCTGGGCCATTTCGGCGCGATGCTCACCACTGGTTGATTCTGCACGGCCGCTATACCTGCAAGGCACGGCTTCCCGAATGCTGGCGCTGTCTCGTCGTCGATCTATGCAGGTACAAGCCCAAGGTGCTCGAGCCACCCATGTCACGCAAAGCGGTCGATAAAGCGCGTGCCTGACCGGGGTTGCGCGTCCACGGCTCTAGCCGTGACGGCGCATTTACGCGCTCCTCTTGAGCCGGCACCGCAAACATTGTGACCCGAAACGGCCATCATGCAAGTGGCACCGTGAGCGTAAGCCCGCTCGACTGACCGCGGGGTCAGACCCAGCGCCGCTCGAACCACGAGCCCAGAGTCGTGAGTAGCTCGTACTGAGAAAGCCCGGACTGCTCCGAAGCCGAAGGCAGGTCGTAATCGATCTCCACCCAGTCGCCCTCTTTCAGCTGCGGCGAAGCATCGAGGCTAACGGCGATCAGATCCATTGAAATACGACCGATGACCGGCAGCGCGAACTCGCCGGCAAAGGCCGACCCACGCGATGAGAAGCCGCGCAGATAACCGTCGGCATAGCCGACGTTGAGGATCGCCGCCTCGGTGTCCTCCTTGGCGATGAACGTGGCGCCATAACCGCAGCTCTCGCCCCCGGGGATCCGTCTTCGCTGGACGATCTGCGCCTCCACCCTCGCGACCTGGCGGATGTTCCCCGCCGCCTCGGCTCGCGGAACGCCGCCGTACAGCGAAATACCGGGGCGGACGAGGTCGAAACTATAGTCCGAGCCGAGGCAGATGCCCGCGCTGTTCGCTAGGCTGTACCGGCGAGCCGGAACGGCGGACGCGACAGCCCGAAAACGCTCCACCTGCATGGCATTCATGGCGCTCTCCTCGTCCGCGCAGGCGAGGTGACTGTGGAGCGTATCGATCACGAGACCATCGAGCGCGTCGATCTCGGCCGGCCTCAACCCCAGCCTGTTCATCCCGGTATCGATCATCACATCACAGGTTCGGCCTGGAGCAACTTCCCTCCATCGTGCGACCTGCCGGGCCGTATTGAGGCACGGTCGAGCCACGGCCTGCGAGCCCACCGACGCATCATCCGGACCAACGCCGTGAAGGACCACGAGGCTCACGTCCTCCAAGAGGCTGCCAAGCGCGTCGGCTTCTGCCCAGGTCGAAACGAAAAAATCGCGGCAGCCCACTTCGAGCAGCGCTGCCATCGCCTCGCGTGCGCCGAGACCATAGCTGTCCGCCTTGATCGCGGCACCCGCAGCGACCCCCGCGCGCCCCTGGAGCCAGCGCCAGTTGGACTGGATGGCCGAGCGGTCGATGGTCAGGCGGAGGGGATGGTGCATGGGTCGGCGATAGGGCCTCGGTCGCAAGCAGCGCAAGCAGCTCTTAACGGCGCTGAGGTTCGCCTGACGAGGCGCTGAAGGGCGGTAAAAACGCGGACGACGTCAGCCCTCGAGCCTTGCCTTCGCCTCGTCCCAGTTCCTTCCGTCGAACGCGGTCAACGAGAGCTCGATCGGCTCATCAAGGCAGCTCGCATTCACGCTCCACGCGTCCGGATGTGACCGAGGCTGATAGAAGCTCTTGATCCCGCAATGGCGGCAAAAAAGGTGCTCCGCCGCGCCGGTTCCGAAGCGATAGCTGGTGAGCGCGTCTCGCCCAGCCACGAGTTCGAAATCATGGTGCGGCACGACGATGTGAACGAAGCGGGTCATCCTGCACACGGAGCAATTACAGTCGAGCGCGGGCACCGGCGGTTCGGGGAGCCGGGCTTCGAACCGCACCGCGCCGCAATGACATCCACCGAGAACCCTCATGGAACGGCCCTAGGCGAGCGCCGCCGGTCCTTCAACGCGCGCCTTCGGCAACGAATATTGCGCTCGCGGCCAGCCGTTTTCCCCGGGGCACGCGCTATCGCGAGCCCGTCAGCCCGGCATTCGCGATGCTCGTTCTTGGCGGACGAGATCAGCCTCGGAAGTGGTGCGTGCCGC
>JBJMVK010000133.1:0-10886 GCA_045810725.1 Sphingomonas sp. | reverse complement strand
TAGTCCATGAGCGCTCAAAAGAGAACAGCCGTGAATTAGGAGCCGTCAGTTCGATGCGTTGTCTCCCCTGGGGCCGGAACGCAAAGGAGTGCGGGGAGCGAACGCCCAAAGCTTGCACTTCGAGTCTGCCCATGCACTAAGTGCCAGTCGGGGAAGGGGGAATTTTCTATGTATTTGCGTACCGCGTTGCTCGCCTGCGCGAGCTTGTTTGCCGCTGCGCCGGGGTTTGCCCAGGATGGGGGCCTGGCGGCCGATGCCAAGGCCTTCGGCTCGCGCGAGGCGGTCATTGAGCCGAGCCTTTCGCCGGATGGCACCAGCGTTCTCTACGTGACTCCTGGGCCGGGACCCAAGACCTTCGCAATCATCTCGAACCTCGTGACCGGCCAGTCGACGGTCATCACCAGCGCCGATGGAACACCCGATGTTCTGCGCTGGTGCAACTATGCGGCTCTCGATCGAGTGGTGTGCCAGGTGACCGGCAACGTCGATCGCCCTGTAGGTGTGATCGGCATCCAGCGCCTCCTCGCGATGGACGCCGACGGGAAGAACCCGAAGCTTCTCGGCCAGCCGAACAGCTTTTACGACGAATCCGTCCGCCAGTTCGACGGCGAAGTGCTTGATTGGGGAAAGCGCACCGACGGCGAACTCTTGATGGCGCGCGAGTATATCCCCGAGGCAGGAAAGATCGGCACGAACATCGTTCGGAAGAAAAGCGGCCTTGGAGTCGACCGGGTGGATTCCCGCTCGGCGCACGCCTCGCCAATCGAGCCGCCAAAGGACAGCGCGTCCGCCTACCTGAGTGACGGGCGCGGCAGTGTCCGGATCATGAGGGTCGATGAGACCACGGCGACCGGCGAGCTCACCGGGCGCGTCAAATACTTCTACCGCGATCCCGGCTCGCACGATTGGAAGACGCTCGTCGACTATGCCGATTGGCAGGAGCAGATGCGGCCCCTCGCGGTCGATGCCGACATCAATTCGCTCTACGCTCTCAAGAAGAACAATGGTCGCTACGGCCTCTACACGATAAAGCTGGACGGTTCCGGAGCCGCGACCCTGGTCGCCGCCAATCCGGAGGTCGACATCGACGATGTTGTCCGCATCGGTAAGGGGCTCAAGGTCATCGGCTTCACCTATGCTGACGAAAGCCGTCACGCGGTCTATTTCGATCCAGAATTCAAGGCGCTCGCCGCTTCCTTGGCCAAAGCGCTGCCTAACCTGCCCCTGGTCGATTTCGTCGATTCAAGCGCGGATGGGCGCAAGCTGTTGATCTTCGCCAGCAGCGATAATGACCCCGGCCGATATTATCTGTTCGACCGTGACAAGAAGACGCTGAATGAGGCGATGGTCGATCGGCCGGACCTCCAGGGCCGCAAGCTCGCCGAGGTCAAGGCCGTAACTGTCAGCAGCCCTGATGGAGCGCAGATACCGGCGTACCTTACGCTACCACCCGGGAAGGACGCCAAGGCACTCCCGGCGGTGATCCTACCGCACGGAGGTCCAAGCGCCCGCGACGAATGGGGCTTTCAATGGCTGCCGCAGTTCCTCGCGGCACGCGGCTATGCCGTGCTGCAGCCCGAATATCGCGGTTCCGCCGGATACGGTGACACGTGGAAAAACGTGAACGGCTTCAAGAGCTGGCGGACGTCGATGGGGGATATCGCCGCATCGACGCGCTGGCTCGCGGCACAGGGGATCGCCGACCCCAAGCGGACGGCGATCGTCGGCTGGTCCTACGGTGGTTACGCGGCGCTTATGGAGGCGGAAACCGATCCGGCGCTCTACAAGGCCGTGGTCGCAGTCGCGCCCGTGACTGACCTCGAGGCCCTGAAGCAATGGGAATCCGGCTTCACCGACGTCAAGATGGTGGAGGATTTCATCGGCTCAGGTCCCCACGTCGCCGAAGGATCGCCGGCTCGCCACGCAGAGCAGATCCAGGCGCCCGTGCTTCTCGCCCACGGCGACCTCGATTCCAACGTCGCCTTCCTGCAATCACAGAAGATGGCTTCGGCGCTTCAAGGCGACGGAAAACAGGTCGAATTCCTCCAGTACAAGGGACTTGATCACCAGTTGGATGATTCGACCGCTCGCACGGATCTCCTGACCCACGTCGGCGCGCTCCTGGAACGAACGATAGGTCATTGATCGTGAGGCGGCAGCTGATCGTCGGAGCCCTCTTCTTGGCTCTAGGATCGGCCGTTGCACGGGCAGATGTCATGTCGGTCGCCGACGCCGCGAGGCTCTTTGGCGCCCGCGAATCGAACTGGGCGCCGGAATTGTCACCCTCGGGAAAGCAGATGCTCTTTTTCCGCTCCGGGGAAGGCGCCCGCACCGAGCTAGAGCTCCAGGATCTGAAGACCGCCGACATCTCGGAACTGACCTTCTCGAGCGGCACGCCCGAACAGCTGCTGTGGTGCGATTTCGCGACTGAAAGCGACGTCATCTGTGAATTCGGCGGCGAAAAGGCCGAGGGCGGGCAAATCGTGACTTTCTCGCGCCTCGTAGCGATCAACACGGGTTCGAGAAGCATGAGGCCGCTCGGAAACAAGGCGACCGGCTACGATAAATACATCCGCCAGTATGACGGCGAGATCGTCGATTGGATGCACGACCAGCCGGGCTCCGTCCTCGTCGCGCGCACTTATGTTCCGCAAGTCGACCTCGGCGAGATGGAAGTGGCGGACAAGCGTGAGGGCCTCGGCGTCGACCGGATCGACCTTGCAACGCTGAAGTCGACGAGCGTCGTCCAGCCCAACAACCGGGCCTCTAAGTTCCTGAGCGATGGGCACGGCCGGATTAGGCTGGCGGGGTTCGACCAAGCTGAGCTCGGCGAACAGCTGACGGGGATCACTGAGTTCCGGTTCAGGTCCAAGGGCAGCGACCAGTGGATGAAACTCGCCACTTATGATGAACGGACGGATAGCGGGCTGCTTCCGGTTGCGATCGATGACGCAACGAATGCAGCCTACGCGCTGGAACGGGTCGACGGTCGCGATGCACTGTTCGAGGTGAAGCTGGACGGAAGCGGAACCAGGACCCTCATCGCCAAGAACGACAAGGTCGACATCGACGGCATCGTTCGGCTCGACCGGGGCAAGCCGGTTATCGGCTATCGCTATTCCGACGAGCGGCGGCACATCGTCTATTTCGATCCCACCTACCGCTCGCTCGCGAACTCGCTGACTGCGGCGCTTCCAAAGAGTCCGCTCATCTACTTCCAGTCTGCGTCTTCCGATGAGAGCAAGCTCCTCGTCTACGCGAGCTCGGACACGGACGCAGGTGCTTATTACCTGCTCGACCGAAGCTCCAAGGAAATGCATCCCGTACTCCTCTCGCGCGAGCCGCTGGAAAATCGGCCGCTCGCGCCTGTTCGACCGATCAGTTTCGCTGCTGCCGACGGGACCTCCATCCCTGCCTACCTCACCGTCCCAACCGTGCGCGCGGGCCCCCGCGGGGCGGTCGTTCTTCCACACGGCGGCCCGAGCGCGAGGGACCAGTGGGGCTTCGACTGGCTCACCCAATTCTTCGCGGCCCGCGGCTATGTCGTCATTCAGCCCAATTTTCGCGGCTCATCCGGCTACGGCGCGGACTTCGAGGGCCAGAATGCCTTCCGCGACTGGCGAACCGCGATGAGCGACATCGATGATTGCGCGGCCTACCTCGTGAAGGAGGGACTGGCAGATCCAGAGAGGATCGCGATCGTCGGCTGGTCCTACGGGGGCTACGCGGCCCTTGAGTCCGAAGTACTTCACCCGGGCCGCTACAAGGCAGTGGTGGCGATCGCCCCGGTGACGGACTTAAACGCCCTCAAACGGGATTCAAGCGGCTTCACAAATGCGAAGCTCGTCAAGGACTATGTGGGACCCAAGGGCTCAGCGGAGGAAGGCTCGCCGCTCGAGAGTGCGGGCCGGATCTCGGCGCCGGTGCTCCTCGTCCATGGCGAACTCGATGCCAATGTCAGGATCGAGCACAGCTTGAGGATGGCCGAGGCCTTGCAGAAGAGCCATGCTCCAGTGGAATTTCTGCGCTTCCCCAAGCTCGATCACCAGCTCGAGGATTCCAATGCCAGGATCCAGATGCTGACGAAGATCGGCGAATTGCTCGAGAGGAGCATCGGTCACTGACGAACAAAAAGGGCGGCCCTACCGGACCGCCCTCGATGAATTCTTCAAGTGGATCTGGAGATCAGCGCGAATAGAATTCGATCACGAGGTTCGGCTCCATCCGAACCGGATAGGGGACCTCGTCCAGCTTCGGAACGCGGGTGAAAGTGATCTTAGAGGTACCGTCCGGAACGACGTAATCGGGGATATCGCGCTCGGCGAGGGTCTGCGCCTCGATCACCAGGGCCATTTCCTGCGCCTTCGAACCGAGCTCGACGACATCGTTCACCTCAACCTTGCGCGAGGCGATGTTGCACTTGACGCCGTTTACTCGGATGTGGCCGTGGCTGACGAGCTGGCGGGCGGCCCAGATCGTCGGCGCGAATTTCGCGCGATAGACGACCATGTCGAGCCGACGCTCCAAAAGGCCGATGAGGTTCTGCGACGCATCGCCCTTCATCGCCGTCGCCTGGGTATAGTTCTTCTTGAACTGCTTCTCGGTGATGTCGCCGTAATAGCCCTTGAGCTTCTGCTTGGCGCGAAGCTGGATGCCATAATCGCTGAGCTTGCCCTTGCGGCGCTGGCCGTGCTGGCCGGGGCCATATTCACGGCGATTAACAGGGCTCTTGGGACGTCCGAAGACGTTCTCGCCCATGCGACGGTCGAGCTTGTATTTGGCGCTGGTGCGCTTCGTCACGGGTCTTCTCCAATTTGCATCTTTGACAAGTGCCCGGAACCGCACCGCTGGACCTTCTCGTCCAACGCGATCGCCGCTTCACCGGGCATGCGGGATCAATTGCGAAGGCGCGCACCTAGGGGAGCGCTCCTTCGAGGTCAAGTTTTCGGGGGGAGGGATGCCGTCCCCAAGCTTAGCGTTGCGATCAGGGCCGGTGCCGCGCCGGATCGACCAATGCCCGAATGATTCCACGAACGGCTTTGACTTCGCGCGACGACCAGCCTGTCTTGGTGAAGATGGTGCGAAGTGTGTTCTTGGTCGCCTGGGTGCGCGAGGGCGGGTGGAAATAACCCTTGGCCTCGAGTTCGCTGTTCAGCTGGCCGATGAGGCCCTCGATCTCGCGGTGCGGCGCGACCGGCTCGAGCTCCTTTGCCGGTGGCTGCGCGAGATCGCTTCGCCGCGACCATTCATACGCGAGGAGGATCACCGCCTGGGCAAGGTTGAGCGAACCGAACTCGGGATTGATCGGAACGGTCACGATCGCGTTCGAGAGCGCCACGTCCTCGGTTTCGAGCCCCGAGCGCTCTGGTCCAAAGAGGATGGCGCTCCGCTCCTTGGTCGCAGCAATCTGATCGGCCATCTCCTCGGGACCGAGGACCGGCATGACGAGGTCCCTCCGCCGGACGGTCGATGCGAAAACCTGGCTGCAGTCCGCGATCGCCTCGGCGACCGTGTCGAAGACCTGGGCGCGCTCGAGCACGACATCCGCCCCGCTCGCGGCGGGGCCGGCATCGGGGTTGGGCCAGCCGTCGCGGGGAGCAACGAGGCGCATCTCGATGAGATCGAAGTTCAGCATCGCCCGAGCCGCCTTCCCGATATTCTGCCCAAGCTGGGGGCGGACGAGGACGATGACGGGCTTGTTCCCTCGAGCGCTCGCCTCGCTCACAGCAGCCGGTCCGGAGGCGCCTGCTTGGGATTTGCCGGCTCCTCGCCGACCGCTCCAGCGATCTCGGCGAAATCGCCGGGCTCGCTGAAATCCTTGTAGACGCTCGCAAAGCGAATGTAGGCAACGTGGTCGAGCGCTTTTAAGCCATCCATCACGGCTTCGCCGATCTGGGTCGTCGTGACCTCGTCGCCGCGGGTTTCGAGCTGGCGCTGGATCGAGGAGATCAAGCGGTCGATCTTCTCCGGGCTGATGTCGCGCTTCCTACAGGCAATGGCGATCGAGCGGGCGAGCTTTTCCCTGTCGAACGGCTCGCGATCCCCCTCCTTTTTAACGACGGTCAGGTCCCTCAGCTGCACTCGCTCGAACGTCGTGAATCGCGCCCCGCACGCCTCGCACTGGCGGCGGCGACGGATCGCGGCTCCGTCTTCGCTCGGCCGGCTGTCCTTAACCTGGCTGTCTTCGTGCGCGCAGAAGGGGCAGCGCATCCTTAAGGCCTCAACTAGCCCTGGTAGATCGGGAAGCGCTGGCAGAGCTCGCGAACGCGCTCGTTCACGCGTGCTTCGACGGAGCCGTTGTTCTCGAGGCCGTTCTCCTTCAGGCCATCGAGGACGTCGGCGACCATGTCGGCGATGTCGCGGAACTCTCCTTCGCCGAACCCACGGGTGGTCCCGGCCGGCGAGCCAACACGGATCCCGCTCGTCTTCACCGGGGGAAGCGGGTCGAAGGGCACGCCGTTCTTGTTGCAGGTGATGCCTGCACGTTCGAGGCTTTCATCGGCGTCCTTGCCGGTCAGCCCCAGGGGACGCAGGTCAACGAGCGCCAGGTGGGTGTCGGTGCCGCCCGCGACGAGGTCGGCGCCCCGCTCCTTCAGGCGGTTCGCGAGCATCTTTGCATTGGCGATCACCGCTTTTGCATAGGCCTTGAACTCGGGCTGGAGCGCTTCGCCGAAGGCGACGGCCTTCGCAGCGATGACGTGCATCAAGGGCCCCCCCTGGAGTCCGGGGAAGACAGCCGAATTGACCTTCTTCGCAATATCCTCGTTGTCGGTGAGGACCATCCCTCCGCGGGGGCCGCGAAGGGTCTTGTGGGTCGTGGTCGTCACCACATCGGCAAAGCCGAACGGGCTCGGGTGCTCTCCCGCGGCAACGAGCCCGGCGAAATGGGCCATGTCGACGAAGAGATAGGCGCCAACCTCGTCGCAGATCTCGCGGAAGCGCTTGAAGTCGAAGTGCCTTGGATAGGCCGAGCCGCCCGCGATGATCATCTTGGGCCGGTGTTCCTTGGCGAGCCTCTCGAGCTCGTCGAAGTCGACCAAATGGTCGTCCTCGCGGACGCCATATTGGACCGCGTTGAACCACTTTCCGGACTGGGCCGGGGGCGCGCCGTGCGTGAGATGCCCGCCGGCGGCGAGGCTCAGGCCCATGATCGTGTCGCCGGGCTTTAAAAGCGCCATCATGACCGCGCCGTTCGCCTGCGCGCCTGAATGCGGCTGGACGTTCGCGAAGGCGCAGCCGAACAGCTTCTTCGCCCGTTCGATCGCGAGTGTCTCGACCGCGTCCGAGGGCCCGCATCCCTGGTAGTAGCGGCGGCCGGGATAACCCTCGGCATATTTGTTGGTGAGGACCGAGCCCTGTGCCTCCAGGACCGCCTTGCTGACGATATTCTCGGACGCGATCAGCTCAATCTGCGTCTGCTCTCGCCGAAGCTCGTCATGGACGGCGTCCTCGATCGCGGGGTCGATTTCGCTAAGGCCGCTGGTGAAAAAGCCGTTCGGGACTTTGTAGCGTTGGTCGCGGTCAAGGTCGGCGGCGGTGGCCATCAGTTTCTAGTCCTGCAATTCGTGGGAGAGCTGGTCGACGCGGCGCTGGTGGCGCCCGCCTTCGAACTCGGTCGCGAGAAAAGCCGTAACGCAGGCCTTGGCCATTTCGACCCCGATCAAGCGCGCTCCGAGCGCGATCGCATTGGCGTCGTTGTGCTGGCGCGCGAGGATCGCCGATAGAGGTTCGGCGATCTGCGCGCAGCGGCAGGCAGGGTTGCGATTGGCCGCGATTGCGACCCCAATGCCGGACCCGCAAACCGTGATCCCGCGCTCCGCTCGATGGTCCGCCAGGGCATCGGCGAGCAGCGCCCCGAAACGCGGATAATCCACGCTTTCGTGTCCGAACGTCCCAAGGTCGAGGATGTCGTGGCCCTGCTCTTGCAGCCACGCGGCGAGCTCGTCCTTCAAGTCGACGCCGGCATGGTCCGCGGTGAGTACGATGCGCATGAATGCTGACTAGGGCAGGCGCGCAGGATTCGCCAGTGTCACGCAGGCTCTGGCTTCGCCCCGCCACCCTCGAGCTGCGCGAGGCGCGCAGCCATTTCATCGAGGCGCTGCTGCATCATGCTTTCACGGCCATGGTGGCTGCGCGCGATGCGCAACGCTTCGGCAAGCGAGGGGATAAGTTCGTCGATCGCCTCCAATTGCTGGCGGTTGTAGCGGTTGCGATCGGAGCGCCGCCCGAGGAGCAAGGTCCCGACCGGCCCTTCCTCGTCGGTGAGCGCGAGTTTCTCGATGAGCTCGGGATCATCGACCGACGAGACGTCCCTCGCGGCGATGAGCTCGCGGCTCAACGGAGTGTCGAGGACGATCGCGGACGCCGAAGGGTGCATCAGCTCGTCGATGATCCCCAGAGCCCGGGTCGCGACTTCCGCCGGGGTTTCGGTCAGCGCCCATTTCTTCATCCGCAACGAGGCGGAGCGCATGCGCTCGAGCGGGTCCCCGAACCTCTTTCGGGTCCAGCCGATCACGAAAGACTGGGTCGGCGAGAAGATGCCGGCGGCGATCACTGCTCCAGCGGTCGTTGCTCCCGCCTCGCTTTCACGGCCGATCACTTCTTCGATGAGCATCTTCAAAAGGTCCGAGCTCACCGCCCACACGACGCCGACAACGAGCGTCACGACCGCGTAGGCGGCCGACCTCGTGATGACGCTATCGGCTTCCCACAGGCGGAAGCGGGTGAGGGCGACGAGAAGTCCGAGCGGAACGACCGCCATTCCGAGGCTGAAAAGCAGGACGACGGCCATGTTGAGGACGATGTTCTGCTGGTTCGCGTCGTCGGGCAGGAACGGGAGGAGGACGAACGCCGCGCCGACGAGGAGAAAGCCGGCGGCGAACCCGAATGCGGCCCATTTGATCTGCTGGCGCTCGATCCCCGACCTCAATCTGCGGTACCTCGGGATCTGGGCTCCGAGAACTGCGAACACCGAGCCGAAGGCGACGAACGCCTGCAGGCTGCCGTCGACGTCCTGGAGCGAGACGAAGATCGCCAGCGGAATGGCGAGGGCAAGAAGCCAGCGGTAGGACTTGGGAACGAAGATTCCGTCCGGGAACAGCGCGAATGCGATGAGAAGCGCGTAGAACCAGAGGGAGGAAATGATGTCGTAGGGAGGCGGCCAGCCGTACGCCATCCACATCGAGAGCGGCGGATCGATGGTCGATGCGAGGCCCAGGAATGCGAAGGCGAAGAGGAGGGCGACGGGATCGCTGGGGCGCCGCCGGGCAAGGAGGAAGGAACAAGAGAGGAGGACGGAGCAGGCAAGAAGGCCGGACGTGATCCGGGCGCCGAACCTCAGGTCCCGGCTGCGGCTTGCGCGAGGATCGACTGGACGAGCGACCCGCCTCTCTTGAAGCTTCACGGGTTGTCCCGTTTCCTCGTCGGAAAGGTCGAGGGTGACGATCGGCCCAGGCGCCGCCTTCAGGAGGCGGCCGAGCTCGGGGATGTGGAGATAGGGGTCGACCGCTCGTCCATCGATCGCCCGGAGCCAGTATTTGAAATGGGGCCTCGATTCGGCCTTGATCGAGATGCGCCCGTCGTTCTCTAGGTCATAGTCGATTGCGAGGTCCGCAACGACGGGTCGAACCTCGTAGGTTTCCCGAAGGGCGTGAACCGTTCCAAGGGCGATGGCCGCGACCGAGAGAAGGAAGCACAGGAACCACGCGAGCCGGAGGAATGGCACCCATCGCTCGGGAACGGCGCGCAGGCGCAGCGGCGGACTGAAAAGCCACCTTGGCGACAATCCTGACACGCTGACCCCCCGCAAACCGAATCGCAGGGCGCAATGCTAGGGAAGCGCTCGAGCCAATTCCATCGGGTGAAATCAGGCGGCGAGCAGGATTTCTTCGCGGCCGAAGATCTCGATCAGCGCCGTCGTCAGTTCGTCCATCATCTCGGCGCTGTGCTGCGGGCCAGGAGTGAAGCGGAGGCGCTCGGTGCCGCGCGGGACGGTGGGGAAATTGATGGGCTGAACGTAGAGGCCATATTCGGCGAGCAGGATGTCGCTGACGCGCTTGGCCTTAACGGGGCATCCGATGAGGAGCGGGACGATGTGGGTGACGCTCGGCATCACCGGGAGGTTCGCGGCCGCGAACTTCGCCTTCAGCATCGCCGCGGCTTCCTGTTGAGCGATCCGCTCCTCATTCGAGTGTTTGAGGTGGCGGACGCTCGCCAGCGCACCGGCGACAAGCACCGGCGAAAGGCTGGTCGTGAAAATGAACCCCGGGGCGTAGGAGCGGATGCAGTCGATGACGGTCCTGTCGGCCGCGATATAGCCGCCCATCACTCCGAACGCTTTTCCAAGCGTGCCCTCGATGATGGTCAGCCGATCCGCGAGTGCGTCGCGATCCGAAATCCCTCCGCCCATTTCGCCGTACATGCCGACGGCATGGACCTCGTCGAGATAGGTGAGCGCGTTATACTTGTCGGCAAGGTCGCAGATGCGAGCGATCGGGGCGATGTCCCCGTCCATCGAATAGACGCTCTCGAAGGCGACCAGCTTGGGCGTGTCAGCGTCTTCGGCGGCGAGCAATTCTTCGAGGTGCTCGAGATCGTTGTGGCGGAACACGCGCTTTTCACAGCCCGAGTTCTTGATGCCCGCGATCATCGAGGCGTGGTTGAGCTCGTCCGAGAAGATGACGCAGCCCGGAAGCAGCTTGCCGAGCGTCGAGAGCGCCGCCTCGTTCGAGACATATCCGGACGTAAACAGCAGTGCGCCTTCCTTGCCGTGGAGGTTGGCTAGCTCGGCTTCGAGTTCGGTATGGTAATGCGTGTTCCCGCTGATGTTCCGGGTTCCACCCGAACCGGCGCCTACTTCGCGAAGCGCCTTTTCCATCGCGTCGACC
>JBJMVK010000132.1:0-87165 GCA_045810725.1 Sphingomonas sp. | reverse complement strand
CGATGGTGCGGTTGTCGCCGGCAAGCTGATCGATGGTGGCGACGCCACCCTCGGCTTCAATGCCCAGACCGAGCAATATGAAAATCTCGTCAAGGCGGGCGTGATCGACCCCACCAAGGTCGTCCGCGCGGCTCTCCAGGACGCGGCTTCGGTTGCGGGCCTGCTGATCACCACCGAGGCGGCGGTCGCCGAGATACCCGAGGACAAGCCGGCTCCGGCGATGGCGGGCGGCGGCATGGGCGGAATGGGCGGCATGGACTTCTAAGCTGCTGCTTCGCCGATATCTTTAAAGAGGGGAAATGCCACAGCTCCTTGGCCGCATGCGCGCAATGCTGACATTCGGTTGTCAGCATCGCGCGGTCGTTAGCGGCGACGAATGGCGCTCGCCGTAGCCGATCCGATGAGGCAGCAAAGCGCGGTGCAGACAGACACTAATGCAAGCTCAGCGGCTCCATTCGGTCCTTCGGGCTTCTATCGGAGGCTTGGCGGCACGGCCTTCGCGGCAACTTCGCGTTGGAAGCAACTAGAGGGCGCTCTTAAGCGGGAGTGGCGGCGTCAGTTGAAGTTCTCGGCGCTATCGATGTCCTTTGCATACCTCACAAGTGTGAAGCGCACTTGGTCACCGCAATGCCTGCACTTGGGGAATTGCTTCCCAAACACGCAGGTTACGTCCTGCGGGACGGCATGGTCTTCGGAATGAGTGACTTGGTAGATGCCGGACCTCACGACCTTATCGCCCGGCTTGTAGAACTCGGACATCCCAGCCCCCCAATGACGCGATTCGTCAAATGATGCTGACGCTCACTTAGGTCAGAGTCCAGAACTAAGGCGACGTTCGTCGCTTTGGTCGTCCATGTTCGATCCGGATGATCCCTCCTTGCAAGACCCCTTAGCCAAACGTTTCCTGCTCGCGCGATTACGGAAGCTGACGCTGGCGCCGTGACGTTCTGCTGCTATTTCCTCTATGGCGCCTGGTCTTGGGGGGAGCGGGGTGAACGACTTCGAATATCTCTTCAGCTTTTACGCGCTCCTTTTGGGGCTCAGCGTTGCGAACGTAGCGAGCGGCTTTGGCGACATGTGGCGCGAGCGCCATGCTATGCCGATCGGCCTTTGCACGCCGCTTCTCGGCCTCGTGGTTTTGGCTGGGGGGATGAACATCTGGGTCCGATTCTGGCATACCCAGCATGACGTCCATTTCAGTCCGTGGTGGCTGCTCAGCGCCGTCGGAGTGACCGTTCCCTTCATTTTCGTCAGCCGAGCGATGTTCCCAACCGCCTCTGAGCCGAAGTCGCTCGAAGACCATTACATGGAGCAGCGGAAGGTGCTGTTGCTTGCACTCACCATGCCGCCTTGTGTCTCGGCTGCCTCCAATGTGCTCGCAGACAACCTCTACTCCGGATGGCCCGCGATCTGGATGGCGCTCCGCATCGCCACGCCACTGATACTAATCCCTTTCAACAGCCGTATTGTTCAGCGCATTGGGCTTTCCCTGTTCGTCGCATTGCTTGTGATTGGTATGTTCCGCTGGTGAGACACTGCTGCCGGTTGGCTTAGCGCCGCCCAACCTCAGTCAGTAGAAATCGCGAAGCGTTGCACGTGCCTAGGATATGTTCTCTCTCCGGCGTGGCTCAGTGCAAAGCCATCCACACTTAGATGATTGTCCCGATTGAAGGTCGAAGTGACGGCGCTACGCTCGATCCATGACCGCTCGCCGCAACTGGGTCGTGCTCACCTCGCTAGCGCTTGTCGCGGTTTCGAGCGCCGCGGTTGCGCGAGACGGCGGATGGCATCCTTCAGAGCGACGATACCCCTATCAAGGCGTCGATGTCTCCCACCATCAGGGGCACATCGCGTGGGCGAAATTGCCCCGCCAGGGCGTCGACTTTGCCTACATCAAAGCGACCGAAGGCGCAGATCACGTCGACGGACGGTTCTCGATCAATTGGCGTGCCGCCCATCGCGCGGGCATCCACAGAGGCGCCTACCATTTCTTCCGGCTTTGCGGGAGCGGGCGAGCACAGGCGGCCAATTTCGTGCGTTTGGTGCCATTCGACGCGGCAGCACTGCCGCCAGCCATCGACCTGGAATTACCAGGTAACTGCAGTCGCCGGCCTTCGCGGGCCAAAGTTCACAAGGAACTCCGCGAGTTCCTGCGGATCGTTGAAGCGCGCTACGGGAAACGTGCCGTTCTTTATCTCACCAGGCGATTCGACAAACGCTATCGGATCAGCATGGCTTTCGATCGTCCTCTGTGGCTTCGCAGCATCCGCTCGGAGCCCAGCTTTGGTGGACGATCGTGGTCCATTTGGCAGGCATCGTACACCCGCCGGCTGCACGGGGTGCGCGGCCACGTCGACTGGAATGTCGCGGCCCCCTAGCTCGCTTTCAAACCCACCTTTTGCGCGGGGGCTTCCAGTTCGGCACGTTGGCGCAAGCGAGACTTGGTCCGCAACCAATCTGCTGCTGCGCCCGCGCCCCGCATCCGGTATGAAGACCCCAAGGCGGTCCACATGAAATCCGTTTTAGTTGCCGCTCTCGTCGTCGTCGCGGTGCCCGCCTGGGCCGGCGAGAGCCTGATCGCGGGACAGCCGCTCGAATATAACCACGCCTATCGATGCAAGGGCGAGCGCATCATCGTTGCGCGCTGCCGCGACAATGACGACGGCTCCTATTGCCAGATAGTCTATCCCGACCGCCCGTTTGTGAACGGCAATCAGGTCGCGCCAGTCGAGATGCGGGGCGACGTCGTCGCCAAGCTCAACGCCTGCTCGCAGGTGGCAAGCACGCCGCAGCGGCAGCCGGTCGATCCGCCCAGGAGCAACAATGCTGGCGCGGCTCCCGGGGTAGGCGAGGCGAGCTGGTGGGTGATGGACTATAGCGACAAGGAAGCAATTTTCTTCACCAAGGAGGGGATCAAGCGCAGCGCCGGCTCGGGGCAGGGCTGGTTCACCGCCGTTTATTCCAAGCCTCAGGACGTCTCCGCTACAATCAAGGACGCTCAATACTTACAGATATTGTTCACCGCGGACTGCACGAAGGGCACTTTCGTGGACCGAGCCGGAGCCTATCTCGACGAAGATGGAAACCTGATCCACGCGTCGGCCCTGAATGATCCCCCCGCGCGGCCCGAACGAGGCACCTTTGCCGACGCGCAATTGAACATCGTATGCGGCAAGCCGCAGAAGCTTCGCGAACCGGCCCCACTGAACGGGGACGGCCAAGTACTCATCTATTATTATCAGTCAGAGCTGCACGCGACGAAGGACTGAGGAGCGTTTCAGCCGGACTGCGGTCCTTGCATCCGGATGGCAAGCGGACGCTAAGTTTCTGGGTCTTCGTCGACCGGGTACCGCACGTTCACGATCCCCCAGACGAGGCCAAGCCCGAACCCTGCCCACGCAGGCATGGCATAGGCCGATTGGAAGCCGGTCAGCATTATCGTGAGGAAGCCAAAGGAGCCGAGGAGGTAGAAGCCGGGCGGCGTGCCCTTGCCAGCGAGTTCGTGATTGAGCCAGTCCGAACCGCCCGTGAAACCGAGCTCTTCGCTGGTCCTGAACCCATGCCGCCGTCCCTTTGACGTCATCAACGCCAGCGCCAGGCTGCCGACGATGATCGCGACACTTTCGGGTAGCCACGCGGGCGCACCGATCCACTCGGTAGCGAGCGCCGCACAAAGCGTGAATATCACAATGACTGGAGCGCGCCTTGAGAGCCCATCCACGAAAGTACCGAAACGCACGCGGGCATCTATCCTCGAAGAGTGCAAGGTCCGCAACGGTTGTGGAGCGGTCGTTCCCAGATCAGCTAACGCTCAGCACTTCCTAGGCGACAGTTGGACCGGAGCGCTCCGGCACTTCCGGCAGTCGTTTCGACCAGAGCAGGAATAGGCCGATCATTAGAGCGCAGGACGCAAGGTCCAGTCCTCCGTCGGTGAGGTAAAGGCCCGTGAGGCCCCCCGCTCCATAAGCATGCCCGTCGAACCATTGCATGTACATTAGCGGCGTTGCGAGGGCGGCATTCAGGATGGCGAACTGAGTGGAAGCGAGCGGATTGTTTTTGCCAATGCTCGCCAAAATCATGGCTGTGCCCGCGGCAAGGCCAGCGGATTGCCAGATGTTCTGGGCCACCAAGGCAAGTCCATAAACCGCGGGGACGCGCGGCAGGAAGACGAGCGAGAGAGTCGACAGCGCGCCGACAATGCCGATGCCGAGATAAACGGTGACCATCGCGGCACGACGACCGAGCACCGGTACGGTGAGGCTTCCAAAAATTCCCGCGGCGGTCACGCCCACTCCGCCGATGATGGCGATCAGCCTGGGGGACGCTTGGTAATCGCCGCCGAGCCCGCCCAGCGTGTTGGTCAGTGCGAACGCCGTGCAGGGCAGCACGAGCAACAGGGCCAGCCGCTTCACCTCGTGACAGCGGGCGAGCTTCGCGAGGTCTCTTCCGAAGCGCCCGAAGTTCTCCGTCAGGCGCGAGCGCTCTCCCGACGGACAATCGGCGACGAGGACAATCGCCAGCGGCACGACGTTCAGGCCTGCGAGGATCGTCGCTGCGAGCCACAGGGGCTGATGCTGGACCAGCTCGATCCCGGCCATCGACGCCAAGCCGAATCCGCCGAAGCTTGCAACGGCGAACCAGGCGCCGAGCCGCGCATCTTCCTCTTTTGGAAGCCCGGTCCCGAACCATCCGCCAAGAGCGGAGGTATTGAGATTGACGGCGAGCATGCCGAGAAACAGCCACGCGCCGAGGAACCGCATGTCCGCCAGGCTTATCACCATGAGGAAGGTTAGACTGGTGGCGGCGACGATCATGGCGATCGCATATGTCCGACGGCTGAAATGGACGTCGAGCACCGGCGCAACCAGGAAAAAGACCAGGTTGCCGACGAGGCCGAGCGTCGTGACGTTGGCGATCGTGGTCTCGGGGACATGCCGCGCCGCCAGCACCTCTGGAGCGACCATCAGCCCCAATCCGAACATGAGACCGACTGGCAGGTTCGCCAGACCGAGAAACCAGACCGGAAATGCGCGTTTCATGGATTGGGGTCGAAGCCCATGCACCCTCCGCCTTTGAGCTATCCAATAGCACGCCGAGCAGCACGGTCTAATTCGCGCAATGGCCTGGTGTCTGCTGCACAGCGGACAGCGGATAGTTGGATCCTTCAGCAGGCTGCTCAATAATGCCGGTCGAAACCGCGGAAGCCCGCGGATCTCGCGAGCCGTTCGCGCGCACACGACCGCTATGGGCCATGCACCATCAGGCGGGTGCTGCGCATGCAGCTAGCTCACCGGCCAAACCAAAGAAACCGCGGGTTTGCTTATCCCCCAGTCGCGGTGGAAAATGGCCCGTCCTTTACCTTGGAAGGACGGGCCAGTCCGTTTGAAGTGCAGACCGTTAATGCGGCTGCTGGGCGCACGCCTGGTCGTACTGTGACACTGATGCCGTATTGCGGGAGTTCTGCGGCTGTTCGCCGGCATACTGCCCTCCAGCCGTCCCGCCGTTAGGGTTGAATGCTGATCCCGGTGCGGTCCCCGAATTGCCGGGCGTGGTGCCCGTAGTCTCGCAGGACTGCATCGGCTGACCCGTCGCGTGCTGCGGCGAGTTCGTGTGATTGTACCCGCCACCGTTGCCCGTCGGCGAGGTCGGCGCTGTCGTCGTCGTGGTGGTCGTCGAACCGTGGTTGCCAGTCCCGCCACCGCCACTTGGTGGCGCCGCGAGCGCGACCGCCGGTGCAATCGCAAACGTTCCAGCGGCCATGAGCAGGCTCAGGTTGCGTTTCATTTTGGCTGTCCTCTGCTTGTCGCGGCCCCCTGTGCCGCGCGCTCATTCGCGCAGCGTGCCACAACTTCGGGGCGTCAAAAGCGCCCTCGTGTCAGTAACAAGGTCCCTCCTCGGCCGTTCCTCGCCCTGCCCTGCGAAAGGCAGGCTCCATCCCTTCTGTCCGGCGCAGGA
Organism: Sphingomonas sp.; assembly: GCA_045810725.1. Taxonomy (GTDB): domain Bacteria; phylum Pseudomonadota; class Alphaproteobacteria; order Sphingomonadales; family Sphingomonadaceae; genus Sphingomicrobium. Next base: position 81,210 of record JBJMVK010000132.1, on the reverse strand, counting down.
ACACCGATACCCCGAACGGCAACAATGCGAGGAATGAAGAGATCAGGAGCCGCGACGCTTGAAGGGATCATCCGTTAAGCGCAGAGTTAATCGAACAGAGGTGGGGCCGAAGCGATGGCGCGGGTGTTTCTTAGTTATGCGCGTGACGACGTCGAAACGGCGCGGAGACTCGCCGGGGTATTAACTGAGGCCGGACAGACCATCTGGTGGGATCGCCACTTGCACGGCGGCGCGAACTTCAGCAGCGAAATCGACCGCGAATTGAAGAACGCTGAAGTCGTGATGGTTCTTTGGAGCCCTGCGTCCATCGCCTCGGCGTGGGTTCAGGATGAAGCAGCGGAAGGGCGTGATTCAGCCCGGCTCATACCTGCCACTCTAGGCTCGGTTAAGCCGCCGCTAGGGTTCCGGCAGCTCCAGTGCATCGACTTGTCGGCATGGGACAGGGATGGTCATAACGACCCTATCCATGATCTGCTGACAGCTATCTCGAAGATGGCTGAACATCAAAAGCCGACCACACAGATCGAAAGCACTACGGCCGCCGCGCCAATCTCGATCTGCGTCCTGCCATTCGTGAACCTCAGCGATGATTCAGAGCAGGAATATTTCAGCGACGGAATCACTGAGGACGTAATCACCGACCTGTCGAAGATTTCATCACTTGAGGTCGTGGCCCGCAACACCGCTTTCACCTTCAAAGGGAGGGTCGTTGACGTCAAGGAAATCGCGCGGACCATGGACGTGAGCCACGTCCTCGAAGGAAGTGTTCGAAAGGCAGGAAGCCGGCTCCGGATCAGCGCGCAGCTCATAGCGGGCGCCACGGGGCGACAGCTATGGGGAGAACGCTACGATCGCGATCTGACGGACATCTTCGAGATTCAGGATGAGATCTCTCACGCGATCGTCAAGGCGCTGGAGCTGAAGCTTCTTCCTGAGGAGAAGGCAGCGATCGAAGAGCGCGGCACTTCGAACGCCGAAGCTTACCGGTTCTATTTGATGGCGCGCCAGCAGTGGATCGGAGGAACTTTCGGAGACCTGAAGCGGGATGAGGCGATTGCACGCATCTGCCAGCAAGCCGTCCAGCTCGATCCAGATTATGCGGAGGCTTGGGCCCTGATGGCGATTGCACAGGCCGAGCAGCGGTTCTGGCACGGCAAGGATGCGAATGCCTTACCCGCGGCGGAACGTGCATTGTCACTTAAGCCCAATCTACCCGAGGCGCTCTGCGTTACTGCTCGCTATCTCGAAGAGGAAGGTCACCAAGAGGAGGCCAATGCCCTCATCGACGACGCATTGCGCGGAAATCCAGAATCGTGGGAGGTCAATCGAGAGGCTGCAAGAATGCTTTTCCGACAGGGCCGCATCAGCGAATCCGTTCCCTATTTCGAGCGGGCCTCATCGCTGGTCAGTTCGGATTACTACAACCCGGTCATGCTGATGACCTGTTACAAGGCTACCGGCGATACGGAAGCACTTACAAGAGCAGCGAGGCTCACTTTCGAGCGAGCAGAACGCGCTCTTGCGTCTGAGGCAACGAACGGCTCAGCGATTGCGAACGGCGCGCAAGCGCTAGCAACACTCGGAGAAGCCGATCGCGCGCGCGAATGGATAGAGCGTGGGCTCTTGCTCGATCCCGATAATCTGGCGATGCGTTACAACCTGGGCTGCACGCTAACCGTGTCGCTCCATGACGACGCTGCCGCTATGGACGTGCTCCAGCCGTACTTCGAAACCGTGAACACCGCTTCTCAGATCAAGCATGCGGAGGCCGACCCGGATTTCGTCCGAATTCGCGACAACCCGCGATTTCAAGAAATGCTCGCCGCTACCAAGAAGCGCCTGGGGATCGCAGCCCAAAAGCAGTGATGTGCCCGATGCCTGACGCGAAAACTCATCGGGGAAACTGGCCTCAACATCAGTTTCAGTCAGCGGGATACCAGGCGTTCAGGATGCCCCGCGCCGCGCCCGCACGATACGCGTCTGCAAGCACGTCCCTTCCCTTCCATTGGGAAGCGCGGCGCAATCCAGCTCATCTGCCGCCGCCTTCGATGAACGACGCCGCCATGAAGACGAAGATCCAGCGGTCGATCGCATGCGACTGGTGACCCCTACGGGACTCGAACCCGTGTTTTCACCGTGAGAGGGCGACGTCCTAAACCGCTAGACGAAGGGGCCATTTCCCGGAACTTTCCAGGGAGGCGGCCATATGTGTGTTGGAACGTCTCTAGTCAACGGCCCGAAACCGTCAGCTTTCGCGGTCGCGCTCGCTGAGATAGCGCATCAGTTCGGCAAGCGTCGATTCCATCTGGTCCTGCATCTGGGTCACAAGCTCATTCTCGCGCATGCCGACATGATCGAGCGGCTTCGAGTAGCTGTCGGAGAAGGACTGTAGGTCCGCGCTGTCGAACACGCCCTTGGCAACAAGCTTGGCGAGGATCACGAGCAGGCCGTTGGTGTTCGCGATCGTGCCGGCGACGAGCGCTTCGTCGACCATCGATAACCGCTTGTCGCTATCGGTGACTTCCTGGTCTTCTTCGGTAGGCATCATCAGCGCAATCATGCCGCCAACTACGCGCGGCGCAAGTGAAAGGCTCCTACTGCTGCACGAATGACCCCAGCACAGCCCAGAATCGTGACTTTTCCTCGACTGGGCGAGTGTTGGCTGCGCTGGAGGACGGGAGGTCGATGAGGGCAATGCCGCGCGGCGCCTTCCCGATGATTTTCCGACCCAGGGTGGCGGCCGTCAAACCGTTGAACGCGATCGCTTCGAGATCCGGAAAATGGTTTAGCAGGTGTTCAACGCGATTGTGCTGCACTTCCCGGATAGCCTGGTCGAGGCTGCCGCGCCGGCTTGCCGAGGCGATCACGTCCCAGAGACCAATGCCTCTCTTCGCGAGCCGCTCGAGCCGTTCCTCGTAGGAAACCGGCTGCAGCTCTTCCCCAATCGCCCTTCCGAGAAGGCGCCAGAATTGGTTCGTCGGGTGAGCGTAATAGCGCCGGGCTGCCAGGGATGCGTCGCCCGGCAGGCTGCCCAGGATGAACAGTCGCGCGTCAGGCCCGGCAACCGGCGGAAGTCCGAGTTTGACGCCCACGAATTAACCCCTACAGCCCTGCCGGGTGAAGCCGAACGACCTCCGCGTCGCCCTCTTTTCGGGCAATTACAATTATGTGCGTGACGGGGCCAACCAGGCCCTCAACAGGCTGGTAGAATATCTGCTTCGTCAGGGCGTCGAGGTCCGCGTCTACTCGCCGACAGTCGCGCAGCCCGCCTTCGAGGCAACCGGCGACCTCGTGAGCATCCCCGCGATCCCGATTCCGGGACGCTCGGAATATCGCTTGCCGATCGCTCTGCCGCCCCGGGTCAGGCGCGATCTCGCCGAGTTCAAGCCGAACGTCGTACACGTCTCGAGTCCCGATATCGTCGGTCACCGCGCGGTGACCTGGGCGCGGCGGCGCAAGATCGCGGCCGTGGCGTCGGTCCACACTCGTTTCGACACTTACCTCGGTTATTACCACCTTCAGGCTCTGGAGCCCCTCGCGCGCGACATCATGCGGCGCTTCTATCATCGGTGCGAGGTCGTCATGGCGCCGGCCGAATCCACTGCCATCATCCTGCGCGCACAGCGGATGAACCGCGACATCGCGATTTGGGCCCGCGGCGTCGATCGAGAGCAGTTCAATCCCGATCGCCGGGACATGGCTTGGCGCCGCTCCGTCGGGATTGCCGACGACGAGATGGTGATCGCGTTCCTCGGCCGAGTTGTGATGGAAAAAGGCCTCGACGTCTTCGCGGACGCAATCCGCAACTTTGCGTTGCTCGGCCTCAAATATCATGTCCTGGTGATCGGCGAAGGGCCGGCGCGGCCGTGGTTCGAAGAGCAGCTACCGGACGCGATCTTCACTGGGCAGCTAACCGGCGACGAACTTGCACGCGCGCTTGCGAGTGCGGACTTGCTGCTCAATCCATCGATCACTGAAGCCTTCGGCAACGTGACGCTCGAAACGATGGCCTGCGCCCTTCCAGTCATCGCCGCGGAGGCGACGGGCGCTACGAACCTCGTTCGAGACAAGGTCACGGGTACCCTCGTCGACGGCAGCGAGCCGGAAGAGTTCGCCGCGGCCCTTGGAGCTTATGCGCGGGACCCGGACCTGCGCCGTCGCCACGGAGAAGCGGCCCTCGCGATCGCCAAGACAATGGATTGGGATTTGATCAACGCGACCGTGATCCGGGTCTACCTGCACGCCATCCACAAGCGGGAGCGGCTCGCGAGAATGTTGGGGCGTTAGCCTCGGGTCGATTTGACCCTCTCAATCTTCTGTGCTGCCTCGTCGAGGATCGCGGCGATTTCCAGGAACAGCTCTTCGTCGAACCCTTCGCTTCTCAGGCGGTGGCCCAGCGCCGTCATCAGGTTCCTCACGGCTCGGCCGATTGCCGGGCCAGCCATGTTCTCACCGCGCGGCGCAAGGTCGCGAAGGCGCTCGAACAGCGCCTCGACCTCCTCGGCGCGCTCCTCGAGATATTTGCGGCCTTCCTCGGTCGCCTGGAACGGCTTGCGCGGTCCATCGCCCGCGGCCTCTTCGATGAGATTCATATCCTGGAGCAGCGTCAGGGTAGGATAAACGACGCCCGGGCTCGGGGCATATTCACCACCGGTCATCTCCTCGATTGCGCGGATGAGGTCATAGCCATGCCGCGGCTCGTCAACGATCAGCTTCAACAGCACCAGCCGAAGCTCTCCCCCTTCGAACATTCGACGGGCTCGGCGCCCGCGCCGGCCGCCACTCCAGCCTTCGTCGCCGAAATCGAAATGAAAAGGCCCCCAATTGCCTTGCCAGCCGCGGCCGCCACGCATCGCCATCAGGCCTTCGGGAAGATTGATCTCGAAACGCCCCCTCGGCCCGCATCCCTGGTGTTGATGCCTGTGTCCCACGGCAAATCTCCTTTTCAGATGCGTCTTAGATATATCTTAGCTGCATCTTAGGCAAGGAAGCAGGTGCAATTTGCGAAGCCGACTTTTACCTAGGGTTGGATGGCCGATTTGTTTGCCGACGAGAACATCCCGACCCGCCCTGCGCAGGCGCCGCGCGAAGGAGCGCCACTCGCTGACCGCCTGCGCCCGAAGTCGCTCGATGACGTCGTGGGTCAGGAGCACCTCACCGGCCCGGACGGCGCGATCGGGCGCATGGTCGCGGCCGGACGCCTCGCCTCGATGATCCTGTGGGGACCGCCGGGCACCGGAAAGACGAGCATCGCAAGGTTGCTCGCCGACGCCGTGGGGCTGCGCTTCGTCGCCGTCTCGGCGGTCTTTTCCGGGGTCGCCGACCTCAAGAAGATCTTCGCCGAAGCGCGTACGGCGGGGCGGGCGGGCCAGAAAACCCTGCTTTTCGTGGATGAGATTCACCGCTTCAACCGCGCGCAACAGGACGGGTTCCTGCCCTACGTTGAGGACGGTACGGTGACGCTTGTCGGTGCGACTACCGAGAACCCGAGTTTCGAGATCAATGCCGCGCTGCTTTCGCGCTGCCAGGTGCTCATCCTGAGGCGCCTGGGCCATGACGCGCTCGAAGAGCTGGTGAGCCGCGCAGAAAACCTCGAGGAGCGCCCGCTGCCCGTAACGAGCGAAGCGCGCGACGCGTTGATCGCGAGCGCCGACGGCGATGGCCGGTTCCTGCTTAATCAGGCCGAGACGCTATTCTCGATCGAAATCGGACAGCCGCTCGGCTCCGCCGAATTGTCCGAGCTCCTGCACCGGCGCGTTCCCGTCTACGACAAGGACCGGGAGGGCCACTACAACCTCATCTCGGCTCTCCACAAAAGCATCCGCGGATCCGATCCCCAGGCAGCTCTCTACTATCTCGCGCGCATGCTGGTGGCGGGAGAGGAGCCACTTTACCTGCTTCGACGCCTTACGCGCGCCGCCGTGGAAGACGTTGGCATGGCCGATCCCAATGCCTTGCGGCAGTGCCTAGCGGCGAAGGAGATGTACGATTTCCTCGGCTCGCCGGAGGGCGAGATCGGCATCGTCCAAGCCTGCCTCTATCTCGCCAGCGCGCCCAAATCGAATGCGACCTACATGGCTCAGAAGAAGGGCTGGCGGAGCGCGCAAGAAACCGGATCGCTGATGCCGCCGATGCATATCCTGAATGCGCCTACCAAGCTCATGAAGACCGTCGGCTACGGCAAGGGCTATGCCTACGACCATGATGCCGATGAGGGCTTTTCGGGGCAGAATTACTGGCCTGAGGAAATGGAACCACAGGTCCTGTACGAGCCGACTGACCGGGGATTCGAGACACGAATAAAGGAGCGGCTGGACTATTGGAAGCAGCGCCGCGAGGAATTGCAACAAAGCGCGAATGACGAGGGTTGAGCCGACAAGTCCGAGCGAGGGAGCAAACACATGTACCAGGTCGATTCCGGCGCCTACTGGCAGGCACAGTTGATGTTCTGGGCTCCGAAAATCGCGATCGCGATCCTGATACTCGTCGTGACCTGGATCGTCGCCCGGGCGGTCGGATGGGTGCTCGGGAAGGCAATCGACCGTTCGCCAGCGCTCAAGAAGCATGTGACAGGCACCCCGGAGGAGACCGTCGGACACCAGCTCGGCACCATTGCCAAGCTCATCATCTGGCTCGTCGGAATCATGGCCGCGCTTCGCTTCCTGGGGGTCGGGCAGATACTCGCGCCGATCAACGAGCTCGTCACCGAGATCTTCGCTTTCCTCCCGCATTTGATCGCAGCGGGACTGATCTTTTTCGTGGGCCTCGTCGTCGCTCGGATCGTACGGCGGCTCGTCGAGACGGTACTCGCCGCGGCCAATGTCGACGGGCTCCTTGCCCGAATTGGAATCGGCTCAACCGAGGGCACGGTCCGGACCCCGTCGGATGCGGTGCCTCCCGGCACTGCTCCAGGGGCGACCCGCGCCAGCATCGCGCGGGCTGCAGGAGTGCTGGTCTACGCGCTCATCATCATCCCCGTCGCAATCGCTGCTCTCCAGGCGCTGGAGATCACTTCCATTTCCGCGCCCGCGACAGCAATGCTCGACCAGATCCTGGCGGCGATCCCGCACGTCCTCGCCGCGGCCCTGTGGATCGGCATTGCCTTCGTCGCGGGCCGGTTCTTGAAGACGATCATAGAAGCCATTCTTCCGCCCACCGGCTTCGACGACGCGATCCGCTCAACAGGCGTCATCCCCGCAAGTGCGTTCCCTTCGCGGATTGTGGCGAACATCGCGATGATTGCGATCATCCTCGCCGCGGCGATCGAGGCGGCGAGCCAGCTCGGTGGAGGCACCGTCGCGATCTTCCTCGCGCAGGTGACCGAGCTCGGCGGAAAGGTCATCTTCGGATCGCTGATCATCGTCGTCGGGATCTTCCTTGCACGGATTATTGCGAACCTCGTAGGGAGCGGGACCGGTGAGGGCGGCTATGCCCAAACCCTGGTGCGTTACTCGATCATCGCCCTGTTCACTGCGATCGGCCTCACCTTCATGGGGCTCGCCGACCAGATCGTGATGCTTGCTTTCGGGCTAATCCTGGGCTCGGCCGCGATCGCCTGCGCGCTCGCCTTCGGCCTTGGCGGGCGCGATGCTGCCGCGCGGATCCTCGAACGCTGGGCCGAGACCGGCCAGCCGCCGGCGCGGCCGGCCCCGCCCCGGCGAATTCGCCAGGCGCCACCCGAAGACGACCAGCCGCCCCTCGTGTGATGAGCTTCGAGGAGGCGATCGCTTTCGCGCTGACCCTGCCCGATACCCAACTCGGGACCAGCTACGGCAAACCGGCCGTAAAATTGATCTCGAATGGCCGCGCGTTCCTCTTCCCGAGCCACGAGGCGGACACGTCCTTCGGGGTCGCTGTCGACTTGGGGACGATCGAGCTCCTTAAAGAGACCGATCCCAGCACCTTCTGGCAGACACCCCATTATGTCGGCTGGGAAGGAGTGCTGATCCGCTACGACAGCAACGACAAGGAGCGCGTCCGGGACGTTATCCAACGATCGCGCGACTTCGTGGCGGCCAAGCCCAGGGCTCGGCCAAGAAAGCCCAAGTGAGGCAGTTCTCGTCGTACGTCGCGATCGACTGGTCGGGAGCGAAGGGCAAACGGCACAAAGGTATCGCGATAGCGGAAGCGCGCGGAGAAGCAGCGCCGCGCCTGGTCCGGCCCGGGCATATCTGGTCGCGAGTGGAAGTTCTCGCTTGGCTTTTGAAGCGCGCTGAAAAGGAGCCGACCCTGTTCGGTTTCGATTTCAGCTTCGCGCCGCCGCTCATCGAACGCGGCGAATATTTGCCTGGCGAGCCTGGTGTGCCCAAGACGGCACGAGCCTTCTGGGCCTATGTCGACAAGCGCTGTGCCGACGAGGACCTCGGTGCCGCGAGCTTCCTCGAGAGCGCGCACCGAGGGCATTTTTATTTCGGCATTGCCGACGGGGTGAAGGCTCGCTTCATGCACTTTCGCCAATGCGACGCGCGGCTGAATGCGCAGGGCGGCCGCAAGACAGCGAGCGCCTATGATGCGATTGGCGCCGCCCAAGTCGCCAAGGCGAGCTTTTCGGGCATGCGTTTCCTTCATCAGCTAGACGGCAAAGTCGCCATCTGGCCCCTGGACCCGCTGCCCGAGCACGGGAGCGCCATCGTCGAAATTTATACCCGCATTTATCTGCGCCGAGCTGGCCTTAGCGGAAGGAAGCTACGCTCGCTTGCGACGTTGAACGAAGCGCTCCTTGAGCTCGGAAGCCGCCCTGCCCGCGTCGCATTCGAGCCGAACGATCACCAGACAGACGCTTTGGTGACGGCGGCCGGAATGCGGCAGCTCGCCGCTCACGAGCCGCGGGCTTTCGACCCGCAAGGCCTCACCCGCAAGATCGCTCGAAGCGAAGGCTGGACATTCGGTGTGTTATGAGCGGGCCCCGGCGCTTCGTCGTGCTCAGTTGGAGCTCCTTGCGCTGCCGTCGACTTGCTGGGAATGGATAGGCGCTATGTTCGATCGGCTTCAGCGCGCAGATGAGTTTCAGGCGAGCGAACCTCGGCACGTCATCGACGAAATCCTTAGCGGAGATCGCCCGGCCGTCATTCGCGGTTTAGTCGCAGACTGGCCGTTCGTGCGCGAGGCGCTGCGGTCAGATGAAGCGGCAGTCGCCTATCTTGAGCGCTTCTACAACGGCAGCCCCGTGAACACAGTCGTGGCGCCCCCCTCGGCGCACGGCCGACTGTTTTACCGAGGCGAGTCGAAGGATCTGAACTACCGCGAAGCGCCGCAGCAGCTTTCAAACGTGCTCAAGGGACTGCTCCAGCAACACGCATCCGCTGAACCGCTTGGAATCGCGATGCAGGCGATCCGTGCATCCGACTGCCTTCCAGGTCTCGAAGCGGACAATCCGAACCCGTTCGTGCCCGGGCAGACCAATGCGCGTGTCTGGATCGGGAACCAAGTCACGGTCGCACCCCACTTCGACGTCGCCGACAACCTTGCATGCGTGATTGCCGGTCGCAGGCGATTCATCCTTTTTCCGGCCGAACAGACCCCGAACCTCTATCCCGGTCCGATGGATGCCACCCCAGCCAACGTGCCGATCAGCATGGTCTCGCTGGACGAGCCCGAGTTCGATCGCTTCCCGCGCTACCGCGACGCGTTGGACGCGGCGGTCGTTGCCGAGCTGGAGCCCGGCGACGCGATCTACATCCCCTACATGTGGTGGCACGGCGTGCAATCGCTCGGGGCACTCAACGTGTTGATGAACTATTGGTGGAACCTCGATGAGGTTGCGGCTCGACATCCCTACGGTGCCCTGCTGCACCTCGCCTATGTCCTCTACCGCGACATGCCCAAAGATCACCGAAAGGCGTGGCGCGTCCTTTACGATCATTATGTCTTCCAATCCGGCGGAGACCCGATGGAAGGTCTGCCCCCGGGCCAGCAATACCGAGGGCAGTCGGTGGACCCTGCAGGCGTTGCAAAGCTCAAGGACGTCCTTCGGGACCTCTTGACTGAATGAGAGGCTCGAGCATTCGCAGCTTTCGGCAGGAACGGCCGATTTCTTGGATTTTTTCGATCAGCCTCCCTCGCGAGACACGGCCGTCTGGCGTTTTTTGCCCGTCCTCCCTATCGGAGGGAGCACAGCAGGTGGCACCTAGCGCACCTTCTTTCAGGCAATAACCGGTCTGAAAATGGCGAATTTCTCTGGATAATGCCGGCTTAGCACAGTGGTAGTGCAGCGGTTTTGTAAACCGAAGGTCGGGGGTTCGAGTCCCTCAGCCGGCACCATTCCCTCTTTGTCCAGCCCGGACACATAGGCGCCACATCGGCTCATGGAACGCAGCGGCGCCGTTCGACCATGCGGCAGCGTCGGCGAAGACCGGCGATCGCTACGGAATCAGGCCCTTGAGGATCGGCCCGATCCAGCGCTGGTTGGCCATATCCCAAACGACGAAATCGCCTTCGAACTGCCAATAGGCCCAGCCGAAGCCGTGGCGCTCGGCTTCGCTTCTGTCCGCTGCGATGTAAGCAACCCGCAAATCCAGCGGGGTCCCGCTCTTGTCATAGGCGCCGAACTCGCCGAGCAGGATGGGACGATGGTTAGCCCTCGACCAGGCCGCGACCTTGTCGAAATCGCCGCGGATCGCTGTTCGGTCTTTCTCGCTCCCCCAAGTCACTCCGTGCAGCTGCTTTACCTCGTCGCCCGCCCAGGTCGCGCCCTGGTGGGTGAAGTGAAACGGCTCGTAATAATGAAAGGTGACTAAGAGGTTGGGATCTCGGGGGAGCTTCAGGAGCGGCAGGTCGGCCAGGCTGTTCCAGTGGCTCGGGCCGACCACAACGATGCGCGTCGGGTTCGTCTTGCGAACGACCTCGAGCGCCTGCGCGAGAAGGCCATTCCAAACTTCGCCGTTCAACTTGTCGTGCGGTTCATTGAGAAGCTCGAAGGCGACGTTTCGGGGCGTTGCTGAGTACCGCGGCGCGACCTGCTGCCAGAAGGCCAGCAGCTTCGCGCGGCAGGGATCGACATCGTTGGAGCAGACGTCGAAATCATGCTCGTCGAGGATGATTCCGAGCCCGGCCTTTTGCGCCTCGCGAACGACCTCGTCGAGCTTCGCCAGCCACTGGCCCTCAAGCCGGCCGTTCACGTCCATGTGCCGGAATGCCTGGAGGTTTATCCTCACGAAATCGAACCCGGCCCTCCTGATTTCGCCAAAGTGTCGCCACTCGAAGCGACGCTTGCCGCCCTCGTTCCAAAAGGGATCGTACCCGAGCACATTGACGCCGCGACGAAACGGCTGGTCCGACTGCTGTAATGCGGGAGAAGCGGCTTGTGCTGCGAGCGCAGCAGGAGCAGCGCCAAGGCTCGCAAGAGCGAAAAGACCCAACATGCAAAGACGCCGCAACCGCACTTGGCACCCTCCTTCTCCAATTGTCGTGCTTGCACCATGATAGCGCTATCACTCGACCTGGCGTCAAGCCAGGATGGAGCATCATCGCCATGATCAAGGTAGGACTTGTCGGCTACGGCCTCGCCGGCGCCGTGTTCCATGAGCCGCTGCTGAGCGCCAGCGACGAGTTCGAACTCACCGGCGTTCTTACCTCCCGCAACCATCCGATGGGTGTGGCTTCGATCGACGAACTTCTCCGCCGTTCGGACCTCGTCGTCGTCGCTTCACCCAACGCCACACATTTCCCGTTGGCGAAAGCCGCGCTCGAGGGCGGCAAACACGTGGTCGTCGACAAGCCATTCACGGTCACGCTCGATGAAGCGGACCAGCTCATCGACCTCGCTGGCAAGCAGAAGCGCCAGCTCGGCGCCTTTCACAACCGCCGCTGGGACGGCGATTTCCTGACGGTCGAGCAAATCGTTGGCGAGCTCGGCGAGGTCCTGCTCTTCGAAGCAAACTGGGATCGCTTCAGGCCGGCTATCAAAGAGGGATGGCGCGAAGAAGGCGGCCTAGGAGCGGGGCTGCTCAGCGATCTCGGCCCGCATCTCATCGACCAGGCACTTCGACTGTTCGGAATGCCGGATGCTGTTGCCGCGGACATCATTACCCAGAGGCCGAGCGCCAAGGTCGACGACTATTTCGACATCACTCTCCACTATGGAAAAATGCGCGCGTGCCTCAGGTCCTCCACCCTCATTGCATCGCCCCGCCCGAGGTTCGCAGTGCACGGGACAAGCGGATCCTTCGTGAAGCACGGACTGGATCCCCAGGAGGCGCAGCTGAAGAGCGGAATGGATCCGCGTAATCCCCTGTTCGGCGTGGCCGAAGAAAATGCCACACTGGTCCTGGCAGACGGACGAACCCGCGTCGTGACGCCGGAACGCGGCCGATACATCTTATTCTATGAGCAGGTCGCCGCCGCGATCCTCAGTGGAGCACCGCTCCCAGTTCTCGCCGAAGAGGCCCGCGAGGGGCTTCTTCTTATCGACCTCGCTCGCCAGGCCGCACAGGAGGGACGGTTGCTTCCAGTCCAGGACGCCAGTTCGACGGCAGACTGAGCGCCGGCAAGGTCACGCTCGTGTTGCTGCGCAGGTCCTGCGAGGAAGCGCCAAGCGTCAGCGTGTAGGCCCCTGGCGCCACATGCCAGGCATGAGCCGCCTCGTCGAAGCTCGCGAGCAGCCTCGGATCAATATCGACGCTCAGCGACCGCGTCGCCCCCGGCGCAAGCTCGACCTTGGCGAAGCCGACGAGACGCCTCGGAGCTTCCCAGCCGCCGGCCGCTGATGACGCGTATACCTGCCCAACGGCCAGCCCGGCTCGGTTGCCGCTGTTGCGCAGCGTGAACTGCACTCGAAGGCCGCCATTGGGGCCCGGCGCAGCGCTGATGGGACCATATTCAAAGGTCGTGTACGAAAGACCGTGACCGAATGGGAACAGCGGCTGGAGCTTGTTTCGGTCTACCCATTTGTAGCCAATCGCAGCGCCTTCGGTGTAAGGCAGCGTGAACTCGTCCATCTCGGACTTGGAGCCGGGCCGCACAGGCCGCGGAAGCTGCGCTTCCGAGGCATAAAATGTGACCGGAAGATGCCCTGATGGGTTCACTCGCCCGGTGAGGATGTTGGCGAGCGCGCTTCCGCCTTTGGCTCCGGGATACCAGGCCTCCACGATCGCGGGCACGTGGGAGGCCCACGGCATCGCGACTCCTGCATTGGTTTCGAGCACCACCGCAGTACGCGGATTGGCGGCGGCAACGGCTGCGATCAGCGCGTCCTGGTTCTGGTCGAGCGCCATCGGAACGTCGATCGACTCGCTCGACCACTGGGTTGCGAAGACGATCGCGACGTCAGCTGCCCTCGCAGCGGCTGCGGAGGCCGCGGGATCTCTCCCGTCGACGAAGGTGATGGCGGCGTTCGGAGCGAGGCGCTGCAATTCTCTCAGCGGAGATGAGGGGAAATACATTACCGGCCCAGGCCAGCCTGTCGGCTCGAGACCCGGCACTGCGTTGCCGCCGCGCGGATAGACGAGCGATGAACCGCTGCCGGCCAATACGCCCTTGTCGGCATAGCCTCCGATTACCGCGATACGCCGAACCTCGGGTCCGAGTGGAAGCAGGTTGCCATCGTTCTTGAGGAGAACGATCGCCTGCTCGGCATCCGACTGGCTGACCGCCTCGTCGGCGGCATAATCGATTTGAGTGCCTTCGTGGACCGGATCGTCGGCTGCGCCGCTCGCATAGAGGGACCGGACCACGCGCCGCGCCATGTCGTCGACGCGCGCCTTCGGGATGGTGCCGGCCTCGACCGCGGCCTTCAGCAGCGAGCCCAGATAGGGCTTATCGTCGAATGGCCAGCCCGATTGCTGGTCGAGGCCGTTAACAACGGCCTTCTTGGTGCTGTGAACCGCGCCCCAGTCGCTCATCACAAAACCTCGAAAGCCGAAGTCTCCCTTCAACACCTGGTTGAGAAGCCAGTCATTCTCGCACGCGAAGTCGCCGTTGACCTTATTGTATGAACACATCACGGAGCCTGGGTCGCCGCGCTCGATTGCGAACTGGAACGCGAGGAGATCCGACATTCGCGCCGCCGAGCGGTCGATCAGCGCGTCATGGCCTTTGCGACCGGTTTCAAGATCATTGAGCGCGTAATGCTTGGTCGTCGAGATGATGTGGTTGGACTGGATGCCCGCGATTTCCGATCCCACGATCGTGCCCGCGAGCAGGGGGTCCTCTCCTCCATATTCGAAGTTTCGGCCGTTACGCGGATCGCGAGCGAGATTGACGCCGCCGGCAAGCATCACGTTGAAGCCGGAAGCGCGGGCCTGCGAGCCGATCATTCGTCCGCCGTTGAAGGCAATCTCGGGGTTCCACGTCGCCGCGGTCGCAATCCCCGAGGGCAATGATGTGCGCTCGCGCTTCTGAGCGGCCCCGCCCTGGGTCGCCACTCCGACGCCGGCGTCGGTCTCATATTGCGGCGGGATGCCGAGGCGGGGAATCCCCGGTACATAGCCCGCCGACCCGTAACGCGCTTCCGCCGGTGGCTTCTTCCCCTGCCAGTCGCTGCCGAAATATCCAAAGACGAGCGTGAGCTTTTCGTCGAGGGTCATCTTGGAGACCGCAGCCGCCGCGCGTTCGTCCGCGTTCGACTGCGCGCTCGTCCCAGTCGCCGCGGCGGCCAGGAACAGCGCCGCTCCCGCCAGCAAGCTCGCGCGCAAGCCATTTGTCATCTGCATCGTCGTCTCCCCTGCGTGACGCGTCTAGCGCGCATCGATGCTTGACACTAACCATGCGCGAGGTCGATTGGTAGCGCTACCAAAACTTTCGTGAAGGGTCATTCTCGTCTCCATGGAGCTCACGGCCGCAATGTTGCCTGACGACGCTCAACAGGCGGTGCTCGCGGGCCGGTTGCTGCTTGACGAGGGGCCTACTCCCATCATGATCCGCAACGGCGTCGTCGAAGACGTCTCACGCGCGGCTCCAACCATCGCCGACCTCATGGACATCGCCGATCACGGGCGCGTCACTGGAAAGCGACTCTTCGCGCTCGAGCAATTGAATGATCTTCCGAGGGAGCGCTTCCTTGCGCCCGTCGACCTCCAGGCCGTCAAAGCCGCAGGCGTCACCTTCGCCGTCTCGGCCATCGAGCGGGTTATCGAGGAGCGCGCGCGCGGCGACTTCCGACGCGCTGCGGAAATCCGCGACAAGCTCGAGCAGCGGATCGGCGGCGCCATTCGCTCGGTCGTGCCGGGTACGGAGGCCGCCGCCCACCTCAAGGAGGCCCTGATCGACGATGGTCTGTGGTCGCAATATCTCGAGGTCGCCATCGGACCCGACGCCGAGATCTTCACCAAGACCGCTCCGCTCGCGAGCGTCGGCTGGGGGGCCGAGATCGGCGTGCGCTCGGACTCGAGCTGGAACAATCCCGAGCCCGAAGTCGTGCTCGTCGTGAACAGCCGCGGCGAGATCCGTGGCGCGACACTCGGCAACGACGTGAACCTGAGGGATTTCGAAGGCCGCAGCGCTCTCCTCTTGAGCAAGGCCAAGGATAATAATGCATCCTGCGCGATCGGGCCGTTCGTCCGGTTGTTCGACGAGGGCTTCAACCTCGACGACGTCGGCTCCCTTGTCGTCGAACTCGAGATCCAAGGCAGCGACGGTTTCCACCTTCAAGGTCAGAGCCGCATGAGCGAAATCAGCAGGGATCCCGCGGAACTCGTTCGCCAAGCGATGAGCGAGCATCATTATCCTGATGGTTTCGTGCTGTTTCTGGGGACGCTGTTCGCTCCTACTGAAGATCGTGACGAGCCGGGCCGCGGCTTCACGCACAAGACCGGCGACCAAGTGCGGATCTCGACGCCGAGGCTCGGCATGCTCTCGAACGTCGTCTCGACATCGCGCGACGCGCCGCCCTGGACGTTCGGAACTCGCGCGCTGATGCGCAATCTCGCGTCGCGCGGCTTGATCAAAGAGGTGCATTCGTGACGGATATCCTGAGCCACCTCATCAATGGCGAAGCATCGGGCGGCGAGGCGACCGGCGAAAGGTTCAATCCATCGAACCTCGACGAGGTCGTTGCGCGCTATCCCAGGGGCGGCGCGGCCGAAGTCAATGACGCGGTGAAAGCCGCGCGCGCCGCGTTCCCGGCCTGGTCGGAAGCGTCTCCAGAGCTTCGCTCGGACGTGCTCGACACGGCAGGTTCGCTGATCATGGCGCGGGCCAAGGACCTCGGCGCTCTACTGTCCCGCGAAGAAGGAAAGACACTGGCGGAAGGCACGGGCGAGGTCATGCGCGCCGCTCGCATCTGCAAATATTTCGCGGGCGAGGCTCTTCGCCGTCACGGTCAGACACTCCAGTCCACCCGCCCCTCGATCGACGTCGAGACTTACCGCGAGCCGGTTGGAGTCTTCGGCCTGATCACGCCCTGGAATTTTCCGATCGCAATCCCCGCATGGAAAAGCGCTCCTGCCCTCGCCTTCGGCAATACGATCGTCCTCAAGCCCGCAACTCCCACTCCTGCGATCGCACATGCGTTCGCGAGGATTCTGCTCGAGGCCGGCGCTCCTGCGGGCGTGTTCAACCTTGTAATCGGCGACGGCGATGTCGGGCGCGCGATCGTCAATCACGAGGACATTGACGGGATTTCCTTCACCGGCTCCCAGGGCGTGGGCGCAAGCGTTGCCGAAGGCGCAGCCAAGCGCCAGGCCCGGGTACAGCTGGAGATGGGCGGAAAGAACCCTCTTGTCGTGCTGGACGACGCGGACCTCGAGCGCGCGGTGACATGCGCTATCGACGGCGCCTTCTTTGCGACCGGCCAGCGCTGCACGGCGTCATCCCGGATCATCGTCACCGAAGCTATCCATGATCGCTTCGTGGAGGCGCTCGCCGAACGTGCCCGTTCGCTCCGTGTCGGCGACGCGCTCGACCCGCAAACGCAGATCGGACCAGCGGTCAGCGAGGAGCAGCTCGAACAAAATCTTCGATATGTCGCCATCGCGCGCGACGAAGGCGGCAAGCTCCTTGCGGGCGGCGGACCTCTCAAATTGGAGAAGCGCGGATATTATATGGCCCCGACGGTGATCGCCGACACGGCACCCGATCAGCGGATCAATTGCGAGGAAGTCTTCGGTCCAGTCGCAAGTACCGTCAAGGTTCGGCATTTCGAGGAGGCACTCGAGATCGCCAACCGCGGCCAGTTCGGCCTGTCAGCCGGCATCGTCACCAATTCGCTCAAGCACGCGCGGGCATTTCGCCGCCAGGTCCGCGCAGGAATGGTGATGATCAATCTTCCAACCGCCGGGGTGGATTATCATGTGCCGTTCGGCGGGACTCGCAAATCGAGCTACGGCGCGCGCGAACAAGGTTTCGCGGCGGTCGAATTCTACACACAGACGAAAACGGTCTACGTTGGGGGTTGAGGATATTGGGTGACACTGGCGATCTGCAGGCGGTTTATCCGAGCCTGCGAGACAAACGCGTGCTCATCACCGGTGGTGGATCGGGGATCGGTGCTGGCATCGTCGAGGCATTCGTCCGCCAGGGGTCGGACGTCACCTTCTTGGACATCCTGAACGGTCAATCCGACGAGCTCGCGCAAAGCACCGGTGCGCGTTTCGAGCGCGTGGACCTCAAGGACATCCCGGCGGCGACGGAGAGGATCAGGAAACTCGTCGAACGCGACGGACCATTTACTGTCCTCATAAACAATGCCGCGAACGATGATCGCCACAAGTTCGCGGACGTCACCGAGGAATATTGGGACGATCGCCTGGCGGTAAATCTCAAGCACCAGTTCTTCTGCGCTCAGGCGGTGGTGCCGGGGATGCGCTCGGCGGGGGGCGGCGCAATCGTCAACCTTGGATCGATCAGCTGGCACCTCGCCTTGCCTGACCTCGTGCTTTACCAGACCTGCAAGGCGGCAATCGAAGGACTCACCCGGGCGCTCGCGCGCGACCTCGGCGAGGACAATATCCGGGTGAATTGCGTTGTCCCTGGAAACATTCGTACGCCGCGCCAGATGCAGTGGTACACTCCTGAAGGCGAGGCCGCGATCGTCGATGCGCAATGCATCAACTGCCGGCTGGAACCCAAGGACGTTGCTGCGCTCGTCACCTTTCTCGCGTCGGACGATGCGCGCGGAATGACTGGCCATGAGCATTTCGTCGATGCAGGCTGGCGATGATGGGAAATGAACCCAAGGTTGTCTGGGAGCTCGCGGCCGAGCTCGGTGAAGGACCGGTATGGGTTCAACGCGACCAGGCCCTGTGGTTCGTCGATATCAAGAAAAAACAGATCCACCGCTATCATCCCGCAAGCGGCGGCAAGAGTAGCTGGGAGGCTCCAGAGCAGGTCGGCTTTGTCCTGCCCGCGGAACGGGGCGGCTTCGTCGTGGGACTGCAATCGGGCCTCTATCATTTCGATGAGCAAAGCGGCGCCTTCGAGCTCATCGTCGAAGTCGAACCCGATAAGCCGGGCAATCGCCTCAATGACGGCGTCGTCGATCCCGCCGGCCGCCTCTGGTTTGGAACGATGGACAACAATGAGGCGGCGAAGAGTGGCGCCTTTTATTGCTTCGCGGATGGACGTCTGAGGCCGACAGGCATTGATAACATCGCCATTACCAATGGCCCGGCTGTCTCGCCCGACGGGCGATGCCTTTATTTCGTGGACACTCTGAAGGGCACGCTCGAGGCCGCCGACATCCGCGACGATGGGGCGCTTGGCGAGCGCCGCCCGTTCGCGCGCATCGACCCGAAGGATGGCCATCCCGACGGGCCGACGATCGATAGCAACGGTTACGTCTGGATCTCTCTTTATGCGGGATGGGAGGCGCTGCGCTATTCGCCTTCGGGAGATCTCGTGGAGCGGATCCGTTTTCCCGTCGCGAACATCACCAAGATCGCCTTTGGCGGTCACGATCTACGAACGGCTTACGCCACCACTGCGCGCCAGCTGTTGAAGCCTGAGGAGATTTCCGAGCAGCCGCAGATCGGTGACCTCTTCGAGTTCCGCGTCGACGTTCCAGGAGTGCCATGCCCGCTCGTTCGCTACTGATCCTCTCGGGCTTGCTCGCATCCAGTGCGAGCGCAGCCCCGGCCATCGATCCCCAGTTCGGCAGTCATGCCGTAATACAGCGTGGCAAAGCGATCCTGCTCAGCGGCGATGCAGTGCCGAACGAGCAACTCGAAATTCGCTTCGCGGGAGAGGAGAAGAGCGCGAAAGCCGATGGCAACGGCCGCTGGCACGCGAGCTTCGCTCCGCGTGACGCCGGCGGTCCGTTCATGATCACCGTCAAGGGGGCCAGCGGCGAAACCACGGCCGAGAACGTCGCCATCGGTGATGTCTGGCTCTGCTCAGGGCAGTCCAACATGGAATATCCGCTCCGCCGTTCGCTCAACGGGGACGGCGAAGTCGAAAGCGCAGCAGATCCCGACCTGCGCCTGATGAAGGTGCCGCACCAGCTCGCGCAATCCGAGAGGCAGCGGTTTAATCAAATCCCGTCTTGGCAGCCGGCGAACCCGCAATCAGCAAAGGACTTTTCCGCCGCGTGCTATTTCCTCGCTCGAGACTTGCGTTCGACCGAGAAAGTGGCCGTTGGCGCAATCGACGACAGCTGGGGCGGGACTCCCATCCGCGCCTGGATGGACGAAGCGGCCGTTCGCGCGAGCGGCGGTGAAAGGGCCGCGCAAATGGTCGACCTTTACCGCTCGAACCCGACGGCAGCGGTGCACCAGTTCGGAGACGAATGGGGCGCATGGTGGCGTTCTAAGAGCGGCGACAAGGCCGGGACGGAACCCTGGAACTCGAGCCGCCGCGTCAAATGGAAGCCCGTTCCATCATTGGCTTACTGGGACAGCTGGGGTCCGGAGTGGAATGCGTGGATCGGCGCCGCCTGGCTTTTGAAACGCGTGGCCGTCACCCCCGCAGAGGCCGCTCAGGAAGCGGCGCTGTCGCTGAGCGCGGTCGACGACATGGACCAGACCTTCGTGAACGGCGTCGCCGTCGGGGGAAAGAACGATCCTTTGAACCCGCGGAGCTATCCCCTTCCAAGGGGCACTCTCAAACCTGGCTCGAACGAGATCCTCGTCTACGCGCGAAACGCCTGGGGCCGTGGCGGGCTCGCCGGGCCGGCCGAGGATTTCGCGCTGAAGTTTGCGGACGGCCATTCGAAGCCGCTTGCCAGCGGGTGGGAATATTCGAGGATCGCGGATGCTGTCGCGGACCCGCCGTTTCCTCCGTGGGACGGATCGTCGGGGGTATCCACGATCTACAACGCGATGGTTGCTCCTCTTGGACCGCTCGGGATCAAGGGGGTCGCCTGGTACCAGGGCGAAGCGGATGTGGGACAGGCCGGCTACGACAAGCGCCTCGCCGCCTGGATGCGGAACTGGCGGCTCCTGTTCCATGACCCCCGATTGCCTTTCCTCATCGTTGCGCTCGCTGGCTGGGGCAAGCCCGTCTCGCACCCGGCCGAGAGTGGCTGGGCGGCAACGATCAACGAGCAGAGGCTTGGCGTCGAGCGCGACTCCCGAGCTGCTCTTGCAAGCGCGATCGATCTTGGCGAACCGGACGACATTCACCCAGCGAACAAGCAGGAGGTCGGGCGCCGGCTCGCCCTTGCCGCGCACGAACTCGTCTACCACGACGGCGGCACCTTGGGGCCAATGCCCTCGAGCGCGGTTCGCCAAGGCAGGGATATCGTCGTCACTTTCACCAAGCCGCTGCAGGCCTTGAGCAGCTCGAGCGCCAACGGATTTGAGCTGTGCGGACCATCGCAAGGAAGCTGTCGTTATTGCGATGCGCGCGTGGATGGCAGCACGGTCCATATCGCGGCCGATGGAGAGGCTGTGCGCGTCCGCTACGCCTGGGCGGACTATCCTATCGTCAACCTCTACGATCTCGACATGCTTCCCGTGCCCGTTTTCGAAATTCCGATTCAGTGATTGTGCCGCGGCGCTTTCCTCGACGTGCCGCGATATTTCACCGCAAACTCGAGAACGGCACCGCTTGAGAGTTGTCCCGTCTTTTCGCGGTAGAGCTCTTCCCACGGCGTGTTGCTCGCCGGAACAGGCTGCGGCGCCTGCGCCTTTCGCTCAGCGATTTCCTCGTCGCTGACGACCGCATCGCAGGTCCCGGCGTTGAGGTCGATCCTGATCGTGTCTCCCGTCCGAAGCCAGGCTAACCCGCCGCCGGCGGCGCTTTCGGGCGAGGCGTTGAGGATGGAAGGGCTGTCCGAAGTGCCGGACTGGCGACCATCGCCCAGCGTCGGAAGGCTCTGGATGCCGCGCTGAAGCAGCGCATCGGGTGGCTGCATGTTGACGACTTCAGCGGACCCCGGCCAGCCAAGAGGCCCCGATCCTCGGATCACGAGGATGCAGTTTTCATCGATGTCGAGCGACGGGTCATTGATCCGCTGATGGTAATCGTCAGAGCCATCGAAGACGATCGCCCGCGCTTCGAACGCGCCCTCGTGCCCCGCTTGCGACAGATAGCGCGATCGAAACTCGTCCGAGATCACGCTCGTCTTCATGATCGCAAAGTCGAACAGGTTGCCACTGAGCACGAGGAAGCCGGCGCGCTCCCTGATCGGCGCCGAATAAGGGAAGATCACCTCGCGGTCGGTCGCTTCGCGGCCCTCCAGGTTTTGGGCCTGCGTGCGGCCAGTGCAGGTGAGCGCCGAACCCTCGAGCTTGCCTGCCTGTTGGAGCTCCCACATGACCGCCGGCACGCCGCCTGCGCGGTGAAACCGCTCGCTGAGATACTTTCCGGCTGGCTGCATGTTGACGAGGAGCGGCACGTCATAGCCGTGCTCCATCCAGTCGTGGGTCCCGATGTCGATGCCCGCATGGCGAGCCATGGCGACGATATGCGGCTGCGCATTGGTCGACCCCCCGATCGCGGCATTCAGCACGATGGCGTTCACAAAGGCATCGCGCGTCAGGACCTTCGAAGGGCGCAAATCCTCGAACGCCATGTCGACGATCCGCCTGCCCGTCTCGTACGCCATGTGCGCTCGTTCACGGTACGGCGCCGGGATCATGGCCTGTCCCGGCAATGACATGCCGAGGGCCTCGCTGATGGAGTTCATCGTCGAGGCCGTGCCCATCGTATTGCAATGGCCGAGCGAGGGCGCGGAATCGCTCGCCCGCCGGATGAATTCCTCCTCGTCGATCTTGCCGGCCCCGAGCAGTCGCCGCGAGCGCCAGACAACCGTTCCCGACCCGACCAGTTCGCCCTCGTGCCAGCCGTCGAGCATCGGCCCGCCGTTGAGCGTGATCGCGGGAATGTCGACGCTCGCCGCGGCCATGATCGAAGCCGGCGTCGTTTTGTCGCACCCGGTCGTCAGAACTACGGCGTCGATCGGATAGCCGCTGAGGATTTCTACCAGGCCGAGATAGGCAAGATTACGATCGAGGGCCGCCGTTGGCCGGCGGCAATTCTCGAAGATGGGGTGCATCGGGAATTCCATCGGAATTCCGCCGGCATCTCTGATCCCGGCCTTCACGCGCTCGACGAGCTTCACATGGACTCGGTTGCACGGGACCAGGTCCGAACCCGACTGCGAAATTCCGATGATAGGCTTGCCCGACCGAAGCTCCTCGCGCGTGAAAGCATCGTTCATGTAACGCTCGAGGTAGAGCGCGGTCATGTCGGGCCGCCCCGGCGCATCGAACCATTCGCGCGAACGGAAGGGCCGGGCTGGTTTGCGATCCGTCATCGAAGCGTCCGGGGCTTCACCCCTCCATCTGCTCCAGTTCCTTCCCTCGAGTCTCATGCACGAGCTTCTGCACCAGGAAGTAGCTGATCACCGCGCACACGCCGTAGAAGGTATAGCTGATCGTGAGCCCGAGCTTCGCCGCCATCACCGGGAAGCTGAAGGAAATGAGGAAGTTCGAAAACCACTGCACGAACCCGCACACCGCAAGCGCAGATCCACGGATCTGGTTCGGGAACATCTCACCCAGCTTGACCCACATGACCGGGCCCCAGCTGAAGTTGAAGAAGATCACGTAAAGGTTGGCGGCGACGACTGCGAGCGTGCCGAGGTCCCTTGAAAGGACGAGGTTGCCCTTGGGATCGAGCGAACCGTGGCTGAACGCATAGACCATCGCGAACAGGGTCACGGCCATCCCGGCGGACCCGATCAGCAGGAGCGGCTTTCGACCTACCTTGTCGATCACAGCGATGGTCACGAAACAGGCCGCGATCGAAACTGCGCCCGAGACGATATTGATCGCGAGGGACTGGCTCTCGGTGAAGCCGGCGAGCTGCCACAGCGTCGCCCCGTAGTAGAAAATGACGTTGATGCCGACGAACTGCTGGAAGGCAGCCAGCATGATGCCGGTCCAGACCACGGGCCGAATGCCAAGGAGCCCACGCCCCTTGATGTCGCTCAGCCGCGGGCGATGGTCTTCGCTGAAGGTCGCCCGGATCTCCTCGAGCTTGGCCCGCGCCGCGTCGGCGCCGAAGAGGCTGGTAAGCACGCTCTCGGCCTTGTCGATCCGACGCTTGGAGACGAGATAGCGCGGGCTCTCCGGGATCATGAAGAGCGCGACTAGGAAGATCGCCGCCGGAAGGGCCTGCATCAGGAACATCCAGCGCCACGCCTCGATGCCGCCCCAGTAGGTCGCCGTCGAAACGCCGGCTCCGGCCGCGAGGAAATAATTGACGAGGAATGCGGCGGTTAGACCGGTGATGATCATGATCTGCTGAACAGTGGTGAGGCGACCGCGAATTTCAGCGGGCGCGACTTCCGAAATATAAGCGGGTGAGAGGACGCTCGCTGCGCCCACCGCCATGCCTCCGCAGATCCGCGCGAGGACGAAGATCATATGCGACGTCGCGACGCCCTGCACGAGAGCCCCTGCGAGAAAAAGTGCGGCGGCGACCATCATCGTGTTGCGGCGGCCCATGAGGTCCGCGAGCCGCCCGGCGAAAAAGGCGCCGATGAAGCAGCCGATCAGTAGCGATGCGACCGTGAAACCAAGGCCGTTGCTGGGGGACCAGCTGCCCGGGACCAGGTGGAACGCGTGGGTCAGGCCATCCTGCGTGCCATTCACGGCGCCGCTGTCATACCCGAACAGGAATCCGCCGATCGTCGCCACCGCGACGATCGCGCCGATGAAACCCATGTTTGCACGCTGTCGAGTAGCTTCCGTCATGTCCCTCTCCAAAGACCCTCGGCTGTTAGCGGTAACAGAGAATTGGGGCGGCGCAATCGCCTAAGCGTCGCTCCTTGCTTTCACTTTCTTGGGCCTCCTCGCCGCGGGGGGCGCCGCCGACGATTCCCGGATGATCATCGCATGGCTGAGCACGCGCTCGGTAAACTTGTGGCCGGCGCCGCCCTGTCGGCGCCTGAGGTCGGCGATGAGGAGCTCGACCGCAGCTTCGGCCATCGCGGCGATCGGCTGCTTGACTGTCGTGAGCTCGGGCCAGACGCTCGTTGCAAGCGCAGTGTCGTCGAAGCCGACAATGCTGAGGTCTTTAGGAACATCGAACCCGCGGCGATGCGCAACGCTGACCATCGCTGCGGCCATGTCGTCGTTGCTTGCGAAGATCGCCGTCGGCGCCTGTCGGCGCGACAGGAGCCGCTCGCCCGCGGTCAGGCCCGAGCGATAGGTGAAATAACCCTGCTCGACGGGCGCATCTTGGGGTTCGATGCCCGCTTCCTTCAGCGCATCGCAAAAACCCCGGTACCGATCGTGACTGGCGATAATTTTAGGATGGCCCTTGATAAAGCCGATGTTTCGGTGGCCGAGTTCGATAAGGTAGCGGGTCATCTCCATCGCGGCGGCGTAATCGTCGATCCTGACGTTGAGCCCGTCCTCTCGCGGTGTGCCCATTGCAACCGTTACGACCGGGATCTGGAGCGCCTCCAGTTCGACCAGGATGGGGGCCGACTCTGACAGGGGTGGAGGCAGGATCACGCCCTCGACGTCGCTCGTTGCAAAGCGCCTGATGACCTCTGCCTGCTCGTCGGCATCCTCCGATTCACACGATTCGATGACGAGGTGGACGCCGGCGCTTCGCGCGGCGTCGAGAGCGCCGATCAGGAACTGCGCGAGATAGGCCGCGCTCGGGTTTGCATAGAGGAGGCCGATGTGCGCCGCGGAACCCGCGGCGAGATTTCGTGCGGCGGTGTTTGGCGAATAGTTGAGCCGCTCGATCGCTTCGAGCACCGCGACGCGCGTCGACTCGCGCACGTTCTTGCCGTGATTGATGACCCGCGACACGGTCATCGCTGAAACGCTCGCGGCGCGCGCGACGTCCTCGATCGTCGTCACTCCGCGTCTGCGCCTGCTCGGCCTTGCCATCGGCGGCAGTGCTAGGTGAGGCAATACCGATATGCAATCAGACGCGCGTTGACGACCTCTGAGCGCAAGCTACGTTAGCGCTACCATTGTTGAGGGGAACAACCGGGTGCGCTTCACGCATTGGATCGTAATCGCCGCGATTTCGACCGGGCTCGTCGCCGCACATGCACAGTCGAAGGCCCTCCAGGCGCCGCTCTACAAAGATCCTCGCCAACCGGTCGAGAAGCGGGTCGACGATCTCCTCACGCGCATGACGCTCGAGGAGAAAGTCGCGCAGCTCGAGACGATCTGGGAAGGCAAGGCGAAGCTGCAGACGCCGGACGGGCGCTTCTCGCCGGAGCTCGCGTCGAAGAACTTTCCGAGCGGGATCGGCGGGTTTGCCCGTCCCTCGGACAAGCGCGGAGTGACGGTCTCGAACGGCGCGGCGGGCGCGTCCGCCGGCGTCAACCGCGGCGCCCGCGACACCGCGGAATATGTGAGCGCGGCCCAGCATTGGGCGGTCGAGCACACGCGGCTCGGCATCCCGATCCTGATGCACGAGGAGTCGCTTCACGGCTATGTCGCCCGCGACGCGACCAGCTTTCCCCAGGCGATTGCCCTGGCAAGTACGTGGGACCCCGAAGTCGTCAGCCGCGTCTTCTCGGTTGCCGCGCGGGAGGCTCGGGCACGCGGCGCGACGCTCGTCCTCGCGCCCGTCGTCGACATCGCCCGCGATCCGCGCTGGGGCCGGATCGAGGAAACGTATGGAGAAGACACCTATCTCGTGACGCGAATGGGGCTCGCGGCGGTTCGCGGATTCCAGGGGCCGACATTGCCGCTGCCGCCGGACAAAGTGCTGGTCACGCTCAAGCATTTCACGGGGCACGGCTGGCCCGAGAGCGGCACGAACATAGGCCCGGCGCACGTCGGGGAGCGCGAGCTTCGGGAGGCATTCTTCCCACCGTTCGAGGCCGCCGTGAAAGACTATTCGATCCAGTCGGTGATGGCCTCGTATAACGAAATCGACGGGATCCCGAGCCACGCCAACAGCTGGCTCTTGAACGGTGTGCTGCGCCGGGAGTGGGGTTACCGCGGCGCAGTCGTCAGCGATTATTACGGCATCCGCGAGCTGGTCACCCGCCACCACCTTTATGGCAATGTGAAGGACGCGGCGGAGCGGGCGATCAAGTCCGGCGTCGACGTCGAAACTCCCGATCCCGAAGGCTATGTGCACCTGCCCGAACTCGTCCGCGACGGCCGAGTGCCGATAGCGCTGGTGGATGAGGCCGTCCGGCGCGTGCTGACTTTGAAGTTCGAGGCAGGATTGTTCGAAAGTCCCTACCCCGATCCCGCCACCGCCGAAGCGAAGACGGCAACTCCCGAGGCTGTCGCGCTTGCGCGCGAGGCGGCGGACAAAGCGGTCATCCTGCTCAAGAACGATCACGGCCTGCTGCCGCTCAATTCCGCGAAGATCCACCGCATCGCAGTGCTTGGAACGCATGCCAACGACACGCCGATCGGAGGCTATGCCGATGTCCCGAAACATGTTGTCAGCGTCCTCGAGGGGCTCCGCGAGGCGGGACGAGGAAGGTTCGCGGTCGACTATAGCGAGGGGGTGCGGCTAACGGAGACGCGCTGCTGGTCATGCGACGAAGTAAAGCTCGTCCCCGCCTCGGTGAACCGCAAGCTGATCGGCGACGCGGTGCGGACCGCGCGGAAAGCCGACGTCGTGGTCATGGTGCTCGGGGACAACGAGCAGACCAGCCGCGAAGCTTGGGCGGAAACCCATCTTGGCGATCGCTCGTCGCTCGATCTCGTCGGGCAGCAGGAGAATCTCGCCAAGGCGATCCTCGCCCTGCGCAAGCCCACGATCGTCGTCCTCCTCAACGGCAGGCCGCTGTCGGTGAATTATCTCGCGGCCCACGCGCCGGCGATGCTGGAGGGCTGGTATCTCGGACAGGAAACGGGCCACGCGATCGCCGATGTGCTCTTCGGAAAGGTGAATCCAGGCGGCAAACTGCCGGTCACCATCCCGCGTTCGGTCGGACAGCTTCCGATGTTCTACAACCACAAGCCGACGTCGCGGCGCGGCTATTTGTTCGACACGACCGCTCCGCTTTATCCGTTCGGTTACGGGCTGAGCTTCACAAAGTTCGACATCTCAGCGCCGCGCGTGCTGACGCCGGTCATCGCCGCGAACCAGGGTGCGCGGATCGCAGTCGACGTCGCGAATGTCGGTGGACGCGTCGGCGATGAAGTCGTCCAGCTCTATGTCCATGATGATGAAGCATCGGTCACCCGGCCGGTCCTGGAGCTCAAACGGTTTCAGCGAATTACGCTTCAACCCGGCGAGCGTCGGACGGTCACGTTCGACCTGACGCCCGACGATCTCGCGTTGTGGAGCGCGGAAATGAAGAAGGTCGTCGAGCCTGGAACCTTCACCATCTACGCGGGACCGAACTCGGTCGATCTAAAGAGCGCGAAGCTGACGGTCAGGGGCTAGATGCGGATCAGCCAGCGCTTCCGCCACAAATAAAACATGCAGAGCCAGATGAACGCGAGGAACAGCAGGACCGGGGCAAACGCGGCGAGTTCGGGCCCGATCACTGGCCGCAGCTGCTTGTAGGGAAGCTGCAGCAGGTCCCAGCCCAGCAGCGACCAGCATATTTCGTGCAGCGTGTAGGCTGCGATCGCGTTCATCCCAAAGGGAAGGACGATGAGTTCGACAATGCGGCGAAGCCCGGTCATCGGCCTGCCGTCGAACAGATAGCCGAGCGCGGCGAGCGCCAGCAGCGAAATGCCGGAAGTGACGAGCACGAACGTGCTGGACCAGATGTCCTTAACGATGGGGAAGACGAACCCCCAGCCGATCCCGATGACCAGCATTGCTGCGCCGGCAATGGCGAGTGCGCGCAAGCGCCTGGCGCCTTCAGTGCGAAGGACGAACTCGCCCGCCGCGACTCCGATCAGCCCCTGGGCGATCGCCGGCAGGGTTCCGAGCAAGCCTTCGGGATCATATCCCTGCGGGCCCGGCACGTAGATGTGGTTGCCGGCTCCAAGCAGCACGCGATCCACCGATCCGACGAAATTGCCCCCACGAACCCACAGGTCCGTCGCTACGCCGTCGAGGGTCGGAATATAGGTTAGCGGCCAGTAGAGAATTAGGATCGCCGCAGCGACGATAAGGCGCGTGCGCGAAGAGCAATTGAGGAACATCAGCGCGCAGGCGCAATAGACGAGGCCGATCCGCTGAAGCACCCCGAACAATCGCCAGCTACCCGAGCTGAACTGCGACATCCAGAACAGGTTCGAAAGGATGAAGCCGAGCAAGATCAGGCGGAAAGTCCGCCACAGAATCCGCGAATAGTCCGCGTCCTCGTTGCGCCGCAGCGACAGCGGAATCGACACGCCGACCATGAACAGGAACGCGGGAAACACGACGTCGGCGATCGTCAGCCCATTCCAGTGTGAATGGAGCAGCAGCGGGTACACCGGCCCCTGCATGCCGGCCATTTCGTTGACGATGATCATGCCGATGACCGCCAGCCCGCGCAGCAGATCGAGCGAAACGAGGCGCTGCGGTTTAGTCCGATCAGTGCGTTCCGGCGGCATAGGATCGTCCTCTCTCATAGCCGCTGACGACACGCCTGATTGCGCCGCCGTCGGCGAGGTCCTGCCCGACCTCCCAGACCATCACGCCGGCGCTCCAGGCGCCTGCGAGCTGCGCCTTGCGCTCGAGCGTCGGCAGACCGTTGTAGGTGATGTAGCTGCACCCGCCGCAGCGTTGGCCCGCCACGTCACGATCCAGCTGCCGCCCGCCCAGTGCAGCAATGTCCTCCAAGCTCCAGCCCTCGCGATACCTGCCGAACCCGCGTCCGTAAAACGGCATCCCGAGTGCGAGTTTGCTCGCCGAAACGCCTTTGCCGATCCACAGCGCGAGATCGGCCTCAGCCTGATCATAGGTCGAATGCTCGCCCCCCGGAGTTCCCCACGTCGATCCCACCGCATCGTAGGACATGATCCCGATGAGGTCGAAGTAGGGAAGCGAGGAATCGGGCACCATTCCGCCGGGGTACGAGCCCGTCGCGGCTGTGAGCAGCTTTGAACGGGTGTGAAGCGCGCTCGCGAGGTCACGAATGAACGGCGTATAATTGCCATCCTTGTCGATGCCTACCATCAGCTCGCCCTCGAGATCGATGTCCAGTCCGTCGAGGTCGTAGCGATCGACCATTGCAACGAGATTCGCCACTACGCTCGGCCGCATTGGCGGCGCGAGCAGCTTCGCCCAATCGCCACCGCACGGCGGGATGACTGCACCGCCCAGGGAAGCGACCACTTTCGTACCGACGCGATGAGCGGAATCGACAAGCGAACGAAGCTGCGTATCGGAAACCATCGCGCCTTCGCCCGCCGGCGCGCAGGCCAGCGCTCCAGCGCCGACGACGTCGCCGTTCGAGGTCGGATTGACAAACGCCAGGTCGAGCTGGGTGTACCGCTCGAGCCCGCGCTGCCGAAGCTCGCCGGCGAGGCCCTTGAACGCCGCGACATAGCCGACGACCGTGCCGCGATCCTTCGCGTGCCCAGGCGATATCGCCAGGAAAGACGCGATCAGGAACGATGCAAAACGCCGCATCGAAGCAGCCTAGCCCACGAGGCGGCGAAGGCAACAGCAGCGCGATTGACCCGTCCATGCTTGCGTGACACGCTGAACTCGAAAAGGGGATTTCGTTTCATGCGTTGGAGTTTAATCGCGCTGCCGTTCGCGTTCGGTTCGGCATCGGCTGCGATTGCGGCGTCGCAAGCCCAGCTGAACGATTTGGGCGCGCGAATGGGGGTTCGGCTGGCGATCCTCGACAACCGACCGGCGAATTGTCCCAGCCAAGGGGACGGCTGCTTCCTGTCTGAGCTCGATCTTAAAATACCCGATCGACTGGACCCCGATCTCGCTGCTGGCGACTTCAAGCTCTACTTCAGCTCAGTAAGCCCTGTCATCCAGGCCGACAGCGACGTCTTCGGCGTGCGCCTCGTCAACGGCGACCTCCATGTGCTGGAGGCGAAGCCGGGCATCCGCCTCGAGCCGGGCAAGACCTATCCGGTCCGGCTGTGGTCGCAGGGCCACTTCTTTTCGGCTTATTATCCGATGCCGAACATGTTCCTGGTCGCAGGCAAGCTTGTCCCGGTCGTGATAGCGGCCACTCGGCCCACGACCGATCTTGGAAGCGGCCTTGAGGTGCTTCCGTTCGTTGCTCTGATGAGCGACGAAGCACGCCTTGGAACGCAGACGCCCGACGACCAAACACGCTGGCAAACGCCCGAACGCGCATTCGACGTCTACGCAAGCCGAGCCTCCGACGCCGCACCGGCGGACATTAGTGTCATTCCAACGCCGCTGTCGGCCAGCCGGCTTGGCGGTCCCCAGATCGACCTGACGCAAGGCATCCGCCTGACGTTGGCAGGTATCGATCGCACCGCCATTGAAGCGGCGGTTAGGGATCTGGCCCTGCGCGAGAGCGCAAGCGGAGTGCCCATCCGTATCCGCCGTTCGCGCGGGATCGGGCCCGAGAGCTACCGCGTGAAGGCGAAGAATGGCTCGATCGAAATCGAGGCCGGGGATTCGTCCGGCGCCGCCTATGCGCTCGAATCGCTTGCGCAAGTCGCAAGTCACGACCGGGGTCACCTGCAGCCACTGCAAGTCGAGGATTCGCCGCTATTCGGATTTCGCGGCCTGCACATCGATCTCGCCCGCAATTTCCACAGCAAGGCGGAGGTACTCAAGGTCATCGAGCAGATGGGCCGGTACAAGCTCAACAAGCTTCACCTCCACCTTGGCGACGACGAAGGCTGGCGGCTCGAGATAGCGCGGCTGCCCGAACTCACTGCGGTTGGCGCCTATCGTTGCTTCGACCCCGGCGAAACGCGCTGCCTGCTTCCGCAGCTCGGGGCCGGGCCGGCCCGCGACACGCCGGTCAACGGCTATCTTTCTCGAGCCGACTACATCGAAATCCTGAAAGCTGCGCACGCGCGCGGGATCGAGGTCATCCCTTCGTTCGACATGCCTGGCCATTCACGCGCGGCGATCCGATCGATGGAGGCACGCTATCGTCGGCTGATGGCGCTGGGCCGCAAGGCCGAGGCGGAGCGTTTCCGGCTGGCCGAGCCCGGCGACACGACCAAGTATCGAAGCGTTCAGAACTATAACGACAACACGCTGAACGTCTGTCTCGACAGCACGTACCGTTTCATCGATGCGGTGGTCGACAATATCGCGGCCTTGCACAAAGCTGCGGCAGTTCCGCTCAAGACCTATCACATCGGCGCCGACGAGACCGCGGGCGCCTGGTCTGGGTCGCCGGCGTGCAAGGCCTTGATGGCCAAGACCGGCCGTAGCGTAGACCAGCTCGGCCCGATGTTCATCGAGCGTGTCTCGGCATCGCTTGCGAAGCGCGGCATCACTGCGGCCGGGTGGAGCGATGGGCTCGACCACGTCGATCCGGCGAAAATGCCGAGGGCGGTCCAGTCGGACATCTGGGGCGACCTATTCACCGCTGCCGCGGGCGAGGCGCACCGCACCGCAAACCAGGGATGGAAGACGGTGATCGCAGTGCCGAACGTGCTTTATTTCGACATCCCTTACGCGCCGAACCCGCTGGAACGCGGCTACGACTGGCCGTCGCGCGGGACGGATACGTTCAAGGTGTTCAGCTTCATGGCCGATAACCTGCCGGCGAATGCATCGGTGATGACGGACCTCAAGAACAAGCCGACGACCATGACCGACAGCGTGCCGCTCGGCGCTGGGAAATCGATCGCGGGCGAGCAGGCGAATATGTGGAGCGAAACGGTGCGGCGGGATTCCCTCGCCGATTATATGCTCTTCCCGCGCCTACTCGCACTGGCAGAGCGATCGTGGCACCGCGCGCCCTGGGAGCCCCAGTACCGCGCAGGAACGAGCTACTCGTACGGTGACGGAATGATCGATCTGGCGGCGCTAAGGAACGACTGGAGCAGCTTCGCGGCGAAAATGCCGGCCCAACTCGAAGCGCTCGAGCGCGCCGGGGTCATGTACCGGATCGCACCTCCCGGCGCCCGGATCATGAACGGGACGCTCGAGGCAAATAGCGAGTTCCCGGGCCAGCAGATAGAATACCGTCTCAGTGGCGGCGGGTGGGTTCGGTACGCAGGGCCGGTCGCCGTCAGCGGCCACGTTGAGCTGCGGACGCTGTCCTATGACGGCCGCCGCAGCAGCCGAACTGTCACGGTTTCAAGTCGCTAGGCCGGCTGCAGCAAGGCCGCGATCCCCGCGGCCTGGGCCTCATCAACGAGCAGGTGGATCCGGCCTCCATCCGACCGCTCCACCGCGCGCGCTCCAAGCCGCTTCAGCGCTTCCTTGTCCAGCCTGGCGGCATCCGCGAGGCTGAGGATCAGGCGGCTGGAGCGAAGCCGCACATCCTCGACATTGTCGGCGCCGCCCAGCGCCTCGAGCCATCGCTCGTCGGCGGCTGGAGTTCCGTGCAAACTTGCGCGGATTTCCCCCGCGACCTGATCGGCAATCGGGCCAAGGACGACCTGCAACGCGTTGCCGCCGGGCCGAACCAGCCCGCGCGCGCCAAGCGCCTTAAGGCGCGCTTCATCGATCGCCGCGGGATTGTTGAGCGTCAGCCGCAATCTGGTCATGCACGCATCGACCGTCGCGAGGTTCGCCGCTCCGCCGAGCGCGAGCACGAAATCGCCTCCGCGCGTTGCAGCGCCCGTCGCGCGGCTCGCGACGACCTCGCTCGCGTCTCGCCCCGGAGTCTTGAGATCGAAGTGCTGGATGCACCAGCGGAAGGAAAAGTAATAGACCGCGAAATAGACGAGTCCAACGGGGATCAGAAGTAGCGGACGAGTCGCAATCCCGAAGCCGAGTACATAATCGAACAGGCCGGCGGAGAAGCCGAAGCCGAGCTTCACTCCGAGCAGGTTCATGACCACCATCGAAAGGCCGGTCAGAACCGCGTGGACCACGTAGAGCGCGGGCGCGAGGAACATGAAGCTGAACTCGATGGGCTCGGTGACTCCGGTGAGGAACGAGGTCAGCGCAAGCGAGATGAACAACCCCGCGACGGCCTTGCGCCGGTCGGGCAGCGCCGAATGATACATCGCGAGACATGCCGCGGGCAGGCCGAACATCATGATTGGAAAGAAGCCCGCCATGAACGCGCCCGCGGTCGGATCGCCCGCGAAGAAGCGCTTCAGGTCGCCTGTCGTCCCATGGAAGTCGCCGAGGATGAACCAGGCAATGTTGTTGATGATGTGGTGGAGCCCGGTGACAATGAGGACGCGGTTGAGGAAGCCGTAGGCGAACAGGCCGAAATTGCCGGACTCGACGACCCAGTGGCTCAGCTGGTCGATGAAGGCTTCGAGATAGGGAAAGCCGATTCCGAAGAGGACCGCGAAGACGAGGCCGGCCGCGCCGGCGACGATGGGAACGAAGCGGCGGCCGGCAAAGAAAGCGAGATAGTCCGGTAGCTTGATGTCACTGAACCGATTGTACAGCATTCCCGCGGTAACGCCGGAGAGGATTCCGGCTGGGACGCTCAGCTTATCCAGCTGCTTGGTCTTCCATGCTGCAATCGCGAGATCGCGCGCAGCCTGGTCGGTGAAGCCTGCGGTGGCGTCTGGCGCCACGGTGAGAAGAGCCTTCGCGCCCTCGGTGAGGACAAAGAAGCAGACCGCGCCGGCGAGGCCTGCTGCCCCATGGTTCTCCCGCGCGAAGCCTACGGCAACGCCGATCCCGAACAGCAGCCCGAGGTGGGAGAAAATTGCGTCTCCCGCCGCGGCAATGAAGGGCACGTTCAAGAGGTCCGCCTGGCCCAGGCGGAGCAACAAGCCGGCGATCGGAAGCACGGCAATCGGAAGCATCAGCGCGCGGCCGAGCGGCTGCAGCTTGTCGACTCGAAGCTGGATCATGATGCATCTCCTTCGCCCGAGCTGCTCAACAACTCGGCAGCGAGCGCGCGTACCTCCAGGGCGGATTCCAGGCGCAGCGCATCCGCGGCGAGCGCGCGGCAGTCGGAAGCGGATACCTGGGCTATCGCGCGGCGAACCGTCGGCAGAGCCGCCGGGACGCCGGACAGCTCGCGGATCCCGAAGCCGACCAGAACCAGGGCACCCACGGGCTCGGAGGCGAGGTTTCCGCAAACGCTCACCGGCTTGCCTGCCGCCTGTGCAGCATCAGCGGTCATTGCCATCAGCCGCAGAACTGCCGGATGAAGCGCATCGATTGCCGCCGCGAGGAGCGGGTTGGTGCGGTCCATCGCCAGCACATATTGAGCCAGGTCGTTCGAGCCGATGGAGAGAAAATCCGCCTCGGCGGCCAGGCGGTCGGCGATCAGCGCCGCTGCAGGAGTTTCGATCATCACGCCCAGCTTGGCTTCCGTTCCGGAGTCGCTCATCTGCGCGCGGATCGAGCGTAGCTCCGCGACCGACGAGACCATCGGCAGCATGACCTTTACCAAATCGCCGGTGACGCTGCCGATGGCGCGCAGCTGCTCGTCGATCAGCTCGGGTCTGAACAGGACCGTGCGCACGCCGCGCGCTCCGAGCGCCGGGTTCTGCTCGGGCGGAAAGTCAATGTAGGGCACCGCTTTGTCGCCCCCGATGTCGAGCGTCCGGATGGTCAGCGGCCGGCCACCGAGGGCATCGGCGACGGCCTGGTAGGCCGCACGCTGCTCCTCCTCGGACGGAGCTTCGGATCTCTCGAGGAACAGGAACTCGGTGCGCAGCAGCCCGCAGCCTTCCGCGCCCGCCGCAAGTGCGGGTTCGACATCGCCGACATTGCCGAGATTGGCGAGGAGGGTAACACGCTCGCCGTCGCGCGTGACGCACTCGCCGACTGGCCCCGCGCCTTGTCCGCGAATGAGCGCCCGTGCTTGCGCACGCTTGTCGGGATCGATCACCAGCACGCCCGCCGTCGCGTCGAGCAGGACTTGAGACCCCTCAGGAATTCGTGAGATTTGTGGGCCCATGGCCACCAAAGTCGGGATTCCGAACGATGCCGCGATCAGTGCCATGTGCGAAGTCGCCCCGCCGCCCGCCGTGGCAAGTCCGACGAGACGATCGCGGGGAAGCGACATCAGTTCGGAAGGGAGCAGCTCCTCGGCAATGAGGATGGTGTTCCCGGCGAGTTCCTGCCGCGCCGAGTCCCCGTTCCCCAGTAGCTCGGCCGTGACTCGATTGGAGAGATCATCAAGGTCCGCAATGCGCTCGCGCAGCAGCGGATTGCCGAGTTGACGCAGCGTGTCGGCGGAAGCCGCGGTGGCCAGTTGCCATGCGCGGGCGGCGCTCTTCCCTCGCTCGATCTGCATGTCGGCAGCAGCGTTCAGCTCCACGTCGTCGAGCAGGCCGATATGCGCCTTGGCAATGCCGCTCGCTACGCCGCTCGCGCTGGCGCCTAGCGACTGAAGCTTTGCCCGGACCGCGGTTAGCGCCCGGTCGAGCGCCGTCCGCTCTTGGTCCACGCCTCCCCCGTTCTCGGGTATCTCGCGGGTTTGGCGTTGCCAGTGGATGGCGTTGCCGAGGACGATGCCCGGCAGCGCACAGACGCCGGCGATCTCATTCTTGGCGAGCGAGCGCGCGGCTGCGGACCCGGCCTGCGGCCGGTCCGCTTCTTCACCGGCCTCAAGAAGCTGGGCGATCGAACGCAGCGCCGCAGCGTCGTCGCCGGTGAGCGAGACCCGCTCACCGTTCTTCACGTCGAGAGCCATGATCGCGATCGGACTTCGGGCACTTGCGGTCTTCCCCCGCGCGCTGATCGTGATGTCGCCCGCCGCACGCTTGGCGAGGTCGGCAATCCGCGCTGCTGGACGCGCGTGCAGGCCGTGCGGAAATGCGACCAACGCTTCCATTTGGTTGCCCGCGGTGGTTTCGGCCTCGCTTCTCGCTGCTCGCGGGTCGGCCGCGATCGAGGCGATTTTTTGTCCGCGCTCGACCAGCCGACCGGCCGGCTCGGGGAGAAGCCGGAACTCGTCCGCATTGGTCAGCACGATCGGCGTGACCAGGCTCTTGGCTTCGAGCCCGACCAGGTCGAGATCGAAGCTGATCAGCGGATCTCCAGTCGCGACCCGGTCCCCCTCCTTCACGTGCGCTTCGAAGCCGCGCCCGGCGAGAGCGACCGTTTCGAGACCGATGTGGATCAGCAGCTCCGCTCCCTCGTCGGTTCGAAGCGTTACCGAATGCCTGGTCGGTGCGACCAGGATCACTTCCGAAGGGCATGGCGCACAAAGGCTTCCCTCGGTCGGATCGATCGCCAAGCCGGCGCCCATCATCTCTTGTGAAAAGACCGGGTCGGGCACGTCGCGGATGCTCGTCAGCCAGCCCGCAAGGGGCGCGGCCAGGATAATTTGGCTCATCGACTGAAGTCCACAGGACAAGCCCCTCTCAACTTTGCCATTGTGCGAGCATCCGGCACATCGTTAGCGTGCGTCAATAGTGATGAGAGACGATCCCAATCGCGTCACGGACATGTTCCGCGAGGCCGCCGAGGCGGCGGAGGCCGTGGCGCGGCAGGGCGCGGCCGCCGCGGACCTGGAGCGCATCGCCGCTGCGCTTCGAGCGCGCTCGCCCCGGCTCGTCCTGACCTGCGCGCGGGGAAGCTCCGATCACGCCGCGACCTTCGCCAAATATGCGATCGAAACGCGCTGCGGCGTGCCGGTCGCATCTGCCGCTCCGTCGGTCGCCTCGGTTTACGCCTCCCCTCTCAACGTAGCTGGAGCGGTGTGCATCGCAATCTCCCAGTCCGGCCGAAGCCCCGACCTGCTGGCAACCGTATCGAGCCTCAAGGCCAGCGGCGCCTGGGTGCTCGCGTTGATGAATGACTCCGAATCGCCGCTCGCGGACATAGCCGACGAAGCGTTCCCCCTTGCAGCGGGCCCCGAGAGAAGTGTTGCCGCGACCAAGTCCTTCATCGCCTCGCTCGCAGCGATCGCGCGCCTGGTCGCAGCGTGGAGCGATGATGACGTGCTGCGCAATGACCTGAGCAACTTGCCAGCCTTGCTGGACCAGAGCTGGCAGCTCGATTGGTCGCACCTGGTCGGCGGACTGGAAGGCGCGACCAGCCTCTATGTTCTCGCGCGCGGCATCGGCCTTGGAATCGCGCAGGAAGCCGCGCTGAAACTCAAGGAGACCTCGCAACTGCATGCCGAGGCCTTCAGCACTGCCGAGCTTCGGCATGGCCCGATGGCGCTCGTCCGCCCAGGTTTTCCGGCGCTGATGTTCAGCCAGTCGGACGAAACGGGCCGCAGCGTCGAAGAGACCGGGACCATACTTGCGGAGCGTGGAGCGCGGGTGTTCCTGGCGGGAGGCGAGGCGGCCGGCTGCGCCGCCCTACCGACCCTTGGCTGTGCGCCTCTGTTGGAACCGATCGTCCAGATCCAGTCCTTCTACCGCGCAGCGAATTCCGTCGCACTCGCGCGCGGGCTCGATCCGGACCGGCCGCCGCACCTGGCGAAGGTGACGGAGACCCGCTGATGGCCGAAGCGCTCGTGAACGGCCGTGTGCTTGTCGGCGGCGAGTTTCAGACCGGCCGAACGGTCGTCATCGACGGTGAGCGAATCGCGACGATCCTTGCTGACGACGACTTGCCAGCGGACATTGCTTCCCTGGACCTCCAGGGACAGATGCTCGTCCCCGGCTTCATCGACACGCAGGTGAACGGCGGCGGCGATCACCTGTTCAACGACGATCCAAGCGTGGACACTATCGCTGCGATCGGAGCGGCGCATCGGCGTTTCGGGACTACTGGTTTCCTTCCGACGCTCATCAGCGACGATGCCGGCAAGATCGAGGAAGCGCTCGAAGCCGTGCGTGCGGCGATCGCCGCCGGCGTTCCGGGTCTTCTTGGAATCCACATCGAGGGGCCGTTCCTGAACGTCGAGAAAAAGGGCATCCACGACGCGGAGAAGCTCCGGCCGATCGACGAGGAAGAGATCGGTATCGTGAGCCGGGGCACCGGGGGCAGGACAATCGTAACGCTGGCCCCGGAAGAGGTGCCGGCCGAATCGATCCGAAGGCTGAGCGATGCCGGAGTGCTGGTTTGCGCGGGGCACAGCAACGCTTCGGCCGACTGCATCGCGGAAGCGCTCGGCAACGGCCTTCGCGGCTTCACCCATTTGTTCAACGCCATGTCGCAGCTGACTGCGAGGGAACCCGGCGTGGTCGGCGCGGCCCTTTACGACGAGGAGAGCTGGTGCGGCATCATCGTCGACGGGTACCATGTCGACCCGCGCGTGCTTAAGCTCGCGCTTCGCTCAGCGCCGCTCAGCCGCTTCATGCTCGTCACCGATGCGATGCCGAGCGTCGGGGGCAGCAAGACCTTCATGCTTGGCCGGGAGACGATCTCAGTGGTCGACGGCAAGGCCGCGAACGCCGACGGAACCATCGCCGGCTCCGACCTCGACATGGCAAGTGCGGTCCGCAACGCAAGGTCGATGCTCGGCCTCGATCTCGCCGATGCAGTAACCATGGCAAGTGCAAACCCGGCGGCCTTCCTCGGACTGGACCACGAGCTCGGTCGCATCGCGGATGGCTACCGCGCGAGCCTGGTGCTGCTCGACGATAAGCTACAGGTCGCAGAAACCTGGATCGACGGCGTTCGCTCGGGCGCCGCCTAGGCGCAGATCGCGTCGAGCTTCGCGGAAAAAGAAGGGGGCGCCGGGAGCTTCACTCCCCTCTCCTTCGCCGCCTCGCCGCGCGTCGGAGGCGGCGGCAAGCGAAGGTTGGTGTAGGCCAGATAGACTGGATCTCGCTCCGCATCCGCAAGCGGGATGAAACGATATCCCGCGCCGCGATAGATAAGCAGCACCTTTTGCATCATGTGCGCGCTCATCGCGCTGACGTGCATGAGGAGGACGTAAGGAATGTCGCGGCCATAGAGCAGCCGCGAAGTCTCGCGGTCGTCGACGATGCTCTCCTTCACCGCGGCAAGGTAGAGACGCTCGAGTTCCGCTAGTCCTGCCGGATCATGCTTCGTCGTGCAGCGTGCATAGGCCGGGGTCCAAGCCCAGTCGGAAAATCCCGTGGTCACGTCGGCTACACGATAGCCGCGTTTGGCCAGCACCTGCCGCGCGGCAACCCGTTGCGCCGCGTCCTTGCCCTCGTCGAGGAAGGGATATCGGAACCAGCGCCAGTCGCTCGTGCCCCCGAGTTTCTTGAGCAGCGGTTCGTCCTTGGCCAAGTCGGCTTCGAACTCGTCGAGACTGAGCTCGCTGAGATGCGGGTGCGACCATGTGTGATTGCCGAGGACGAAGCCCGCCGCGCGCCATTCGCGCAGCGCCTCCATAGTATCGAAATCCTTGACGTTCGCCGCATTGACGAAGCCGGTGACTGGAACGCGCGCAGCCTTCAACGCCGCGATCATCTGGCGGTTGGCCTCGAGCGGCGTGACGCCCGGCGGATATGGCGCGTGCACCGGGAGGTCGTCGATCGTGATCGCGATCTGCGGTTCAGGCTTCTTCGAGGGAGCAGCGGCACAAAGGACGAGAAGCGGCGCCGCGACCATCCAGCGCTTCATTCGACCGTGCCGATCGATGACGATGCGCTCCAGATGTCGATGCCGGCATCCTTCGCCAACGAATCGATGCGCGAAAGCTCGTCGTCGGTGAAGTCGAGTTTTCGCAATGCGCTCAGCGAATCTTCAAGCTGTGCGACGGTTCGAGCGCCGATGAGTGCGGAAGTGACGCGCGGATCGCGAAGCACCCAGGCGATCGCCATCTGCGCCATCGTCTGTCCTCGCGACTCCGCGAGCTCGTTCAGCGCGCGGATGTGATTCAGGTTCTCCGCAGTCAGGAAGTCCTTCGAGAAGGATCCCTCTCTCGTCGCCCGCGCGCCCTCCGGAAGTCCGTGCAGGTACTTGTTCGTGAGCAGGCCCTGAGCGAGGGGCGAAAAAGCGATACAGCCGACGCCGAGCTCATCGAGTGTGCCGAGCAGCCCCTGCTCGACCCACCGGTTCACCATCGAATAGGAAGGCTGATGGATCAGCAGCGGCACCCCCTCGCTCGTCAGGATAGCGTGCGCCTTGCGCGTGAGCTCGGCGGAATAAGATGAAATTCCGACATAGAGCGCCTTTCCCTGGCGGTAGGCATGGGCAAGCGCGCCCATCGTTTCCTCCAGCGGAGTGGTCTCATCCACCCGGTGCGAATAAAAGATGTCGACGTAGTCGAGGCCCATCCGCTTGAGGCTCTGGTCGAGGCTCGCAAGAAGATATTTGCGCGACCCACCGTCGCCGTACGGGCCCGGCCACATGTCGTAACCGGCCTTGGTCGAAATGATCAATTCATCGCGGTAGGGGCGGAAGTCGGCATGCATCCAGCGGCCGAAATTCTCTTCCGCCGAGCCGTATGGCGGTCCGTAATTGTTCGCGAGGTCGAAGTGCGTGACGCCGAGGTCGAACGCTCGGCGGAGGATCGCGCCGCCCGTCTCGAACACGTCTGCGCCGCCGAAATTCTGCCACAGCCCGAGCGAGATCGCCGGCAGATCGAGCCCGCTCCGGCCGCAGCGCCGGTACGTCATGCGCCCGTCGTAGCGCTGCGCATCCGCGAGATATGGTTCGGCGATCATTTGCTGCTTCCGTCGTGGGCGTACAGGCCGAACACCGCGCCGACGAATCCGCCGGCCTTGGGCGTGCTGAGGATGGTGCCGTCCGCGCCTTCCACGAGCGTGTGCCAGCGGCGGCCTTCGGTGCTCCACGCGAAATCGTAGCTGGCGCCATGCGCTGCGATTCGAAGCTGCAACTGCGAGCCGGAGACGGGCAGCGGCGCCTGTCCAATGATCACCCCTTCGCCTGTATCATTGTTGCGGCGGCGAACGCGCGCGACCGGCCTTCCGTGATCGCTTCCAACCCCGATGAAAAACCAATGCGCGTCATTCTGATAAGCCACGATCCCGGCCTCGGCCGCATCGTCGGATGCGACGAAGCGAATCGCTGCCGTAACCGTCGCGTTCTGATGTTGTTGTCGGCGACCAAGCAATGAGGGATTCCCCTCATCCGCAATTGAGGTGTGCCGAGCATCGAGGTGCAGCGCGCCGTTCGCGATTCGCCACCAGCGATCGGCCGGATTGCGCAGCTGCATCCAATAAGGCGCAAGCTTGGGGGAATTGAACTCCTCCCGGTAGGTGAAGTCGCCGTGGGTCGGGACCCGCGGCGCCGGCTGCCTCGCCAGCTTCGGCGCGGACGCGGTCCACGGCACGCCATGTCCTGGCTCGGTGATCCGTGGCCAGCCGTTGCTCCAGCGGACCGGCATCATGAAGGTCTCGCGCCCGGTGTTGAAGTTACCGGCCGAATCGTAGGGCCTGACGGCGAGGAATACCGCCCACCAATCGCCCGCTGGGGTGTCGACGAACTTGGCGTGGCCGGTCGAGGCGATCGGGTGGGGCCGGTCCTTGGCCAAGTCGCGCTGGGTGAGGATCGGGTTGCTCGCGAGCGCGGCATAAGGCCCGGTCACCTTGTCGCTTCGAAAGACGACTTCCGAATGTCCCTGCTCGGTGCCTCCTTCCGCCGCGATCAAATAGTAGAATCCGTCCTTCTTGAATATGTGCGGGCCTTCAATCCAGATCGGTTTCTGTTCCGGGTGGACGCCGCCATCGACAAGCACTTGCGGCTTGCCGAACGTCTTGAGCGCCCTTGCATCAAACGGCTGCAGCCAGATCGCGGTATGGCCTTCGTAGCGCGGCTTCTCGGGCGGCGGACCGTTGTGGACAATCCACACCTTTCCGTCGTCGTCGAAGAACAAGGATGCGTCGATTCCCTCCACGTCAGGGAGGAAAACGGGATTTGACCACGGACCCTGCGGACGCTTTGCGGTGATCACGAAATTCCCCCCGCAGCCGACGCAGGTGTTGACGATGTAAAAGGTGCCGTCGTGCCAGCTGATGTCGGGGGCGTAGAGGCCCTGCCACGAGTTGAGCTTGTCGAACTTCAGCTGGGTCGGCCGGTCGATGGCGTTCCCGATCTGCGTCCAGCGAACGAGGTCGCGGCTGTGGAAGATCGGCATGCCCGGGAACCAGTCGAAGGTCGAGTTGACGAGGTAGTAGTCGCTTCCGACCCGGACGATGCTGGGATCCGGATAGAAGCCCTGCAGGATGGGATTGGAATATTCGTCTGGACCGCTCGCGGCGATGCCGTCGTCCCCGCGATATTCGAACCAGTCGAACTGCGCAGGAGCCTGTTTGGCGGAAGCGGGCGCCGCAGCGGCGAGCAGCGCCAAAGCGGTGATGCAATTACGCATGGCGCGTCTTCGCTTGCGCGAAAGCATCGGCAATCGCGGCCCGGAGCGGCTTGGGGCGGAAATCGGCGTCGTACGGCGTTCCCCGCTTGCGCGCCTCGTCGGCTCGCGGATCGAATCCCTGCAGCCAGCTGTAGCGGTCGGACAGTCCCCAGCAGAGCATGTCGCGCAGCTGCGGATAGCTCAGCATGACGTCGAGATAAGCCTTGGCGTAATCGGCAACCATTCGATCGCGGCGCGCGATGCTCGTCGGCGCCAGGCGATCGTTGACGTCGAACTCGGTGATCAAAAGCTGGTACCCCATCCCGGCCACCTCATCGAGGAAGCGCCGCCACTGACCTTCGGATTCGCGAACGATCTCGGCCACCGAAAGTGGCTTCAAGAGGCGGATGTGCGATTGAACGCCAAGCGCATCGACCGGAGTCCCGCGCTTGCGCAATCCTTCGAGCAATTTGAGCACGCCTTTGATGTGCGTCTCATCCTCGCGGTTGCGTTCCCAGCTCATATAGTCATTGTAGACGAGCTGCGCATGCGGCGCCTCGGCACGAGCGGTGTGGAACATGAGGTCGAGGAACCGCTCGCCCCCAAGCGCACGAGTCACATTCGTGTCGCGGATCGAGCCGGTTTCCGGCTGCACCGCCTCGTTGACGACATCGTAGGAATAGATGCGCTTGCCGTAGCGACGGCAGACCGTCTGCACATGCGTCACCAGCAGCCGCTCGGCCTCCGCGGCGGAGTGGAACTGCGTTTGAGCCAGCCACTTGGGATACCATTTCGCCGGCGTCCAGAAGAGCGTGTGGCCGCGGAGCTTGAAGCTGCGGGCCATCGCGTAATCGGCGATCGCGTCGAACTGGCGGAAATCGAAGCGATCGGGTCCGGGGCGGCTCCACTGCCATTTGAGCTCGTTCTCTGGCACCAGCAACTCGCATTCGCGCTCGAGGATTTGAGCATAGACCGGATTGGCGAAGCTGCCGCGGTCGGCGCCGCGCGCGCTCCATGCGACGGCCGATCCGAACCGCCGGCCGCTTCGGCGAGCCAGAGCGTCGAGCGATTTGCGCGGGAGGGGACGAGCGGCAGCCCCGGTCGCCAATGCCGCGGCCCCGCAGGCGATCGCCCGACGGCGTGTGAGCTCCATCACTCCTCCTGGTAGCGCTACCAATGCTAGGTTGAAGCGAATGTTGTCAACGGTTCCTCTCCGCCGGCTCGCGGCTGCGCTCCTCCTCGTGATGAAGGCCGCCCATGGGTCAGCCGAAGGTGGATACGACCTGTGGCTTCGCTATCGCTTCGTCGGGGCGCAGTGGCGCGCCGGTAGGTCGAACGAGCAACGGGCGATCGTCCAGGACCAGCACTCACTTACGCTCGACGGCGGGTTTCCAAAGAACGTGATCCTGCAGGTCAAAAATGGCCGGGTCGACTTCCCCGCGTGAACCTTTCCACCCATTGGCGGAACAATGGACCGGACGCGCGTCGCAATGGAAGTTCAGCTTACGAAGGAGACAGGCGATCGAAGCGAAATGGTGGTGCAATGGTTCGATCGCATAGTTCCAGAGCGAGTCCCACCTCCCGCCATGCGCGGGAACGGCATCGCCGCCGCACGATCTCACGTGGTACAAGGCGATTTGTTTCGACGCAGTCCGGTTCCCGGCAGCGGTCACCAACGATCCTGCGTTTCACCTGAAGGAGGACCTGCATGCGCAGTTTGATGCTCATCGCTACTGCCGGCCTGCTGGCGAGTTGCACTCGCCCCGTCGCGCCGCCGGAGGCTCGATTTGCCCAAGTCATTGCGGGGCGCACAGCGGGCCCTGCGCAAACCTGCATCTCCAATAATCCGGCAGAGAATCTCCACGTCCTCGATCCACGGACAGTCGCCTACGGTTACGGCCGCACGATCTGGATCGACCGGTTGGCCGCCGATTGCCCCGGCCTCAACGAGGCGAACACGACCATCGTCGAAGCTGGAGTCGGCGGCCAATATTGCCGGGGCGACCGGGTCCGCGGGCTCGAGCCGGGCGCGATCATCGCCGGCCCCGGATGCAACCTCGGGGACTGGGTTCCGTATCGCCAGCCGTAGAAGGGCTTTCATCCGGGTCGAAACGCCGTAGTGAAAGCTGATGGCTGAGACAGGGGCAATCAGGCGGATCATCGTGGTTGG
This sequence comes from Sphingomonas sp., assembly GCA_045810725.1. Taxonomy (GTDB): domain Bacteria; phylum Pseudomonadota; class Alphaproteobacteria; order Sphingomonadales; family Sphingomonadaceae; genus Sphingomicrobium. Next base: position 36,595 of record JBJMVK010000132.1, on the reverse strand, counting down.
CGGCGGCACGGCGGGGTGGATGACCGCGGCCGCACTGTCGAAATTCCTGCAAGGCGATGGGCGCCGGATCGTCCTCGTCGAATCCGAAGCGATCGGCACTGTCGGAGTGGGCGAAGGCACGATCCCCCCGATCCTCGAGTTCAATCATCAACTAGGGCTCGACGAAGCCGAGTTCCTCCGCGAGACCCACGCGACCTACAAGCTTGGGATCGAGTTCGCGGGCTGGACCGAACCGGGCCATCGCTACTTCCATCAGTTCGGGCAGATTGGCCGGCCACTCAACGGGCTTTCGCTTCACCAGCTCTGGCTGAGGCATCGCGGCAATCCCTCGGTCGGGCCGCTTGCCGGCTATTCGATGTCCGCGGTTGCGGCCGCGCTGCACCGGTTCGGCCACCCCTCCCCGCAGCCAGCCGATGTGCTTTCGCAGATTGCCTACGCCTTCCATTTCGATGCCGCCGCTTACGGCCAGTTTCTGCGCAGATATGCCACGGCGCACGGCGCCGAGCGGATCGAAGGCAAGATCGTCGGAGTCGAGCAAGACGGGGAGAGCGGCTTCGTCACTGCCGTAGCGCTGGACGACGATCGACGGGTCCGCGGCGACCTCTTCATTGACTGCTCCGGCTTTAGAAGCCTCCTTCTCGGCCAGCAGCTGGGCGTCGGCTTCGAAGACTGGTCGCACTGGCTACCCTGCGACCGCGCAATCGCGCTTCCCTCGGCGCGCTCGGAGCCGCTGCTCCCCTACACCCGCTCGACGGCGCATTCGGCGGGGTGGCAATGGCGCATCCCGCTTCAGCACCGGACGGGCAACGGCCACGTCTATTCGAGCGCGTTCATGGAGGATGACGAGGCGGAGCGTATCCTTGTCGAAACGCTCGATGCCGAGCCGATCGCGGATCCGAAGCGGCTCCGCTTCACCGCGGGGCGGAGAAGCAAGGCATGGGAAGCAAACGTCATCGGGATCGGACTTTCGTCCGGCTTTCTCGAGCCGTTGGAGTCGACCAGCATCCACCTGATCCAGCACGGCGTTCAGAAGCTTCTGAGCCTTTTCCCCGGGCGCGGCATCAATCCGGTTGAGCGCGACGAATACAACCGCGACATGGTGAACAGCTACGAGCCGGTGCGCGACTTCATCATCCTCCACTATTTCGCGAACCGGCGCCCGGAGCCGTTCTGGAGGCAGATGCGCGACATGGAGCTCCCCGACACGCTTCGGCACAAGATCGAGCTTTTCCGCCAGCATGGCCGCGTGTTCCGATACAATGAGGAGCTGTTCGACGTGCCGAGCTGGATCGCGGTGATGCTAGGGCAGGACATTCTCCCAAGCGAGGCGGACCCGCTCGCCGCGGCCATGCCCGACGCCGACGTTCTGCGCGCCATGGCCGAGTTGAGGCGCGCTTACGAAACGGCCGCAGAGCGGCTGCCTCTGGCGAGCGAGTTCATCGAACGGCGTGTCGCTTCGGTTTAGTGGATCGTCGCGGCGGCCGGCTCGTCGCGGAGGTGGGTTCGCGCCCGGCTGGACGCCAGCGAGAACATGAGCAGCACCGCATAGCAAAGCGCGGGCACAATGAACGCGGTCACGTAATTGCTGCGCTGCGAGACCAGGCCGACGATGAGCGGAAGAATCGCGCCGCCCACGATCGAGAAACAAAGGAATCCCGATGTCGCCTCTTCCGACGCGGTCGACCGTTCGAGGGTGATCGTAAAGATGACCGGGAACATGATCGAGTTGAATAGCCCGATCGACAGCGCCGCATAGCCGCCGGGCACGCCGCCGACCGCGAAGACGAACAGGCACAGGAGGCATGCCGCGCCGGTGAAGACTGCAAGCAGGCGCGGTGCCGGAACCCTGGTAAGCAGCGCGGAGCCGACCAGCCGGCCGACCATCGCTCCGCCCCAATAGAGGCTGACGAACTTGCCTGCGCGCTCGAGCGCGACGTTCCACACGTCGGCACTGTTGAGGAACAGCGCCATCTGCGTTCCGATCGACACCTCCGCCCCGACGTAAAGGAAGATGGCGAGACCGCCGAACAGCGCCCAGGGCGAAGAAATCGCCTCGCGGATCGTGCGGCCGACGCCCATGTCCGCGGTCTCGTGCGGAGGCGGCGGGGCAGCGGCAGCGATCATTTTGCGGCCGGCGTAGATGAGGACGCCGATGAGGATGATGAGACCGGCGATCCAGAAGAATGCACGGTCGATGCCATGGAGCGAGGCAGCGCGGACGGCGGGCGTGACGACCGTGCCTTCCTTCACCTCGACGCCCTTCAGGAACAAGGACGCGCCGAGATAAGGACCGATGAAGGTGCCGAGGCTGTTGAAGGCCTGGCTGAAGGTGAGGCGGAAGTGGCTCCGTTCGGGAGTGCCGAGCGCAGCAGAAAGCGGATTGGCGGCGACTTGCAGCACCGTGATCCCGCTCGCCAGGACGAACAGGCCGAGCAGCACGACCGGATAAACCGCCATGTTCGCCGCGAGCAGCATGATGAGGCAGCCCGCCACCATCAGGCCAAGCGAGATGAGCACGCTGGGCACCGATTTAAGCTTCGCCACGATCACGGCGCCGGGAAGGCTCATCACTCCATAAGCGATGAAAAAGGCGAAGGCGGACAGCTGCGCCTCGACGTCGGAGAGGTGGAAAATCCCTTTGACGGCAGCGACTAGCGGATCGACGAGCGAGGTGATGAAACCCCACGCGAAAAACAGGCAGGTGACGATCACATAGGCGCCGGTCACCCCGGCCGATTGGCGCTGTTGCTGCACTCCGCATCCTTTCGAATATGGCCGCAGACTGGCAGCGAAAAATCGGTCGCACAAGCAATGAGGTTAGCGCTAACCTTCATCAAGGGCCGCAAGCTGGCGGGGAAGGTGGGAGGCGCAATTGTTGAAAGCGTTGGAGGTTCTTGCCCTTGTCCTTGCCGCAGCGCCCGCGCCCGCCGCTTCGCCGGTCATTGCCGTCGCGGGCGGGACGGTTCGAGGCGCTCCTGCGGCCGGTGGCGGCTTTCTCTTTCGCGGGATCCCGTTCGCCGCTCCCCCCGTCGAGGAACTTCGCTGGAAACCGCCGCAGGCGGTGATCCCATGGAAGGGAGTGCGTGATGCGACGGGACAGCCCGCCTCCTGCATCCAGAATGACCAGGGCTGGAATTATTCCGATTATGTGATCGGGAAGGAAGACTGCCTGACCCTCGACGTCCGAACGCCCTCTTTTTCTGGGAGGCTCCCGGTGCTGGTTTGGATCCACGGCGGAAGCAATCGCGCCGGGGGCCCCAACGACATCATCCTGTCGGATGTCGGAAACCAGGTGCTCATCGTCGGGGTTCGCTACCGGCTCGGGATCTTCGGATTTCTGTCGCATCGCGCCCTCAGCGCCGAGCAGGGCGGATCGGGGAATTACGGGATCATGGACCAGATCGCGGCGCTGCGTTGGGTTCATGACAATATTGCCAGGTTCGGTGGCGATCCCGGCAATGTCACGATCGCGGGGGAGTCCGCGGGGGCCCAGGACGTCAGCCTTCTGCTCGCTGCTCCAGAAGCGAACGGGCTGTTTGGAAAAGCGATCATGGAAAGCGGAACGCCGGGCTTTGGAATGACCTTTCGAAGCCTTGCCGATGCCGAGCGCATCGGACTTCAGGCAGACGACCTGTTGAAGGCAGGCGGAAGCATCGAGAAAATGCGTCAAATGTCGGTGGCGGCGTTGCTCGCCGTCGACGTCAAGCTTCACGACGACAATATGCAGTCGGACGACATGATGTGGCTGCGCACGACCGTCGACGGGAAGGTCTTCCCGACCGATCCTCGGACGCTGCTTCAAAAAGCACCGCCACGGCCGGTGATCGCCGGCACCAACAAGATCGAGTTTGGCTCGGACCGCGCGCGCCGCGATTCGATCATCGCCAGGACGTTCGGATCCAAGGAAGCCGCCGCACGTGCTTATTATCATGCCGACCAGCCGAATCCGCCCGAGGATCCGCGGCTGGGATCGTTGGATCAGCAGATCGGGACCGATGTCGTGTTCCGCTGTCCGACGGAGCATCTCGCGCAGCTCTTGTCGCAACTCGGCGCGGCAGTGTGGCGCTACGAGTTCGATTCCGCACCGAACGGCGGAAAGACCTCACATGCGGCGGAAATTCCCTATGCCTTCTCGGATTCCACCTTCGCACCGGGGCTGTCGATGAAGCCTTACTGGATCAATTTCGTGAAGACGGGCGACCCGAACGGGCCTGGAGTCCCGCAATGGCCCAGATTCACCGCAGAGAGCCAAGAGCACGTGCTCTTCGATTCGAAGGGAGTCAGTGTCGAAGGCCCGCTTCGACCGCAACTTTGCTCGTTGGAGGACCGGCTATGAGGCTGGACCGCCGCCATCTGATCCGAGCCGCACTGGCCAGTCCCGCACTGCTTGTGCCGACCGCTGCGTGGCCGAAGCAGAAGATTCCGCCGGGAACGGACTGGAACAGCTGGTTCCATGGCTGGTTCGGCCGCGATTTTGGGATGACCGGCTATTACGCCGATGAAAACCGGGCGCTCCTCGCATCGACGGCCAAGGTGGACGTGGTCTTCATGGGCGATTCAATCAGTGAAGGCTGGTTCGACAAGCGGCCCGCTTTCTTCACAGCCGGCAGGATCGACCGCGGAATCGGCGGCCAGACTACCTCCCAGATGGTGCTTCGAATGATGAGCGACGTGGTCGCGCTCAAGCCGCGCGCGGTGCACATCATGGGCGGCACCAACGACATTGCCGGAAACACCGGGCCGATGACGCCGCAGATGAGTGAGGACAATATCCGGGCGATGACCGATATTGCGCAGCGGCACGGGATCGAGGCAATGATCGCATCGGTTCCACCTGCAGGGAGCTTCCCGTGGGCGCCGAAGGTCGAGACGCGCAACTCGATCGCCGAGCTCAACCGCCGCCTGATGCAGCTTGCGCATGTAACCGGCGCGACGTGGGTCGATTATCATCCGGTACTGGACGATGGCAGCGGAGCGATGAAGCCTGGCCTCGCTTATGATGGAGTTCACCCGACCGAAGCCGGATACGACGTGATGGCGACGGTCATAGAGCCGGTGCTGAAGCGGATCCTTACGTGAAGCTCGAGCGCCGCTATGTCGAAAAACCGTGGGGACGAACCGAGCTTCCCGAGATGTTCGATGCACCGCGCGGCAAGCGGATCGGGGAGGTCTGGTTCACCGGCGCGGGCGACAAGCCGCTACTCGTCAAATATCTCTTCACGAGCGAGCGGCTTTCCATCCAGGTGCACCCCGACGACGCGCAGGCGCAAGAGCGCGACCTCTCGCGCGGCAAGAGCGAATGCTGGTACATCCTCGATGCCGAGCCGGGCTCGATGCTGGGCCTAGGGTTGAAGGAACAGGTCGAGAGCGAGCGGCTGCGCGCCGCTGCGCTCGACGGCTCGATCGAGGAGCTGATGGATTGGCGAGTGGTCAGAGCGGCCGATTTCTTCCTAGTGCCGCCCCGAACGATCCACGCGATCGGCGGCGGAATCTCCCTTATCGAATTCCAGCAGAACTCGGACGTGACGTACCGCCTTTACGATTACGGCAGTCCCCGCGAACTTCATCTCGACGATGGAATTGCCGTGGCTCGACCTGAACCCTATCCGCATTCGCTGGCGCAGCATCTCTCCCCCGGGGGCGAGATGCTGCTGGTCGATGGACCACCCTTCACCCTGGCCCAGACGCATGAAGACACGTTCACCGATCGCGAGCGCTGGGTGATCCCCCTGCACGGCGAGATCCGTTCTGGAAATGATCGCGCTCGTCCCGGCGATTGCCTCCTCGTCGGACCGGGAGAGCGCATCGACGCTGCGGGAGCGCTGCTCCTGATTGGCGCTACCGCCTAGCCGTCATCGCGAGGGCGATGGCGCCGAGCGGCCCGGCGTCGCTGCCGAGCGCGGGTGCTCGAACATAGCCGCTTTGAAGCGGCAGCCGCATATACTCGCCCAGCGATTGCCTCAGCATCGCGTCGATCCGGCGAAGCAGGTGCGGCTGCCGTTCCATCACTCCGCCGCCGATCGCAATGGCTCCGGGCGCCGCAGCGCAGACAATGACATGGCAAAGCTGGGCAATTGCCCAGGCGACGGCATCCCACACGAGATCGTCGGGCCCGATTTGATCCACGTCCCGCGGTGCGATCCGCGCCTTGATCGCAGGCCCCGATGCCAGTCCTTCCACGCATGATCCGTGAAATGGACATACGCCGTCCCACTCCTCGCCGGCGCGCTCGGCGACCCGCACGTGGCCGAGTTCCGAATGGAGGAAGCCGCGGGTCGGATGGCCATTGACGACGAGACCGACGCCAACGCCGGTGCCAACCGTGATGTAGGCGAAATCGCGCATGCCCTGGCCGGCGCCCCACCGCATTTCCGCGAGAGCGGCGCCGTTGACGTCGGTTTCGAAACCGACGGGAACGCCAAGGCGCTCGGCGAACCGCGGCGCAACGTCGGTCCCGCTCCAGCCCGGTTTGGTCGTCGTGAGCACATGGCCCCAGGTCGGCGAGTCCGAATGGAGACCAACCGGACCGAAACTGGCGATTCCCAGCGAATCTATCCCATGCTGTTCCCGCCAGCGCACAAGAATCCGCTCGAGCGCGTCCAGTGTTGCTTCCGGAGCTGTCGTCGGCGCGGTCTCCCTTGCGATAATGTCGTCAGGTCCGCGCGCCAGGATCGCGACGCACTTGGTGCCGCCAAGCTCAATTCCAGCGTAGTTCAAGCCGCACTCGTCGCCTGCTCGGCTGTGCAGCAGCTGCGGATGTAATCGCCGTGCGAGGGCAGTCCCTCAACGCGCTGCCTGATGACGTTGCGGATCCTCGAAAGCGTGAGTTCGAGATCGTCCTCGGACATTGCATCCGCGACCGGATGATGGCCGGTGGGAACCAGTCCCTGGCCATAGAGGACCGCAAACCAGCTCACTTCCGTGAAGATGTCCGCCCAGCGTGGTTTCACCTCTCCCCGCGACATGAACAGCTCGATCTTTTCGGCAAGCGTGTCGGGAATGCTCATGTGCTTGCAGTAGCGCCAGAACTCGGTGTCCTCCCGCTCGGTCACCTTGTAGTGGGCGATGATGAAATCGCGGATCGTCTCGTATTGGAAGCTCATTTCCTCATTGTAGCGGTCGATCAGGATCGGATCCGGCTCGCGCTCGGGAAAGAAGTCCAGGAACTTCGTGATCCCCGCCTGGATAAGATGGATGCTGGTCGATTCAAGCGGCTCGAGAAAGCCGCTTGAGAGTCCCAGCGCGAGGCAGTTCTTCACCCACGAGGCTTTGCGCCTGCCGGCCTTGAAGCGAAGGAATTTCGGGTCGGCCAATGCGGTGCCCTCGAGAGACTTCACGAGCGTGGAAGCGACCTCGTCGTCCGAAATGTAGCTGCTGCAGAAGACGTAGCCGTTCCCGGTGCGGTGCTGAAGCGGAATGCGCCACTGCCAGCCGGCTTCGCGTGCGCGCGCGAGCGTGAAGGGGGACGGCTCCGCCATCCGCTGCGCCGGGACCGCCGCCGCGCGATCATTGGGCAGCCAATGGCTCCAGTCCTCGAACCCGGCCTCATAGACCTGCTCAATGATCAAACCTCGGAAACCCGAACAGTCGATGAAGAAATCGCCGCGGACCGTCGACCCGTCCTGCATCTCGACGGCCTCGATGTAGCCGGTCTGCCCGTTTTGCCGGACATTAACGACCTTTCCCTCCTTCCGAACAACTCCGCGCCGTTCGGAATAGCGGCGCAGGTAGGCGGCGTAGGTCGAGGCGTCGAACTGGAAGGCGTAATTGATGTTCGGCTGCGCGCCGCCCTGGCTCGGCGGAACCCTTCCGAACTTGCCGAGGCGGGCCGCCTGCGCCTCGGAACTGAACCGCAACTGGTCCGGATCGCCGCCGGACTGCGCCCAGCGCAGCCAGTAATGGATGAACGAAACGCCTGTCTTGAGGTCCGCGCCGAGCAGTCCGAAATTGTGGAAATAGCTGTGCCCCAGCCGCTTCCAGTCGACGAACTCGATCCCGAGCTTGAAGGTCGCGCTGGTCTCGCGGACGAACTCGTCCTCGTCGATCCCGAGCAGCTGGTTGAACGTCTGGATCGGCGGGATCGTCGATTCGCCCACGCCGACGGTCCCAATCTCCTCGGACTCGATCAAGATAATGCGGTGCTGCTGAGTGCCTGCGCATTTCGCGAGCGCGGCCGCCGCCATCCACCCGGCGGTTCCGCCGCCGACGATCACGATGTCACGAAGCGCTCGATACGTCATCCGCTCACCTCTGCACTTGCCGGCTGCTCGAGGCCGAGAAACTGGTCAACTCCCGGCATTCGCTTCGCCAGTTCGGCGACGTCGCGCAAACGCTGCTGGACCTTGCGAATGTGCGCTTCGTCGCTGAGCGAATCCACGCGCGGATCATAGCCCTTGGGATGAACTCCGCACCCAGCCAGCAGGTCGGCCCACCCTTGTTCGTAGAACGATTCGTCGTCGTTCAGCGGAACCGCTGCGCGCGCGTCGAACATGTCGACCTTGCGCTTGAGGCTTGCCGGCATCTCGACCTGACGGATTGCATCCCAGAACGGATCATCGAAGCGGCGATTGAGCAGATAATGCGCGGCCTGGAAATCACGCAGGTCGGAGCCGAATGATCGCACCGAGCGGTTGTAGGCCTGCGCCTCCGGGAAATCGCCAGCAGTGGCCGGAAACAGCGACATCAGGTGCGAAATGCAGCCGTGCGTCACGTGAAGGTCAAGCGCCCCGATAGGGTCGGCCGCGATCGCCGACCGGCCGATGGCGACGCAATTTCCGATCCACGGCCTGCACTGGATGCCTGGGCTAAGCTCGCTCACCACCGCTTCGCCGGTGATCGGCATGCGCGAAATGACGCTCGCCAGCTCGGCGGCTTCGCGATCGCCGATCGCGCTAGAACGATAAGCGGCGACGATGCCGGTTCGGGTTTGCAGCGGGAAAAGGCCGACCCAGCCGCGATTGAAAGCCGAAACCTGGCTGAACGCGGGCAGCGTCTTAAGCTCCGGACCGCTTGCAGCAAGCAAGCGGTCGCACGGCAGCCACTCGGCCCAGGATTCAAGCTGCGCGCCGGCTAGTCGGCCGATCAGCCGCGCCTCGCTCCCAGAAGCGTCGAGGTAAAGGTCGGCAGCAACGCGCGTGCCGTCGGCGAGATCGATTGCCTCGATTCGATCGCCATCGACGTGGATGTTGCGTGGTCCCACTCCGGGCTCCACCCCGAGGCGGAGTGCAAGCTGCTTCGCCAATTCAGAATATCGGGCTGCGTCCAGGTGGTAGCCGTAGCTCGCCGACAGCGGCGAAGGCTCGGCTCCTGGAACTGGGACCTTGTTCAGCCGCGCACAGGCGGTGCCGAGCGAGAAATCCTGAAGGCTGGCGCGCAAACCCTCGAGCGCGCCCTTGGACCAATAATGGGTGAACGTCAGATCGCCGCCCGGCAGCGGCTCGTCGTCATAGGCGACGAAGTACGGCTGCGCAGCTTTCGCCCAGTTGGAGAACCGCTGCGCGACCATCGGGACGCCGTCGCAAACATTGAGCACGAGGCGTTCGTCGAGCCCGAGCAGTCGGTGCAACGCGGCGAGCGAGGGAATGGCTGCATAGACGTCTACCGTCGAAAGTTGGGAATCCAGCTCGACGACCTGGACTCGAACGCCGGTGCGGCCGAGCGCGCGCTGGACAGCGGCGGCGGCAAGCCACACCGGCGCGTCTCTTCCGACAACGGCAACGGATTCGACGCGTCTGCTCACAGCCGGACTTCGGCTTCGTGCAGCAGGGCCTCGCTTGCCTGCTCCGAATTGGCGTAGCGCGCGAGGAACGTCGCATGCTGCGGCATTTCGTCGACCCGGTCGCGGATGTCCGAATGAAGCTCATCGAGCTCGCCGAGCAGCCGCTCGAGCGGCGGGCCGTCTGCGATCGGATTATAATGTTGAGGCGTTAGGCCCTGACCGAGATACACGGCCAGCCAGCTCGGCGGCGTGAACAGGCCGTCCCTATATTGCTCCACGATCGCCGAGTGCCGGAACAGCTCCATCTTGCGCTGGAGCGTGTCCGGCACCTCCATCGAGCGGCAGTAGCGCCAAAGCTCCGTGTCGTCCCGGCTATTGAGGTGATAGTGGAGGATCAGGAAGTCGCGGATGCGCTCATATTCAATGTCCATCCGCAGGTTGAATTCGTTGACTAGCCGCTGATCGTGGCGCGGCGTCGGAAGCAGCTGCAGAAGGTGCATGATCGCAATCTGGACGAGATAGATGCTGGTCGACTCGAGCGGTTCGAGAAAGCCGCTCGAAAGCCCGAGCGCAACGCAATTGCGCTGCCACGACTTCTTGCGCCGTCCCGCCTGGAACTTCAGCAGCCTTGGTTCGGCGAGCGTGGGCTCGTCGAGGCTCGCGAGCAGCTCCTCGCGCGCCTTGTCTTCATCCGTGAAACGGCTCGAGAAGACATAACCGTTGCCGGTGCGGTGCTGCAGCGGGATGCGCCAGCGCCAGCCCGCGTCCATCGCGCTCACGCGTGTGTAAGGCGTGAGGTCTCCGCAGCGCTCCGTCGGAACGGGCAGCGCGCGGTCGCAAGGCAGCCACTTCGACCAGTCCTCCCAGTCGGCGCCGAACTTGCCAGCGAGCAGGATCGAACGGAATCCCGAGCAGTCGATGAAGAAGTCGCCCTCGATCCGCGCGCCCGATTCCATTAGCAGCGCGCGGACGTCGCCGGTTTCGGGATCCTGCTCGACATCGCGCACCTTGCCTTCGATGCGAGTGACTCCCCGCGGCTCGGAGAACTGGCGCAGAAATTGCGAATAAAGGCTCGCGTCGAAGTGATAGGCGTAGGCGAAGGTCGAGTTGAGCGTCTTGCCGCGCGGCGGGAAATCGAAGCGATTTTCACGCGCGAGCATGCACGCGAAGGAAAACTCCTCGAGGCCCCATTTGCGACCGGCCGACACCGACCGGAGCCATTGCTGGTGAAAGCCGAGGCCCGCCTCTGCTCCACCGTGCACCCCGAACGGGTGAATATAGCGCGACCCCTTCGAACCCCAGTCGACAAAGTCGATGCCAAGCTTGAAGGTCGCCTTGGTGGCTCGCATCATCTCGGCTTCGTCGATGCCGATGGAATCGTTGAAGTTCTTGATATGCGGCAGCGTGGCTTCGCCGACTCCGACTATGCCGATCTCGTCTGATTCGACCAGCCGGATTCGGCAGCGGCTCGGCGCGATCAGCGAAACCAAGCCGGCCGCCGCCATCCAGCCGGCCGTGCCGCCCCCGAGAATCACGATTTCAAGCGGTTGATTCACTAGCCTGCTTTCACGCGTCGCCTCTTCGGGAGCTACTTTAGCCGCCCCCTCGCGTCACGCGCTTTTCCGCAGCAAAGAGGGTGCCGCCTCATTCGAAGCGGCACCCTTTTCTCATGTTCACGCCGGCAAATGGCTGCAGCTTGGTGAAGCCTCCGATTAGTAGCCGCGCTCGGGCACCGTTGCCGGTGGAGGTGGCGGAGGCGCCGCAGGTGGAGGCGGCATGGGGCACGCCGCCGCTGCGTCAACCACCGATCCGTCCGGGCAAGTCTGCGTCGCCGGTGGCGGCGGAGGCAGCATCACTGGAGGCGGCGGGGGTGGCGCCGCAGCATCCGCCATCTTCCAGCGCTCGCCCAGAATGAAGCGGCGGTCGTTCTGGAACCAGGCGTTCGGAGTGAGGATGATCTTGCCTTCGGGGCTCGTCGTATCCGTCACCTGCTGCAGCAACTTCGTCTTGGTGTTGAGCAGGTTGCTGCCTTCGATGCTGAACTCGATTGCGTCGTTCAGCCGGTAGCGGAGCGAGGCATCGAGGAAGCCCGAAGCCTTCTGCCACACCGGCAGATAGACGCAGCAGTCGACCACTGTGACCAGGTATTTCGAGCGCCAGTTATACGCGACCCGGGCCGAGACCCTTCCTTTCTCGTACATTCCGACGAGGTTGTAGGTCCACTTCGAGAGGCCCTCGAGGGTTCCCGGATTGAGCGCCGTGTGCGCATTGCCCGGGTTGGTCACCTCGCCAGTAGCGCCGACTGGAGTCAACGCCGAGTTCGGAACACCGCTGTTCTTCACGTAAGTCGCATTGGCCTGAATGCCGAGCCCGCTGAGCACGCCCGGAAGGAAGTCGAAGAATCGCTGATAATCGATCTCGGCGCCCTTGATCGTCGCGCCGCTGCCATTCGCCGGGCCGGTGACCCGAACGGTTCGCGTAGTGTCGCCATTGGCGATGTTCTGGTTGAACACGCCGTACTGGATGTAGTCTTTGAACTTCTTGTAGAAAATCGCGAAGCTGAACTGCCCGACATTCGCGAAATAGTTCTCGATCGAAAGGTCGTACTGCCAGGCTGATGTCGGCTTCAGGTACGGATTGAACGCTTGCGCCGTATAGGTGGGATTGACGCCGGTCGGCTGCCCATCAGGCCCGATTGTCCACCGGGGATCCGAGAGCTGGTTACTAGCAGGCAAGCTGAGCCCTATATCGACGAAGTTCTTGAGCAACCCGATGTCAGGCCTCGAAATCGCCTTGGAAGCGGCGAACCGCACCAGCCATTTGGGCGTGAGGTCAAACCTGATGTTGAAGCTCGGCAGGAAATTGTGGAAGCTGTTACTCGCCGAGGTTAAAGTGCCCCCGCCGCTCGCGAATGCCACGTCGCCCGCATTCAGGTAACAATATGCAGGATAATAAGCCGTTCCGGGCGGCCGCGGATGATTGGGATCGTTGAAGCCAGGTTCGCCCGGAAGCGGAGCATTGCCCACGATGCCGCCGGGGACCGCAGCGACGTGCGGACAGAGCGTCCTGTCTCCAGAGATCGTCGGGTAACGCACCGCCCCTGAACTGCTGTCGTCCGTCTGGACGTATCTCAAGCCGATGTTGCCGCTGACCTTGATGCTTCCGAGCATCGCGTCGGGGCCGCCGAACTTGAGCATGGCGTAACCCGCCTTCGTCTTCTCTTCGACGTTGGCGATTTCGTTCGGCGTGAAGCAGCTATTGTCGATTTCCACCGGAGTCACTCCGGGGACTTGCCCGTTCCGCTGGCAGATCGGCACGAACTGGCCAACGCCCGTCAAATCGAAGCTGAACAGGTCGGCCTTGTGCTGCTCCAGGAAACTGAACGGCACGAACGGGAATTTACCCATGCTGCCGCCAAAGAAAGGCGTACCGAAGTTGTCGACTTCGTAGAAGCCGCTCGGATATCCCTTGAACGTCTCGCCGGTGGAAATGCAGGTGCCGCCAGGCTGACTGTCGAGGTTGAAATAGGGGTGCGGGTTCGTCCCTGTTCCGCCAGGGTCGCAGTCGGTCCAGGTATTGGCAATATTCTGCCAGTTGTAGGTGCTCCACTGCACCAGCTGTTTGCGGTCCGCAAAGCGGCCGCCGAACTTGAGCGAACTCAGCCAATCGGTATGGAAATCGTACTGGCCGTCGGCGCGAAGCGCCCACTCGTGCCCCTTGCTATCCTCGAGGTGATCCGAGATCGAGCGCACGTACCAATTGTCAGGGTTCGAAAGCCCGCCTTCCGATTGATTGATGTTCGTCGGCGGACTGAAGGAAATTCGCGGAAGCTCGCCGGTCGCGTCGAGCGTCGTATTGGCGAAGGAGTGGAATTCCATCGACAAGTCGTAATTGTCGACCTTCGACTTCACATACTGCCCGTCGAAATTGAAATGGAGGTCGTTCGTGGGATCCCATTTCACATTGAGCGCAGCATCCTGCGTCATGCTGCGGTTCTGGTTGATGCGGCTTCCAGTACCTACGTCGGTTCCGTAGTTCGCCTGGCCATTCGGGCCGATGACGCAGCCGATCGCCTGGGTGTTGCCGGGGTTGCACGAATTGAACATCGGCTGGCCCTGGTCATTGACGCCGTAGCCGACGTTGATGCCGGGCGCACTGCCGGAACCGGCCCAGTTCGGTGGAGCGCCCCACCAGATGGGGCCCTGCTTGTTCGGCGTGCCGGCTTCAAAATTGCCGTTCGAATCGAACACGAAATCGGGCGTTCCGGGCGCCTCGATCGGAATTTGCCCCGGGAGCGAGCCACTATTGACGCGCGTGAACACGTCCTGGCTGTAGAGGTCAGGCCCGAGGCCGAAACTGCCCAGCGTGCGCTCGCGCCAATTGTTCTTGTAAAGCGAGCGAAGATATTGAGCCGTCGCGAGCACCTTGCCGCTGTTGCTCTTCCACTGTCCCGCCGCGGAGATGCCGTACCGCTTACGATCATATTCGTTGTTCAGGAAGTTGATCGAGGCGGGCCAGAATACCTCCGCGGGCCAGTCCGGCGCGCCATGTTCGATAATGGCCGTGCGCCCGTACTGAATGCCCTGTGAGCGCGTCTTGACGTGCGAATATGCAAGGTCGCCCATCAGTCCGAACTCGCCGGCGCCCGTCTGCCAGCGGTTCGAATAGAAACCGTTGAGGTCCGGCGTCCATTTCTTGTCGAGATCGCCGTAGTTCGCGCGGGCTCCGACTTGGATCAGCTGGCCCGGGGCGTCGAACGGGACGCGCGTGCGAAGATCGACGGAACCGGCAATGCCACCCTCGATCATGTCCGCAGTCTGGTTCTTGTAGACGTCGACGCCGGCAAGGAGCTCCGGAGTGATATCGGTCCAGCTGAGGCCACGGCTGCTGTTGGCGCTGAAAGTGTCACGGCCGTTGAATTCGGAGCGGACCTGGGGAAGGCCGCGAATGATGACGCCCGAAGGCTCGGCCGAGAAGTGGGCCGTGTCGCTGGTAGCGGCGAACCGGTTGACGGTGATGCCCGGAACGCGCTGCAGCGCTTCGGCGACGGATTTGTCGGGGAACGCACCGATGTCGGTCGCGGTGATCGAATCAACGACCGTGTCCGCGTTCCTCTTGATCTGCTGCGAAGTGCGAAGCGCTCTGCGTTGCCCCGTGACGATGATGGCGTTCTTCTCGGGGGCGCTCGGAGGCGACGTTTTTTCGGTGCTAGTGCTTCCGCTCAGCGGTGTCGCAACGTCCTGCTGCGCCGTCTGCGTCTGGGCAATTGCCATGTTGGATTGCAGAAGCGCTGCACCCAAAACCATCGTCGATGCGCCACAGCGCAAGATACGCGCAGACCGTGCCGAGCATCCGAACATACTTCTCTCCCCTCGTTCCCGTCACCAGGGCTCCCGAGTCGCAGGGGATGGTAGCGCTACCAGAAAAGCTTCGAAACGTTGGCCGCGCTGCATATTTTTATGCTTCCGCGGCCATCCGGCCCGTTGCTTCCAAATCTCTCCCCTGCCCACTTTCGTGAGCGGCATGCATTCGTATGCAAAGTTTGACGCCAGTCAATCCGCGCATGAAAGGCGACCGAATTCGGCTGCCGCCGTTGCTCAACGGCAACAGCCCCCCTGCGCTGTCGACTTGCCGACGTTTCGCCGCTCGTTGGTAGCGCTATCTTGCGCAGCTCCTCGTCAGTGAAATAGCCTTGCCGAAATCGGGGAGAGAATGATGGTCGCATCGATCGCTCGGCGGGACATGCTAGTCGGCACGACAGCATTGCTTGCAGGAAGCGCCGTTTTGAGTGCACCGCGCCGGTCGCCTTTCGTGCGGGCGAGCGGGACCGACTTCCGCCTGGGCGGCGCTCCCTACAGGGTTGTCGGAACGAACATGTGGTACGCCGCTTATCTCGGAGCGGCGGCGCCGATCGGGAACCGCGATCGGCTGAAGCGCGAGCTCGACCGCCTCGCGGGGCTCGGCATCAAAAATGTCCGAATCCTCGGCAGCTCGGAATTCTCGCCGCTCAAAAATTCCGTGCGCCCGACCTTCCGCAACCGCTCGAGCCATTTCGATGGAACCCTTTTAAACGGCCTCGACCATGCCCTCGCCGAAATGGGCAAAAGAGGCCTCACTGCGGTGATTTACCTGACCAACTTCTGGGAATGGTCGGGCGGGATGATGACCTATCTCTACTGGACCAACGGCGGGCGCTACATCAACATGAACGACCCGGCCCACCCGTGGCCGGAGTTCGCCGACATGAGTTCCGAATTCTACGGTCACGCTTCCGCGGTGCGCATGTTCGACGAATATGTCCGCGCGCTCGTCGGGCGCCGCAATAGCGTGACGGGCAGGTTCTACCGGGACGACCCGGCAATTCTGTCGTGGCAACTGGCCAACGAGCCGCGGCCCGGTGGAAGCGATGAAGCGGGCCGCCGGCATATGAAGCCCTATCTCGCCTGGATTGACGGGACGGCGCGCCTAATCAAGTCGATCGACCCGAACCACATGGTGTCGACCGGCAGCGAGGGCACGCAGGGTTGCCTGAATGACGCGCAATGCGTCGTTGCTGCGCACAGCTCGCCGGCGGTCGACTATGTCAACGCGCATATCTGGCCGCAGAACTGGAGCTGGGCCGACCCCAATGACCTTTCAGGTACCTGGCCGACCGTCGAGCGCAACACGCACGACTACATCG
This sequence comes from Sphingomonas sp., assembly GCA_045810725.1. GTDB lineage: Bacteria > Pseudomonadota > Alphaproteobacteria > Sphingomonadales > Sphingomonadaceae > Sphingomicrobium. Next base: position 20,195 of record JBJMVK010000132.1, on the reverse strand, counting down.
GGCAGCAGGTCGGCATCGCGCGCAAGCTCAACAAGCCCCTCATAATCGAGGAATTCGGATTCCCGCGCGATGGTGGAAGCTTCGATCCCGGCACTTCGACAATTTTCAAGGACCGTTTCTACGAACTCATCTATGCCGAGGTTCTCCGCAGCATCCACTCGGGCGGCCCGCTTCAGGGATGCAATTTCTGGGGTTGGGGAGGCGAAGGCCGCGCTCAGCATCGCGACCACCGTTTCGTTCGCGGCGACACCAGCTATGTCGGCGATCCGCCGCACGAGCCGCAGGGCTGGTACAGCGTCTTCGATCGCGACGCATCCACCCAGGCAGTGATCAAGAACTACGCAGCAGTGGCGGCGAGAGCCTAAGGCTCGATCCGGTACATCGCGACGCCGTGAGGCTCGACTGTCGCGGCGATCGTGCCCGTCCAGCGTCCCAGATCCTTGTGCGCCCACAAATCACGGACCTTCGCCCGTCTTTTGAGCCGCCAGCTGAGTTCGACCGCCGATGCGCTGATCGTCGTCGGGCCATCGCCTCGGTTGAACAAGAGCACTGCGAGGCCGCCATCCTTCAGCGACTTCACCCACAATTCCGTATTCGCATCCTTGCGCACTCGGTGGCCCTGGACTCCGAGCGGATCCTGATCGACGGCGATCACCTCCTTGTTGAGCAGGATCGCGCGCGTCGTTGCGTCCATCTGCGCAACGTCGTTCCCCGCCATCAGCGGCGAGGCCATCATCGCCCATATCGAAAAGTGCGAGCGATATTCCGCTGGAGTCATGCCGCCATTGCCGACTTCGAGCATATCGGCGTCATTCCAATGTCCGGGCCCGGCATATTGCCATAGCGGTTCGTTCAGATCGACGATGTCCGTCATGGTATGCGCCCAGTCGCGCTTGGGGTCCTTGGTTGAAAAACTGTCGAAGATGTCGCCGGTGGTGCGCCACAGATTCCCGACGTTCTTCGCCCACAGCCAAGGCTTCGCCGTTCCCCACTCACAGATCGAGAAGACGATCTCGCGTCCGCTTTGGCGGAGCGCGTCTGCCATCACGGCATAGGCTTCCTTGGCGTTGCGGTCGCCGGTGCTGCACCAGTCGTACTTGAGATAATCGGCGCCCCACCCCGCGTAGGTGAGCGCGTCCTGATATTCATGGCCCTGGCTTCCCGGACGCCCACCGCAGGTGAACCGGCCGGCGTCAGAATAGATGCCGAACTTGAGCCCGCGCGAATGGATATAGTCGGCGAGCGCTTTGATGCCGGACGGAAAGCGCTGCGTGTCCGCGCTGATGAAGCCTTTCGAATCGCGCGGGCCCGCCCAGCAATCGTCGACCACGACATATTGATAGCCCGCATCGCGCATTCCCGAAGCGACGATCGCATCGGCAGTGTCGCGCACGACCTTCTCGTTCACGTCGCAGGCGAACTTGTTCCAGCTGTTCCAGCCCATCGGAGGAGTGAGCGCGAGTGCGTTGGGCGCCTTGTTGATCACTTCCTGCGTCGTTTCGGCGCGGGCGGGAAGCGCGAAGAGACTGCCCGCAATCGCGATCCAGGCCAGCAATATAATGATGCGCGACATCGCCCCACCCGCTCCTGTTCGGCTCTTGCGTTAGCGCTACCAACCGGCGATGCAAACAGCGAGGGGAGAATCATGCGAAGCGTGCGGGCGTTAGTACTCGGGAGCTTGCTGTGCGCAGCCACAGCCGGCGCGCTTGCCCAACCTTCGCCCCTTCCCCGGGTCGTGGAGTCCGGAGGCAGGCACGCCCTCCTCGTGGATGCGCGGCCATTTCTGATGCTCGGCGCGCAAACCAACAACAGCAGCAACTATCCCGCGATGCTTCCGCAGGTGTGGCCCGTCGTCGACCAGCTCCATGCCAACACGCTCGAGACTCCCGTCGCCTGGGAACAGATCGAACCGGTCGAGGGCAGGTTCGACTTCTCCTGGGTCGACGCGCTGCTTCCACAAGCAAGGCAGCATGATGTCCGGCTCGTACTGCTGTGGTTCGGCGCGTTCAAGAACACGAGCGCGAGCTACGCTCCGGACTGGGTGAAGACGGACACGAAGCGGTTCCCGCGCATGGTCACCAAGGACGGGAACGCGCATTATGTCTTGACGCCGCTCGCGCCATCCACCTTGCGGGCCGACAGCCGTGCCTTCGCCGCTCTTATGCGCCACATCCGAGAGATCGACCCGCAGCACACCGTCATTACGGTGCAGGTCGAGAATGAGACCGGAAGCTACCAGTCGCCGCGCGATTTCTCCGCCGAAGCCAATCGGCTGTTCGCCCAGACTGTCCCAGCGTCTCTCGCGCTGCAGGAGGGCAAAAGCGGCACTTGGGGGCAAGTCTACGGCTGGAAAGCCGACCAAGCCTTCAACGCTTGGTACACAGCCCGCTATGTCGACCAAGTCGCAGCCGCCGGACAGGCCGAGCTCGACCTGCCGATGTATGCGAACGCCGCGCTCAGCGACCCGTTCAAGGAAGAGGGCTCGCAATATGGCGCCAGCGGCGGCCCGAACTGGAATGTCATCGACATCTGGAAAGCCGCTGCGCCGCACCTGACGCTTCTCGCTCCCGATCTCTACGACCGCGACGAGAAGACCTACTTGAAGCAGCTCGAAAATTACGGACGCGCCGACAACGCCCTGTTCGTTCCCGAGAACGGCAACGCGCCCGAATATTCCCGCTTCCTGTGGTTGGCGTTGGGCGAAGGCGCCATCGGCTGGGCGCCGTTTGGAATGGATTCGACCGCCTATTCGAACTTTCCGCTCGGCGCGAAGCAGCTCGATCCCGCCACCCTCGAGGCGTTTGCCTCGAAGTACCGCCTGCTCGCGCCTGCCGCGCGCGACTGGGCAAGGCTTTCGTTCGAGCATCCGACAATCGGATTCGCGAAGCCGAAGGACGCCTCGGATCAAACGGCAACGCTCGGCCGCTGGAAGCTGACCGCGATGTACGGACTGTGGGAGTTTGGCGAGCGCGACTGGACTTGGATCGACATGCCGCCCAACCCGAAGAAGGAGCTACCGGTCGGAGGAGCAGCGGTCATCCAACTTGGCCCGGACGAGTTTCTCCTCGCCGGATCCGATGTCCGCATCCGCTTCGGCCTGGACAAGCCCGCCGGCGAGAACGTGCAGTTCATAGATGTCGAAGAAGGCGCGTTCGCGAATGGGCGCTGGACGATGAAGCGGCGCTGGAACGGCGATCAGATTGACTATGGACTGAACCTCACGCGGCCCGTGCTGCTGAAGATCCGGATGGGGACGTATCGATGAGACCTGCCCTCTTCGCCTGCTTGTTGGTTGTGCCAAGCTCAGCAGCGCTTGCGCAGAACTACGAGCGGACTTCGACAGGGATCATCGTTCATTCGACGCAAGTGCCCGCCGTGTCGGTGCAGCTGCAGGCCTACGACGACGGCATCATCCGGGTGACCGAGCTCGCGCCAACACAGGGCTATCCAATGCCCGAAAGCCTCATGGTGAGGGCTAAGCCCGCCACCGGCGGCTTCGCGATAACCCAAACGGCCCGAACGGTGACGCTGAGCACAAGAAACGCGTTCGCCGACGTCGATCTCAGGACGGGAAAGGTCAGCTTCCGCGATGCATCCGGGCGGCCGGTGCTGACGGAGAGCGGTCCTCCTGCGTTCAAGCCGAGCAGCGCCGAGGGCGAGCCGTGGGTGTCCGTCTCGCAGCAGTTCAACCACGGCACTGATGAAGGCTTCTACGGGCTTGGCCAGCACCAGCTTGGGCAGATGGATTACAACGGCGAGGACGTCGAGCTCGCGCAGCACAACATGGACGTCGCGATCCCGTTCGTCGTTTCGACGCGCAATTACGGCCTGCTGTGGGATAACAACTCGGTCACGCGCTTCGGCGATCCCGAGCCCTACACCTACGCCGGCGCCCCCGCTGACGGCCTTCAGGTCAACGGCGGCTCAGGCTGGAATGCAACCTACACTGTCAACGGCAAGACGATCGTCACGCGCCAGGAGCCGACGATCCAGCTCCAGTATCTCGAAGACGTGAATCGCTGGCCGACAGGCACCCGGTCTGCGGACATGCAGCAAACCGTTCCCGGTCTTCACGTCACCTGGGAAGGAACGATCACGCCGCACTCCGGCGGGCTGCACCGCTTCCGCCTCTATGGCTCGAGCTATTTCAAGGTGTTCGTCGACGGACGCGAGATGCTCGACCGATGGCGGCAGAACTGGAACCCCTTCTACCACAACTTCGACGTCGAGCTCGCCGCCGGCCAGCCCCACAAGTTGCGCGTCGAGTGGGATCCCGACTCCGGTTACATCGCGCTTCTCCACAATGACCCGCGGCCGGAGGCCGACCGACATTCGCTGACGCTGTCGTCCGATTACGCGCGTGCCGTCGACTATTATTTCATTCCCGGACGAAGCATGGACGATGTGATCGCCGGCTATCGCGCGCTCACCGGCAAAGCGCCGATCCTGCCCAAATGGGCCTACGGCTTCTGGCAAAGCCGGCAGCGTTACGAGACACAGGACCAACTCCTCCAAGTCGTTCACGAATATCGCAAGCGCGGCCTGCCGCTCGACAATATCGTCCAGGACTGGCTCTACTGGCCGCAGGACCAGTGGGGCTGTCAGTGCTTCGACCCGGCACGCTTCCCGGATCCCAAGGGCATGGTCAACGACATTCACGCCAACGGCGCGCATGTGATGATCTCGGTGTGGGCGAAATACTACAAGGACATTCCGACCTATGATGCGCTGAAGGCCGTCAACGGGATCTACGAGCGTATGTCGAACCCGCGTCCGGAGGAGCCGAAGGACCCTGACACGATCAAGTGGCAGTATCTCGACTGGGTCGGACCGGGCTACTTCAACGCATTCTACGACGCCTACAATCCCGCGGCGCGCGACGTCTACTGGAACCAGGTCCGGCAGGGCATCGAAAGCAAAGGTTTTGACGCGTGGTGGCTCGATTCCGACGAGCCGGACTTCCACTCGAACATCTCGCCTGCCGAGACGGCGAGGCGCATGGGACCCACGGCGCTCGGCCCTGCAGAACCATATTTCAACTCATATCCGCTGGTGCATGTCGATGGCGTCTACCAGCACCAGGTCGCGGACAAGCCCGACGTTCGCCCGTTCATTCTGACCCGTTCGGCTTTCGGTGGAATCCAGCGCGACAGCGCCGCCGTCTGGTCGGGCGACGTCGCATCGCGCTGGGACAATCTTCGCGAGCAGATTTCGGCGGGCCTCAACTTCTCACTCTCGGGCGATCCCAACTGGAGTCACGATATCGGCGGCTACACGATGGAGCCGCGGTTTCAGAAGCCGACGCCCGCGGATCTTGCCGAATGGCGCGAGCTCAACACTCGATGGTTCCAGTTCGGCGCCTTCTCGCCGATCTTCCGAAGTCACGGCGAGAACATCAAGCGCGAGATTTTCGAGATGTCGGCGGCCGGGTCACCGACCTACAACACGATGGTCTGGTACGATCGGCTTCGTTACCGGTTGATGCCCTACATCTACACGCTCGGCGCCGACACCTACTTCGACGACGGGACGATAATGCGGGCGCTGGTGATGGACTTCGGCGGCGATCGGAAGACGTGGGGCATCGACGACGAATATATGTTCGGTCCGGCATTCCTGGTCGCGCCGGTGACCAGCTATATGGCGCGCTCACGAAGGGTCTATCTGCCGGCCGGTACGTGGTATGATTTCTATACCGGCCGGAGCACCCGCGGCGCCCAGACGATCACGGCGAGCGCACCTTACGAGCGCATGCCGCTCTTCGTTCGAGCGGGTTCGATCGTGCCGACTGGTCCCGCAATCCAGCACACCGGGAACAACTCGCACTCGCCCGTGAGGCTCAACGTCTACACCGGCGCCGACGGCAACTTCTCGCTCTACGAGGACGACGGAGTGAGTCGCCAATATCTGCACGGCCAATATTCGCGCGTCCCGCTCAAGTGGGACGAAGCTGCAAAGACGCTGACTATCGGGGAGCGTGAGGGAAGCGGCTATTCCGGAATGGCCGGCAAACGCACGATCCAGGTCCGCTGGGTGAGGGCGGGCTCGTCTCGCGCGCTGGCGTTCGACGCGAAGCCTGACGCGACAGTGGCCTATGACGGCAAGCCGACAACCGTGAGGATGCGCTAGGCCAAACCGCGGCCGAGGATTCGAAGGACGGGCGGAAGCCCCTCGCCGCTCGGCAATTTGACCCGAAGCGCATCGGCGTCGCGCGAAAATTCGAGCATCGGTCCACCCAGCAATTCGATCCTTTCGATCACTGCGCCAGGCCGCGCCGAAATGCTCAGGGAGCCGATTGCCGTTTCTCCATTGGGCCAATCCATGATGATCGCGTAGATCACGCCCTCCTTCCTCGTGAAGCGCACGTCCCGCGCGGTGAAGGGCTTGGCTTCTCCTTCGTTCAGCATTCCCGGCGGCGGCTTGGTCGGCCCCTCACCGAACCGCCGCCAGGGCCGGGTCCCGAAGATTGCTTCGCCGTTCCGCTGAGTCCACGCGGCGATCTGGTCGACGATCCGCTCTTCCTTCTCGTCGATCGTGCCATCGCCTCGGATGGGGACGTTTAGAAGTAGATTGCCATTCTTCGACACGACGTCCGCAAGCCGCTGAACCACCTGCTTCGCGCTCTTGTAGCCATTGTCCCGGTACAGCCGCCGATCATAGTGCCAGTTGCCGATGCAAGTGTCGGTCTGCCAGGGCACCTCCAGAATTTCGTCGACCCAGCCACGCTCCACGTCTTCGACAATGGCGCGGCGCTGAATCCCTTCCAGCTTCTTACCAAAAATGACGACGTCGATGTCTCCGCGCCAGCCGAGCGACGCGTCATAATAATGCGCCGCCGCGTCCAGCCCCGCTTGGCCGAGCGGTAGCCCGGTATCGTCGAAATACATGAGGTCGGGACGATAATCCTCGACCAGCTGCTTCTGCCGCAGCAGCCATTTCTCGACGAAGCGGGCGTTGCCAGGCGGTGCCGTCTCGGGCCACTGGCCGTCGCGCTTGTCGTGCCAGGCGTTCATCTCCTCGTCGGATCTGATCCCCGCCGGCGGTACGTAATAAGGACCCGCATAGAGTTCCTGCGGGTCCAGCCCTTCCCAATACTTGCCGTGGCCATGGTGCGCCCTCAGCCAATAAGCGTCGTATCGATGGCCCCGCATTGGGCCCTCGGCGTCATAACCGTAGGCGACCTGATACCAATGCCATGCGTGGCTCGAATGGTTGGAAACGCCGAACTTCAGGCCGGCGTCCCGGACCAGCGGCGCCCAGGTCCCGACGATGTCGCGCTTGGGGCCGATCCGCGTCGAGTTCCAGGGATGATGCTTGCTGTCGAACAGGTCGAAATTGTCGTGATGGCAGCCCATCGCCATGAAGTAACGAGCACCAGCCTTCACGTAGCGCGTGAGCAATTCCTCGGGCCGCCAATGCTCGGCTTTCCACTGCCCGATGATGTCGATGAAGCCGGTCCGGCTCGGATGACCGTAACGCCGCAGATGATCGTCATACGGCGTTTCCCCCTGTTGCCAGGTCATGCGACTCCGCATGTACATCAGGCGCGCATACCAATCGCCGAACTCGGGCTGGCACTGCGGTCCCCAATGCGCCCAGATTCCGAACTTCGCGTCGCGGAACCAGTCGGGCACGCTGTAATGGCTCGCAAGCGAGGCCCAGGTCGGAGCGACCGGACCTCTGCCGTGGGCCCGCACGGGACGGGCGCAAGTTGCGGCGGCGCCTGAGATCAGGAATTCGCGGCGCCGCATGTCCAAGGTCAGAGGCTCGTCAGCGCCCGCATCAGATATTGCTTGATGATTCGCCGAAGCTCGGGCGTCGAGCGGCCGATGATCCCCCGCGCGGGCTCCGGAATATGCTCCGCGGGTTCGCCGTCCGTCTGGAAGACATAGTGATCGAAAAGCACGCGCCAGGCCTGACGCTTGTGTTCGGGCAGGTGGCTGATCGTGAGCAATCCATGGCCGAGGGCGTGCATCGGAGAACCCCCGTCGGGAGCGTGGTCGGTCCACCAGTAATTCACTAAGACATTGACGTCGCCCTGGGCCTGCACCGCGTGCCACCAGAGTGCGGGGATATAGATTGCATCGCCCGGCTCGAGATCGGCAACACGCGCCTTTCGCTCGGCCTCACGGAACTTTGGAAATCGCTCGTAATCGGGCGCTGCGAGGTCGACCATGCTGATCGGCTGGCCGGCGATCGTTCGGTCGATCGGTCCGACGTAGAGATTCTGCACCTGCTCGATCGGGAATAGGATGAACCGCCGGCGGCCGCCCACGACGCAGGCGATATTGTCCGCCTCATCATAATGCGGCGCGATGCGACTATCGTTGCCGATCCAGACTCGCGGGGGGGCCTTCGCCGGATCGACCAGGGACATCGGATTTTCGGCTTCGAACCGCGGCAGCATCTGGCTCGTCGGAGTCGATCCCATGTAAATGGGCCGCTGCTTCTCGGCGGGGTTGAGCAACGTCCTCAGCATGTTGCTCAGCGTCGTCTCTGCCCTCGCGAAGTTGAAGCCGTCGGCGCCCGCACCGTAGAAATAGCGTCCCTTCATCGCCGGGTCGCCGAGATAGGCCCGGATGCGCTCCTGATTGTCGCGCGCGATCAAATAATCGACCAGCGCTCCCGTCGACTGGCGCGCGGCCCTGGTCGCCGGCCAGTCGGAAACAAGCCCGCGCAAGATGGCCGGCTCGTGAGCCGCTTCGATTTCCTCGAATCGCGACCGGTCGACAGAATGATATTCGGCGACGGGCCTGGAGTGTGACAGATCCACGCTTGTATTTGGCGCGTCAGCGGCCCGGCTCGTCAAGCTGCTCAGTGCGCGCGCGCTTTCGCCACCAGCTCGCCGAACTTGTCGGCGGTCATGGCGAGCATGAGCCCGCGGTCGTCCTTGCCGAACGCCACCAACGGAACGCCGATTTTCGTTTGTCCCGTGTCCACGACCGCCTGCTCGGCATCAACTGAAACTACAGTCCCGATCGGCACACCCTTGATGTCGCGCAACGCGGCGCCGGCCTTGATATCGGCGGCCGTGGCGGCGACCGCGGGCCGATGCCGCACCCGCCGTTCGTCGTCGGCCTTGGGCTTGTCGTTGCCGGAATTGATCAGGTGATTGTACTCGGCATTGTTCTGCCGATTGCCCGACGTGATCGTTGTTGAATCGCCCGTCCCGGGAGCGGCCCCGCCGCCGCCGGCCGGGGTCGACGCAACTTGGCCGAACGCGACGGTTGCCCCGCCGCTAGCGAGAGCGACCGCGACGAAGAGTTGGATTGCTGTTCGCATCGTTCATCCACCAATCTTGATAGCGCTATCACATGCACTTGCGAGAAAAGGTCCGCAACCTTGAGCTTCACTGCGTGCGAACTGCCCGGTGTACCACTCCGGGCCTGAACGGAGCCTTGCCCGACGTTAGAGTCAAAGCTCAAAGCTCGAGATCCATCCAGACCGGCGCATGATCGCTGGTCTTCTCCCATCCGCGGGGCCGGCGGTCGACTCCGGCCCCTTTGAGCTTCTTGGCGACGCCGGGACTTAACAAAGCGTGGTCGATGCGAATTCCCGCATTGCGCTGGAACGAGTTCCGCCAATAGTGCCAGAACGTGAAGATCCGCTCCTCTGGAAAGAGGTGGCGAACCGCGTCGGTCCAACCTTGAGCCACCAGCGCCCGATATTTCTCCCTCGCCTCCGGAGCGAACAACGCGTCCTTCAGCCAGCGCTCCGGCTTGTAGACGTCCTCGTCCGTCGGGATGACGTTGAAATCGCCCATGAGGAGCGCCGGTACGCCGCTGTCGAGCAGCTCCTGCGCATGCGCGCCCAACGCATCGAGCCACGCGAGCTTGTAATCGAACTTGGGCCCGGGCTTTGGGTTGCCGTTGGGCGCGTACATGTTTCCGACGAGGATTCCGCACACCGCTGCCTCAATGTAGCGGCTCTGCTCGAGGTTGGGATCGCCTGGAAGCGCTCGGCGCGTTTCGACGGGCTCACCGACCCGGCTCAGGAGCGCCACGCCGTTCCAGCTCTTCTGCCCGTGCCAGATCGCTGAATAGCCGAGCGACTCGATGGCCTCGCGGGGAAAGGCCTCGTCCGTGCACTTCAGCTCCTGCAGACCGGCGATGTCCGGCCGGAACTCCTCGAGCCAGCGAGTGAGGACCCCCAATCGGCTGTTGATCCCATTGATGTTGTAGGTCGCGACTCTCAGGTGTCGTTTTTTGGTCATGGGGAAGGAACCAAGAAGTTGGCCTTCCGTTCTATCCACGTGCTTCGGAACCGACGACTCGCGTCTCCGCGGCGGAACCCGGGCTGAAAGGCCTGCGGATCGGCTTCGTTGATGGCGCGGATCACTGGATCAGGAGCATGGGAGCCCCGTCACGCGAGAGCGTGTCGGGGCTCTTCTTTTGAGGCAGCACCACGAGTCGCGACAGGTTACCCACCGAGTCGTCCACTGCTCCGTCCACAACTTTGTTGTCGCGCCGGCGTTTTTTGACTCGCGCCGGCAGCAGAATCGGCTATTGTTGTTTGGTGCTTCCGGAGTCGAAAGACAAACGAAGCATGGTGCCCCGGCAGGGTCAAACCTGCCGGGGCTACTCGTATGTGGGCTAGAGCGCTTCGGGCCTCGCCTCGCCAAGCTTCAATCTCTTCGAGCGGTCCGGCAGCGGGTATTTGTTGCCGTTCGCGCAATTGAACAGCAGCACGCGCTCCTCCTTCGCGACGAGCCCGTCGCGCAATGCCTTCCGCCACGCGGCCACCACTGCTCCGCCTTCGGGGCAGAACAGGAACCCGTCCTCCCGAGCCGAATCCTCAACAGCCTCGACGATTGCTTCGTCGGAAACGGAAATCGCCCCGCCGCCGCTCTCGCGAAGGGCCCTCAGGATGAGGAAATCGCCGACGGCCTTCGGCACTCGGATCCCGGTGGCGATGGTGGCGGCATGCTCCCATCGCTGCGCGAACTCCTCGCCCAGCTCGAACGCGCGGACGATTGGCGCGCAGCCTTCGGCCTGGACCGCGTACATCCGGGGTCGCTTCGGGCCGATGAAGCCGATCGCCTCCAGCTCGTCGAACGCTTTCCACATTCCGATCAGCCCGGTGCCGCCCCCGGTCGGATAGAAGATCGCGTCAGGCAGCTCCCAGTCGAACTGCTCCGCAAGCTCCAGTCCCATCGTCTTCTTGCCCTCGATCCGATAGGGCTCCTTCAACGTTGAAAAGTCGAACCAGCGCCCTTCTGCGGCGCCCTTGCCGACGAGCGCCCCGCATTCGTCGATCTGACCGTCCGCGACATAGACCCGGGCGCCGTAGGCGGCGGTCTCGGTCAGGTTGATCGCGGGCGTCTCTGCGGGGCAGATGACGATCGTATGAATGCCCGCTCGGGCGCCGTAGGCCGCAAGCGCGGCGCCGGCATTGCCGTTCGTAGGCATGGCGACCCGCTCGATCCCGAACTGCTTCGCCATGGTCACCGCCATAGCTAGTCCGCGCGCCTTGAACGAACCCGTTGGAAGCCTCCCCTCATCCTTCACGAGCGGAGCCGAGGCACCCTCCCGAGCACCGATTCCCGGCAAGCCGACGATCGGCGTTTGCGATTCGCCGAGGCTTACCGGCTCGCCGTCGTAAGGGAGCAGCTCGCGCCACTTCCACATCCCCGAAGTGCGGGCAGCCAGGCTGTCTCGGGTGAGCGTCCGTTTCGCCGCTTCAAGATCGTAGCGCACCAGGAGCGGCTTTCCCGCCTTGCTGAGGTTGTGCGGCCGGCCGGCTTCATAATGCTCGCCTGTCAGCGAGCATTCGAGGTGGGTTACATTCATGAGCTAACAATCACTGTGGTGGGAAGGATGGTGACGTTCGACCTGGATCGTGCAGTGCTCGATATGGAACCGCTCGTGAAGGAGCAGCCGGGCATTTTCCAACAGCTTGTCGCAATCGTCCGCCTGCTGCGTGACGATGTGCGCCGTAAGTGCGGTCTCGGTCGTGCTCAGCGGCCAGATGTGGAGGTCGTGCACCGCGTCCACGCCGTCGAGCTCGGAAAGGGCGACGGCGACCTCGTCGACGTCGATGCCCTTGGGCACGCCCGCGAGCGTCATCCAGACGGATTCCTTGAGAAGGCCGACGCCGCTCCACAAGATTACGATCGCGACGGCGAGGCTCATCGCCGGATCGACCCATTGCTGTCCCGTCCAGAGGATGACGAGGCCGGCGACCACGACCGCCAGCGACACCAGCGCGTCGGCCGCCATGTGCAGGTAGGCGCCCTGGACATTGAGGTCGCGCTCGCGGCCGCGGGCAAAGAGCAAGGCCGTCGCGCCGTTGATGAGGATGCCCACAGCAGCGACAATGGTGACCATTGCGCCCACGGTAGCGGCGGGATGGAACAGCCTTCGTACAGCCTCGGCCCCGATCGCTCCGACAGCGATGATCAGTAGCAGCGAATTGGCGAGCGCAGCGAGGATCGGTGCCTTCTTGAAGCCGTAGGTGAACCGCGGCGGAGCGGCGCGGCGCGCCATGATCGCGGCGGTCCAGGCGAGAACGAGACCGAGGACATCGGAGAGGTTGTGCCCGGCGTCGGCGAGCAGCGACATGGAGTTTGCGAGAAAGCCGAAAACGACTTCCGCCACCACGAAGCCCGTGTTGAGCGCAATGCCGATCGCGAAAGCTCGACCGAAGCTCACCTCGCTTTGGGAATGGTCGTGGGAATGGGTGTGGGCGTGCACCACGAAGCCCTAGCCGAGGCCGGCCGCCGAGTTCAAACCTCGCCTCATGAGATCAATCGAGTTTGAGACGGACGAAGCCCATCGCTCCCGTTGGACTGCCGCTGCCGTACAGCGGATGGAGCGCCTCCGGCACGAAATCCAGGGCAAGGAGGCCACCCGCACCGAACGACAGATGACGGGCAATGGCAAAGTCGCGTATCGCACCGACCGAGATCTTGCCGACACGGAAGGCGGGGCTGTCGACAAGTCCCAGTAGCTCCCTGTTCTCGGTCCACTCCGCGCGGGAAAAGATCGTCCAAGGGCCGTGCTTCAGCGAAGCTTCGGCGGCAACGGCGTCATCCGTGTGCCCCTCGCTCGACTTGCGTCCCCAGGCGATGGTGGCGGCGGCGTGCCAGGCCGGCCCGAACTCGCCTGCCCATAGCGCGCTCGCCGACCACCGTTCCTGATCCACCCCCGGTTCCAATTGCTCGGGATCTTTGAGACGCGCCCAGCTGCCCTGCAGCGCAAGCGTTCGACTAGGGTTCCAGGATAGGCGAATCGAGGTCGAATCGAGCGGTCCCGCCTCGATGTTCCACCGGTGCTGATCGGGCTCACGCGCGTTGAATCGGCTCGCGTCGAGTTTGAGACGATCGAGCACCAGGCCCGCCGTCACCACTCCGAAAGTGATGTGCGTCGAGTCGAGCCAATGGTGGGTGATCGGCGCCTCGGGCGAATCGAGAATCGATTCCCTGTGCATGAATGCGGGCGGGCCGAACGCGGGCTCGCCGGGTAGCCCCGCGTAGAGGAAGATGCTGCTGGTTCGGCCGATGTCCTGCGACACCGAACCCGAGAGCTCCATGAAAAAATCATGCGGGTGCTGGCGGTCGACTAGCCGATCGCGGCCGTTCGCCGTCTCGCCACTCGCGAGCAACAAAGGATAGCCGCTCGCTCCCATGAACGGATCGGGGCTGACCATTGCTTTCAGCTGCAGCGTTCCCTGTCCAAGAGGCCGCCGCGCCATGCCCATCAGCATGCCGCTCGCGAAGGCCTTGTTGCCCCCTCGAGGCCCGGACTGGTGATCGTAGACGAGATTGAGGAGCCCGTGCGCCATCAGCGTCCAGTCGCCTCTCATGGCCATAAGCCCGGCGTGGCGCGACGAATCGGGCTGCCATGCAGTCCCCGATGTCTCGCGCTCTTCAAGATAGCGGCCAAAAGCGCCCGACATCGCCATCGGGTGACTGGCGCGCCCGTCCATCTGCATCGGGCCCATCGGCATCTGGAGCGACGCTTCGCCACCTTCTGTCGGCGCTTGCTGCGGCATCTGCATGGGCGCTCGGCCCGGCGCCGTTTTTGCCTGCTCCGTGGGCGTAGGCGCGGGGGTTTCGATCGGTCCCTGGGGAGGCACGGGGTGGGCCTCGTGCTCAAGGCCAGGGTCTTTCGCCCTCCCGGCCTTCGGCGCGGTGCCCTTCTTCGAAATTTTCCTCTGGGTTTTCTTTGGCGCTTTTTGCGCGGGCATCGGCATCGTCATGCCAGGCATGTTCATCGGCATGGACTGGGCGAATGACGGTCCAGCAATGGCGGCAAGCCCGGCGACAAGAAAAGGGGGAAACAAGAGCTGCTCCTTCGTGCGACGCCTCGAGCGAGGGGCAGCCGCCCCATACCCTGCGTACCATGGTACAGAGTCAAGGCGCCCAAAAAATTGCCTTCGACACGCGGCGGGGCGTTTCGAGGATGCGGGAGACGCTCCTCATATTCAAAACCACGCTTGATCGGCTAACGGCCAATGCTTCGGCAAAGCCCTAATTCAGGACCAACCCAATGCTTTACCTCGCGATCAAGGCCGCGCTTTCAGGGATCCTCATCGCCATCGTCTCGGAAGTCGCCAAACGCTATCCCGGCTTCGGGGCCTTGATCGCTTCGCTTCCACTCGTCTCTGTGCTGGGCATGATGTGGCTTTGGCACGACAAGCCCGACGTCCCCAACATGGCCGCTCATGTCGAAGCGACCTTCTGGTTCGTTCTTCCCTCGCTGCCGATGTTCCTCCTGATGCCCGCACTGCTTCGCAGCGGCGCCGGGTTCTGGGCGTCGCTTGCAATCGGCTGCGCGCTCACCATCACGCTCTATCTCTTGATGACCTGGGCGGGTCCGAGATTCGGGTTGAAGCTCTAGGTCAAAAGAAAAGAGGCGGTCCGGGAAGGGGATCCGGACCGCCTCTCGTGGCAGCGCGTCTGGGGAGCAAAGCGCGCTGGGGGAATTAGATGTCGATTCCGGCTGCGATGGCTTCCAGCTTACGGACCCTTTCCCTCAGATCCGCCATTTCGATCCGGCCGGTCGCGGGCGGCAGGCCCCGCTCGCCTGCGAACTGGCTCAGCTCCATCTTCTTGAGCTCCAGCCAGCCGTTCCAGGCTCTCAGCGCCGCCAGGCTAATCCCGACAAACCCGACGATGATACTCGCACTCAGCACTACAAGCGTCAGCGGTTCCATCACTTCTCCTCCCGGCGGAGCGCTTCGATCTCGCGCGCCAGCTCTTCATTCTGACTGTTGATGTGATGATCGATCGCCATCAGCCGGCGGTCGGTCCCGTCGAGCTCGGTGCGCATCGCGTGCACGGTCGGCTTGCGCTTCGAGACGAGGTCCATTCGGTCGAAGTCGCTCATGCGGCTGTCGCTGAGGGTCGACTTCTTCTTCTGGACCGCGAGGTAGATGCCGATGCCGCAATAAGCGAGCAGCGTCAGCTTGAAGCTGAGGAAGATCGCCGCGGCTACGAAAGCGATTCTGATGAACGTCGGGTCGATCCCACTGATCCCGCCGAGCGTCGAGCAGACACCCGCGATCTTCGCGTCCTTGCGATCGAGCGAATATGGGTAAATCTTGCGTGCCATCGTCATATTCCCCTTGCCTTCCGTCAGTTCACTCGCGTCTTCAGCGCGGCCTTCATTGCCTCGAGCTCGGCGTCGATCGCGTCGGACGCATTCAGCTGGTCAATCTCGTCTTCAAGGCTGCTGATCCCCAGCGCCTCGCAGCGGCCTTCAGCGAAGTCGGCGTGGCGCTCGAGCAGCTCGAACTTGGCGAACGCATCGAGCGTGCGGCTTCCGTGTATCGCCTCGCGAGCCTTGGCCCGTGTCACGGCGCTTTCGAAGCGTGCTGCAATGGCGTTCTGGCGGGCGCGAGCCTCGCGCAGCTTTGCCTGGAGCTTGCCGATATCGGCCTCGTAGCCGCGAAGCAGCTGCTCCATCTGGTCGAGCTCGCCGCGGAGGCTGTCAGCCATTTCGCCGGCCTTCTGCCTTTCGACGAGTGCCGATTTGGCGAGGTCCTCACGGTCCTTGCTGAGCGCCAGCTCGGCCTTGGCCGTCCAATCGGACTGGAGCTCGTCGAGCCTCGTGACCGCGCGTCCCATCTCCTTGATGTCGGCGATCGAACGGGCCGCTGTTGCACGGACGTCGACCAGCGTTTCTTCCATCTCCATGATGATCATTCGGATCATCCGCGCCGGGTCTTCTGCCCGGTCGAGAAGCTCGGTCATGTTCGCCGCGAAGATGTCACGGGCGCGGCTGAACACGGGACCGCTGAGCCAGCCGGCGACGGGGGCGAAACGCCCGCTCTTCGGCTCGGTCTCGACCTCGATCAGTCGAGGCGTGCGGACCGGGACCCTTGCTTCAAGGACTTCAAGTTCAGGCATTGACGGAGACCTTCATGGTGCTGGCATTCGCTTGGGCGGGGCCGACGGCCGCGCCGATCGCAAGGGTGCTCATTGCGAGCGCTGCTGCGATCGCGACGAGGGTTCGGGTGAATGGCGATTGCGACGACATTTGATCTCTCCTTTTTCCGGCCCCTGGTTCGAGGACCGACCCCAATAGCTAATCAAGGAGTGTGCCAATCCCGGAAAACTGCGGAAAAGTGCCGGGCTGTGCCCAAGGTTGGTGCATTTTGCGACCAAGACTTGGCACATTCCGCCAAGGCCACATTGGGAACATTCGCCGCCAGCCCAGCGCTTTTACGCCAGGACAAATCAAGGAGATCAGGGATGATCGGGAAGCTCATCGGTGCGTGGCTGGGCGGCAAGGTCGCGGGTGAACATGAAGGCGCCAAGGGCGCGATGCTCGGCTATGGGGCTGCAGCTCTTGCAAGGCGCAGCGTACCGACGCTCGCCGCGGTCGCGTTAGGCGGCTGGGCGTTCAGGAAATGGCGCGGCAGGCGGCGGGCAGGCGCCGTTTATCCTTCGGACGCCTCGCCGTCCTGAGCTTCGCCTTCAGGCCGGTCCTCGAAATATGGCTCGACTGTGCCCTGAAGCTTGATCGTCATCGGCTGGCCATAGCGATCGCGGCTCCGTCCGGCGGCAATACGGATCCAGCCCTCTGAGATCGAATATTCGATGACGTTGGTCTTTTCCTGGCCGTTGAACCTTATCCCGACGCCGCGCGAAAGCAGCGCCTCGTCGAAAAAATCGCTGCTGGGATCGAGCGAGAGGCGGTCGGGCGGGATGTCACTGTTCTGATCGGCCATGGCCGCGCCTTAGCCAGCGCCTCCGGGACCCGCAACTGAGGGCACGCGCTGCACCTTGACCTGACTGACGGTGCCGTCGCTGGTAACGACGAACACCGTGCCGTAGTCCTGCTCGCCGACGCTGACCGGCCCCTTGCCTCCCAATCGTGCGACGAGATCGGGCACGGTATTGCTGTGGCCGACGATTAGGACCGCGCCAGGGATTGCGCCTACTGCTGCCGCAAGGGCTTCGGGGCGGGCCGGATCGTAGCTTGTCACCTTGATTGCGAGCTTCGTCGCCAACGGCTCGGCCGTCTGCATCGCGCGCCGCGTCGGTGTTGCGAATATCGCCCTGATCCCGCTCCTTGCGAGCATGCCGGCGAGCGCCTGCGCGTTCGCGGCGCCTTCGGCCGACAGCGGCGGATCGCTCCCTTGCGCTTTCTGCAGGTGCCGAATGACAAAGACTGTGTCCGCTGCAAAGACCTGGCTTGGCGTCGCCGTCGCGGCGAGCAGCGCTGCTACGAGCATGAACGACCTTGGCATGCGACAGAGCTTCGCGCTCCTCGCATGGTCACTCCAAGCGCTTTTCGATGAGCGGCTTCTCAAAAGGCGATGACGGGCTTGGGCCGTGTAAAGCAAGCTTTACTTGAGCAGTTGCTGCGTCGGCGAGTCGGGACTAAGCGCTCGCGCAACATGAGCGACAAGGACCCATCACTGCGCCGCAACGCGCCCAGGCTCGCGTTGCATGTTCCCGAGCCCGCTTTGAGGCCCGGCGACACGCCCGACTTTTCATCGCTTGGAATCCCTCGTGCGGGTGAGGCTCCTCGGCCCGACACCAGCGCTCCCGCTGCCGAGACCAATCAATTGGCGACAATGCTCGTTCGAGTGCTTGGCGAAGACAACAAGCCGATTGGAGCGTGGGACCCGGAACTCGACGCCGACAGTGTGCGAAAGATGCTTCGCGACATGGTGACCGTGCGAATCTTCGACGACCGGATGTACCGCGCCCAGCGGCAGGGAAAGACCAGCTTCTACATGAAGTGCACCGGGGAGGAGGCGATCGCCGTCGCCGCGGCCGCGGCGCTCGACCGTGACGACATGCATTTCCCGACGTACCGCCAGCAAGGATTGCTCATCGCCCGTGGGTATCCGCTGACGCAAATGATGTGCCAGATCTACTCTAACAAAGGCGACAAGCTCAAAGGCCGCCAGTTGCCGATCATGTATTCGGACAAGGCACACGGCTTCTTTTCGATCTCCGGCAATCTCGCGACCCAGTTCCCACAGGCGGTCGGCTGGGCGATGGGCGCCGCGATCAAGGGCGACAGCCGCATCGCCATGGGCTGGGTAGGCGACGGAGCCACGGCCGAGGGTGATTTCCACAGCGCGATGACCTTCGCTGCGGTTTACAACGTCCCCGTCGTCCTCGCGACGGTGAATAACCAATGGGCGATCTCGAGCTTCTCGGGGATCGCTGGAGCCGAGCGAGCGACCTTTGCTCAGCGCGCCATCGGATACGGAATCGCCGGGCTTCGAGTCGACGGCAATGACGCGCTCGCGGTCTTTGCGGCGGTAAGATGGGCTGCCGAGCGTGCCCGGTCGAACGATGGACCAACGCTGATCGAGTTCTTCACCTATCGCGCCGAGGGCCATTCTACGTCAGACGATCCGTCCGGCTACCGGCCCGCCAATGAAGCCAAAGCATGGCCGCTCGGCGACCCCATCGAGCGGCTGAAGGCGCACCTCGTTGGCATCGGCGAATGGGATGAGGATCGCCACGCCGCGATGAGCGCGGAGTGCGACGCCGAAGTCCGTGCAGCGCAGAAGGAAGCGGAAAAGCTCGGGATCCTGCCGCAACAGGGCAAGGATGATATCGAGAGCATGTTCGAAGACGTCTATTGCGACCTGCCCTGGCACCTCGCCGAGCAGCGCGATCTCGCGCTCAGCGAGGGCCGCGACTGATGCCAGCCTTGAACATGATCCAGGCGCTCAACGACGCGCACAAGGTCATGATGGCGCGGGACGAGGACGTCGTCGTGTTCGGCGAGGACGTCGGCTATTTTGGGGGCGTGTTCCGGGTCACTGAAGGGCTCCAGAAGCAGTTCGGCAAGACCCGGGTATTCGATGCTCCGATCAGCGAGGGCGGTATCGTCGCGACCGCGGTGGGCATGGCCTGCTACGGCATCAAACCCGTCATCGAGATCCAGTTCGCCGACTACATCTATCCCGGCTACGACCAGATCGTCAGCGAGGTCGCAAAGATCCGCTATCGAACGGCGGCCGAGTGGACGATGCCAATGGTGATCCGTACGCCTTACGGTGGCGGAATCTTCGGTGGCCAGACGCACAGCCAGTCACCCGAATCGCTCTTCACCCACATCGCGGGCCTCAAGGTCGTCATCCCCTCGACGCCCTATGATGCCAAGGGCCTCCTGATCGCTTCAATCGAAGACCCCGATCCCGTCATCTTCTTCGAGCCCAAGCGCATCTACAACGGTCCGTTCGACGGCCACCATGATCGCCCGGTCAAGCCCTGGTCGAAGCACGTGGCGAGCGAAGTTCCAGAAGGCCATTACACGGTTCCCATCGGCAAGGCCGCGGTGGTGCGGGAGGGCAGCGACCTCACGATCCTCGCTTATGGCACGATGGTGCACGTGGCACTCGCCTCGATCGAGGAACAGGGGCTGGACGCGGAGGTCATCGACCTGCGCACGCTCGTTCCGCTCGACCTCGAGACGATCGAGGAATCGGTGAAAAAAACCGGGCGCTGCCTCGTCGTCCACGAGGCGCCGCGCACCAGTGGCTTCGGCGGCGAGCTGGTCGCGCTCGTGCAGGAGCGCTGCTTCTACCATCTCGAAGCCCCGGTCGAGCGCGTGACCGGCTGGGACACTCCTTACCCGCACGCCTACGAATGGGCCTATTTCCCCGGCCCGAAGCGCATCAAAAAGGCGCTAGAAAAGGTCATGGCTGACTGATGACTCGCTACGAATTCAAGCTGCCTGACATCGGCGAAGGAATCGCCGAGGCGGAGATCGTCGCCT
>JBJMVK010000131.1:0-26285 GCA_045810725.1 Sphingomonas sp. | reverse complement strand
GTCGCAAGGGAGCGGGCCCGGTCCAGGACCCTGATGTAGTGCGCCTGACACGGGATGCCAAGCAATTTTCTCTCAAACCCAGGTTAGTAACAGCGCGCGGTCTCGGCCGGCGAGGTCGTGGCCGACTTTGGCCTTAAGCCCGTCGCGGGCGAGAAGGCGCATCACGGCGCCGGCTTGATCGGGTCCGATTTCGATCGCTGCGAGCCCCCCCGGATTGAGAAGCCGCGGCAGTTGCGGGGCGAGCTGGCGATAAGCGTCGAGACCCTCGCTTCCGGCGAACAGTGCCTCGTCAGGCTCATATTCACGCACCCCAGGCCCGAGCTCGGCACCTTCAGCGATATATGGGGGGTTGCACAGGATGAGGTCGAATCGATCGAGCAACCCGGTGGCCCAGTCTCCCTGCATGAGCTTGGCGCGGGTTTCGAAACCGAGCCTTCGCGCATTGGCCGACGCATAGGATAGCGCCTGGCGCGAAAGGTCGATCCCGAGGCCCGTCGCTTCATTCCAGATGTCGAGTGCGGCAAGGAGGAGCGTTCCGGGGCCGGTGCCGAGGTCGAGGATCCTTCTTGGTCCGCTTGTTCCTTCGAAATGTTCGATTGCGGATGCGATGAGGACTTCCGAATCGGGCCTCGGCACGAGCACGCCGGGACCAACGTGGAGCTCGATGTTCCAAAACGCCCGCCGGCCCGTGATGTAGGCGATGGGCTCGCCTTCCGAACGGCGCGTGACCATTCCCCAGAAGCGCTCCGGCACCGTGCGATCGGGAGGCGCCAGGAGCAACCGGTCGCGATCGATGTGAAGCGCCTCGGCCATCAAGAGCTCGACATCGAGCCGCGCCGTGTCGCTCTTCTTGCTTAACTGGCGCGTGGCATCGTCCAACGCGCGGGCAATGGGCTTCACGCCTCCTCCAGGCCTGCAAGACGACCGGCCTCGTCCTCCTCGACGAGTGCGTCAATAATCTCTGTTAACCGTGCGCCCGCGAGCACTTCATCGAGTTTGTGAAGCGTGAGGTTAATCCGATGGTCGGTGACGCGGCCCTGCGGGAAATTGTACGTCCGGATCCGCTCGGATCGATCGCCCGAGCCGACCATCGATTTGCGTGCTCCCGCGCGTTCGCTCGCCAGCCGCTCGCGCTCCAGCTCGAACAGCCGCGTCCGAAGCACCTTCAGCGCTTTAGCCTTGTTCTTGTGCTGCGACTTCTCGTCCTGCTGGATGACCACGAGACCGGTGGGAAGGTGAGTGATCCGAACGGCGCTGTCGGTAGTGTTGACCGATTGTCCGCCTGGGCCGGACGATCGATAGACGTCGATCCGCAAATCCTTGTCGTCGATATGAACGTCGACGTCCTCGGCTTCCGGAAGAACAGCAACTGTCGCCGCGGAGGTATGGATGCGACCCCCGCTTTCCGTCACCGGCACCCTCTGCACGCGGTGGACTCCACTCTCGAACTTGAGCTTGGCGAACACACCTCTTCCGTTGATGGATGCGATCGCTTCCTTGTACCCGCCGAGCTCGGAGGCGCTCGCTGAGATAAGCTCGAACTTCCAGCCCTGCGTCTCCGCGAAGCGCTGGTACATGCGCAATAGGTCCGCGGCGAACAGCGCGGCCTCGTCTCCGCCGGTCCAGGCGCGAATCTCGAGCATCGCAGCGCGCTCGTCCGCCGAGTCGCGCGGCAGAAGCTGGATCGCGAGCGCGCGCTCCGCCTCCGGCAGCCTGTGGCGGATCTCCTCCGCTTCCATCGCGGCCATTTCCTTCAGCTCCGGCTCCGCGCCTGGATCCGCAACCATCCCGTTCAGCACCTCGAGCTCGGCGCGGAGCCGCCGCACTTCGCGGGCTGCAGCGGCGACCGGCTCGATGGCGGCATAATCCTTGGACAGCCGAACGAACTCCTCAGGGGGCACGTCGGCGCGCGCCATCGCCTCGGCAAGCTCGTGCCTCCTCGCCTCTATGGAGGCGATCCTCTCCGACGAGATCTGGGTCACCGGGCGATCGCTTCCACCAAGAGGTCGAGCGACACCGAGCGCTGTTCGCCGCTTGAAAGGTCCTTGAGCTGAGCCTCGCCGCGCTCGAGCTCCTCATCGCCGATAATCAGCGCATAAAGCGCTCCAGCGTCATTCGCGCGGCTCAGCCGCTTCTTCATGTTGCCGCGATAAGCCATGTCTGCAGCGACACCCTCGCGGCGAAGCCCGGCAAGAATCGCCTGGGCCTGCAATTCCGCACGAGGCCCCAGCGGAACGATCACGACCTTGGGTCGCTCCGGCTGAGGCTCGCCGATCATCATTGCGAGGCGCTCGATGCCCGCAGCCCAGCCGACCGCGGGCGTATGAGCGCCTCCAAGGGCCTCGATCAAACCGTCATAGCGGCCACCGGCAAGCACCGTGCCCTGCGCGCCGAGTCGATCGGTCACGAACTCAAAAGCCGTGTGACGGTAATAATCGAGCCCACGGACCAGCCGCGGCGCCCGCTCCCATTCGATACCCGCGGCATCCAGGCCCTCGGTGACCCTCCCGAAGAAATCCGCCGCCTGCGGCGTCAGGAAGTCGTCGATGACCGGTGCGCTGTCGACGATGGGCCAATCCTGGTGGGCCTTACTGTCGAGGATCCGCAGCGGATTGCGCTCGAGACGGGTCTGGCTGTCCTCGCTCAACGACGAGGCATGGCCGCGGAAATGCGCGTGGAGTGCATCGCGCCAGGCGGCGCGCGTCTCGGGATCGCCGAGGGTGTTGAGCTTCAGGATCGCGCCTTCAATCCCGAGTTCCTTCAGGAGCTGGTCGGCGAGGCAAAGCAGTTCGACGTCGGCCTGGGGCTCGCCGGCGCCAATGATCTCGGCGTCGAGCTGGTGGAATTCTCGGAAGCGACCCTTCTGCGGGCGCTCATAGCGGAAGGCGGAGCCGAAGGTTGCGACCTTCAACGGTGCATATTGCTGCCATCCCTCGCTCAGGTAGGCGCGGCAGATCCCTGCAGTGAACTCGGGCCTGAGCGTGATCGGCTCCCCGCCCCGGTCCTCGAAGGAATACATCTCCTTGGAAACGACATCGGTCGTCTCACCGATCGTGCGGGCGAACACGGCGGTGTGCTCGATCGTCGGCACTTCGATGCGCCTGAAGCCATAAAGCCGGCGTACGCGATCGAAGGCCGCGATCACCGTAGCGAGGCGGTCGGCATCCTTTCCAAGCAGGCTTTGCGTGCCCCGGACGGGCTGTACTGGCGTCATTGCCGCGGCGCTAAAGCATAATTTGGCCGATTGGCAAAAAAGCTTCGTCGTCGGGCGTGCCCCCGCGTCGCTCCAACTGCCGCTGGAATTTTCTAGCTGCTGCTGGTCAATCCTGACGACCCCTTAGCTGGGCCGCCCCTGCCGCATCTCTTGGAACTGCTTTCGGAACCAGCTCGGGTCCGGAAGGAAGAGCTTCCGGAAGCTGATCATGATGGTTCGGCCGAGCGGGTCGAGGAGGTCGGGCTGGTAATTCAACGGGACGTTCCCCGCCGAGTCATGCACCCTTGGCTTGCTGTTGAAGATATTGTCGACGCGAAGCTGGACCTGCGTACCACGCAGCCAAGGATGCTTGACCGCGACCTCGGGCATGTCGCCCGGGTTCGCAAACAGCCTCAAATCGAAGGTGGCGAGCGGAGAGAAGCGAAGATTGTCGCCGGTCTGGGTGTCGACCGTCGTTCCGCTGCGCAAATTGCCAACCAGCCGCGCGCCCAGCCCGTTGTTGAAGTACCCCGCCTGCGCCTCGACCTGGTGGCGGGGCGTGCCGCCGCTTTGTCCCGCAGCGTCCCCGTGAAGATAATCGAGGTTGAGGCCCGGGGCGATGGCCACCTTGTCGGCGAACGTGAGGGTGTCGGTAAGCGAGAAGGTTAGGCGCCCGCGGTTTCCGCCGCCAAAGAAACCGCCCCCGCCGCGGCCTCCGAAGCCTCCGCCGCCGCGGAACGCGGCATCGCCGGCAGGCTGGGGATTCTCTGATGACGGGCCTGTCTGGGGCCCGCCGGCAGGCGCCGCGCCTGCCCCCGCTGGGCCGGGAGGAGGAGAATCCTGTCGCTGAGAGCCGCCCGCATTCTGACCGCGCGAGCGGCCTCCGAACTGCGCTCGCATTTGGTCCATCACCGCCCGTGAGGGCTGGTGCGATTTGAGGGGCTTTGAGAAATCAAACCCGATCCGAAGAGTGTTCTTTTCGGACCCTTCGAAATTGACCGGCCGAAGATCGGCGGCGATCAGCTGACCCGTGTCGTCTCGCAGGAACCGGTGCGGAAACGCCGCTTCGATCGCCGACGTCACGGTAATGCTGGAAATGGGCCGGGCGATCGTCTGGTGAACATATTCGCCTCGAAAGCGCAGGTCGGTGTTCTCGAACGGCTGCCAGTTTGCGCCGAACTTGAGGACGTTGCGACGGTCTGCCTGGAGACTTGGATTGCCGCCGGTGGTCGCCGTGACGAGTACCGTCTGGCCCGTGACGAAATCGAAGATCCGAGTGCCGGGAGTAACGAGGATCGGATCACCGAGCTGGTTGATTGTCGGCGGCCCTTCCTCCCTGGTCCAGCTCCCGATGAAAGCAAGTCGATCCACGGGCGACCAGTTCGCGCCAGCGCCAATGGTCGTCAGTGTGCCGAAGTCGGAAAGCTGATCGAGCTCGGCATTGCCATTGAGAGTGAGATTGCCGAGGGCGCTGAAATCGCGATTGCGCCGTGAAATCGGAAGATCGACATTGATCGCAGCTTCACCCGTCGTGCGCGAAAGGGCGCCTGAATTCGTAAGACCGGCTACGCGATGCTCGGTGTCGAGGTGAACGGTGCTGCCGGCAACCGTGAGCGTCGTGCTGGCATTGCCGGCGGGCAGCGAGAAAAGATTGCCGTTCGCCGTTGCCTTGACGTCTCCTGATGCGGTGTTTTCTCGAGCGCGATCATTTTGAGTGTCGAGATTGTCGCGTTCGGTACTGGTGAAATCGTGTTCGAGGTCCGCGTTGCTGGTCAGCGTCCAATGCCAGTTCGACCTTACTCCGTTGAGTGTCAGTCCCGCGTGCGCGCTGTCAGTGCTGCTATTGCGCGCGAGCGCTTGGAGCAGGGTGTCGCCAAGACCGATGAGCCCGTGCGTGTCGCTGTGCTCGACCTCGGTGTTCAACGTACCGGAGACGTCGCCCAGGACCGTCCTGTTGAACACTCCGCCTGCGCGGATGTCGCGCTTCCTCGGGAGCAACGAGCGCGCGGCGAGCTCGTCCTCGACACTCGCCCCCTCAGGTGGCGCCTGGGAGGTGATTACGTTCCGCTCTGACTCCGTGAGGAGGCTGTTGCCTTCGACGTGCGCGTTGAGTGTGGTGCGACCGTTTCTCTCAACCGAGAACTGGGTCAAATCGATGTTGCCCCCGGCATAGTCGCCTTCCGTTGCGAGCGTGCCCGCGGCCTGCGCGGTCGTCGAACGGAAGCGCTGGCGAAGGACGATGTTGACGACCTTCTGATCAGCGCGATAGCCGTATTTCAACGCGACTTCCTCGGGAAGGATCTCGACGCGTTCGATCGCTTCGGTCGGGATGTCACGAAGCTCTCGAAAGCCTGAAACGCGTTGCCCGTTGAGGAGCAGCACCGGTTGCCCGGCCCCGCGGCCCTGCGCGCTTCCGATCTGCGGCGCGAGCGCCTCCAGCAGGTCCGTGATGCTGGTGGCGCCGGTCGCCCTGACGTCGCGGGAATCGAGGATGTTTTGCGGCGGTATGTCGCCGACCACCGAGCCGCGGGCGCGCGTTCCCTGAACGACGATAGCCTCCTCGTCGCCATAATCTTCATTGACCGACTGGGCTGCCGACGTGTCCTGCTGTGCTGTCGTGGCAGTGGCAGGCTGCTGGGCGCTCGCGCTTGCCGGGGTCGCGCTCGCCCCAGCAGCCTGGTCGGCAGTCCCGGCCTGCGCCTCCTGCGCGTAAGCCGGTGAAACAATGAAGAGGGTGGCTGCGCTGCCCAGCAGCGTCGAGCGGAAATTCATGACGGCTCCGTTAGTCGCGCGAACTGAATGGCCGCTGACAACGCGGTGAACTTCGACAAAGTGCCAACTGAAATCTGCCAACGCCCAGGCGCGGTTGTGCACTGCGCGTAAACGCCGCTAGTGTTTACTTTCGATAAGCCCCATCCACAGGAGTTGCGCCCGATGCGCCGAGCCGCGCTTGTTGCTCTATTGCCGCTATGTCTTGGAAGCGCAGCAGCCGCGCAGATCGTCCCGCCGCGAAACAGCAAGCCCGAGCCGACTGCGAAGGTGGACACGATCCCGCCCGCGCGAGAAGTCGCCTACCCAGGAACGATCCAGCTGACGGTCGACGCGTCGGACGTCACCCGGGCGATCTTCAAGATTCACGAGCGCGTCCCGGTAGCCGCTGCCGGCGATTTTGTACTGCTCTATCCCAAGTGGGTTCCGGGTGGGCACAATCCTCGTAACGACATCAAGAACATCACTGGCTTTCGTGCCTCCGCCAACGGGCAACAGCTGAAGTGGGTCCGCGACAACCTCGACGTCTTTGCGTTTCACGTGGCGGTCCCGCTCGGGGTGACCGCGATCGACGTCGACTATCAATATGTCACGCCCACGACGGGCAACCAGGGCCGCATCCTTGCAACGCCCGACATGGAGAGCATCCAGTGGCTCTCGAACTCGATGTATCCCGCGGGGTATTTCGTCCGCGACATCCCGGTCCAGGCATCGGTGATTGTCCCACAAGGTTGGAAGGTCGCGAGCGCGCTTCGGCCCACCTCGCAAAGTGGAAATCGCGTCGATTATCCGGTGACGAGCTATGAAATCCTCATGGATTCCCCGCTCATCGCGGGCGCGCACTACCGGCGGATCGCCTTGACGCCCGACGTCGCGCTGGATGTCATCGCCGATAACGAAGCCGAGCTCGCCGCAACGCCGGACCAGATCGCCGCACACAAGCGGCTTGTGGAACAGGCCGTGAAGGCATTCGGTGCGCAGCATTACGACCATTACGACTTCCTGCTCACGATCTCGGATTATCTAGGCGGCAACGGCCTTGAACATCACCGAAGCTCCGAGGACGGCACGGGCCGGGGGTATTTCACCGACTGGGAAAACAAGCTGAGGGACCGCAACCTGCTTCCGCACGAATTCAGCCACAGCTGGGACGGCAAGTTCCGCCGTCCGGCCGATCTTTGGACGCCGGATTACCGAACGCCGATGCAGAACAGCGGCCTGTGGGTCTACGAAGGGCAGACTCAATTTTGGGGATATGTGCTCGGCGCACGTTCCGGAATGCTTTCAAAGCAGGACACGCTCGACGCAATCGCTGCGACCGCTGCCGCGTACGGCCTCGCCACTCCGGGGCGTACGTGGCGGCCGCTGATCGACACGACCAACGATCCGATCATCGCGAGCAGGCAGCCCCAGCCATGGCGCAGCTGGCAGCGTTCCGAGGATTATTATAGCGAGGGCCAGCTCGTCTGGCTCGACGTCGACCGGATCATCCGCCAGCAGTCCGGCGGGAGGCGATCGATTGACGATTTCGCGAGAGCGTTCTTCGGTATTCGCGACCGCGACTGGGGCGAGGTTACCTACACGCTCGACGACATCGTCGCGACCTTGAGCAAGGTGCAGCCATACGACTGGCGCTCCTATCTCCAGCGCCGGGTTTACGACGTCGCGCCGGAAGCGCCGCTCGAGGGGATCACCCAAGGCGGCTACAGCCTCGTCTACACGGCCGAGCCGACCAAGTGGTGGAAGAGCGGCGAGAAAGACCGCAAGGTCACCGACCTCACTTACTCGGGCGGCCTCGTGGTGGGCAGCGACGGAAAGGTATCCAGCGTGCTGTGGGACAGCGCCGCCTTCAATAGCGGCGTAACCATCGGCGACGAGGTCCTCGCTGTGAACGGTCGACACTATGACGGTGACGCCCTGAAGAGCGCGGTCAAGGCCGCGGCGGGGGCAGGTCCCGCGGTTCAACTGCTCGTCCGGAGCGGCGACCTCTATCGAACGGTCGCCCTCGATTGGCACGGCGGCCTGCGCTATCCGAGGCTCGAGAAGACCGGCAAGGGTCAAGGTACGCTCGACGCTCTGCTCGCGCCGCGCTGATCGAAGGGAAAGGGGGCATGTATGCGTAAGTGGCTCGCCGGGTCGACCGCCCTTGCGGCACCCATTTTCGCCTCCGCCGCGATGGCCCAGGCGGTGGGGCCCGCGGAAGCGAACGTCCAAACGGCCCTCGCCCGCGTGGCTGCGATCGATCCGCTGCTTCACTCCTTAATCGCGCTCGATCCGACTGCGATCGACCAGGCGCGGGCGGTCGACAGTGGGAGCCTGCGCGGCCCGCTCGCCGGGGAGCCGGTGCTGATCAAGGACAATATAGAAAGTGCCGGGGGTCTAGCGACGACTGCCGGCAGTCTCGCTCTCACGGGCAATGTCACGAACCGCGACGCGCCTCTTGTCGCTCGACTGCGCTCCGCGGGCGCGGTGATCTTGGGCAAGACGAACCTTAGCGAATGGGCGAACATCCGCTCATCGCACTCGATCTCCGGCTGGAGCGCGGTTGGCGGCCAGACCCATAATCCGTGGTCCTTGGATCGCAACACGTGCGGAAGTTCGAGCGGGAGCGGCGCGTCGGTCGCGGCAGGTATCGTTCGGTTCGCGATCGGCACCGAGACCGATGGCTCCATCACTTGTCCAGCCGCAATCAACGGCATCGTCGGATTGAAGCCCACGGTCGGTCTCGTCAGCCGAACATATATCGTGCCGATCAGCCATAGCCAGGATACGGCGGGGCCGATGACTGACGATGTGCGTGACGCAGCGGTACTTCTGTCGATCATAGCCGGCACCGATCCGGCCGATGCCGCCAGCGCAGCCGCCGACAGGCACAAAACCGATTATGCAGCGCATCTCAGTCCCGACGCGCTCAAGGGCAAGCGCATCGGGGTGATGCGGTTCGCGAGCGGATTTGGAACCGATGCTGCACTCGAGACCGCGCTCGCAGTCCTTCGGCGCCAGGGCGCGACGCTGGTCGACATCAAGAAATTCGACGACAGCGCCATCGGCAAGAACGAGAATCTGGTGCTTCAGACCGAGCTCAAGGCTGACATGGGGAAATATTTGAAGGCCAGTCCGGCACCGATTGCATCACGAAGCCTTGCCGACCTCGTCGCGTTCGACAAGGATCATGCACAGCAGGAAATGACGCTGTTCGGCCAGGATTATTTCGAAGCGTCGGACAAGACCAAGGGCCTTGATGATCCCGCCTACAGAAAAGCTCGCAGGGCCAGCTTCATGGCGGCCGGACCGAACGGCATTGACCGGCTTCTGAAGCAGTATGACGTCGTTGCCCTCGTCGGGCCAACCATGCCGCCGGCGTGGAAGATCGACGCGGTGAATGGTGACCAGATTTCCGGCGGTGGCGCGGGCTCCCTCGCAGCAGTCGCCGGCTACCCCCATCTGACAGTGCCGATGGGATTGGTGAAGGGCCTGCCGGTCGGTCTCAGCTTCATCGGGCCGAAATGGTCCGAGGAGCTGCTTTTGGATCTCGGATATGCGTTCGAACAGGCGCGAGGTCCCTTCCCGAGTGCAAAATTCTACCGTTCCATCGAGACCGACAGTCCGCAGGTCGCGCCTTACCTCGAACCCGCCCCGCGCTAAGCTCAATCAATTCCTTTTGGCGTGATCTTCATCGTCAGCGAGCCGCCTTCGCGCGATTCCGCACGATGGTTCGCTCGCATCCTGCAATCGAGCAGATGAGGCTAGACGGTGAGGCGTAGCGCCGCGATCGAAGCGATGATGGCTAGGATCAAAAGGATCCGAACCGTGCCCGCCGGCTCGTGGAACCAGAGGATGCCCACGATAACGGTTCCGACCGCCCCGATCCCGCCCCAGACCGCATAAGCGGTGCCCATGGGAATCGAGCGGGAGGCAAGCTCGAGGAGACCCATGCTCACCGACACCGACGCGAGGAAAGTGAGCGTCCAGGGGATGCTTCGAAAGCCCTCGACAAAGCGAAGCGACGTCGTGAACCCGACCTCGAAGAGGCCTCCGACGATCAGCCAAAACCAAGGCATCGCGATCCTTTCTTGTGGACGGGGCGCTCGCTTTCGTTACGCTCTCGCGTCATGGCGAAGCCGCGCACCATCGGCAACATGGTCGCACCCTGGCGATTCCTCATGTTCATCGCCGTCGCAGGAGCAACGCTGTTCCCTGCAATCGAATGGTTCGGCAGTGGTCTCGGGATCATGGCGGCGTTCGATCTCGCAGCTGGGATGTTTCTGATATCGTGCGTGAGCCTCCTCAACATCGAAGATCCCATCATCATCGAGAAACTCGCCAAGGAGAATGACGCCGCTCGGACAGTCCTTTTGGTCATCACACTTCTGGTGATTGCCGTACTCCTCAGGGCGGTCGCCGCCGAGACGATCACAGGAAGTCCTGAACCCCTAACCAAGGCGCTGATCATCGTGACGCTGGTGATCGCCTGGCTCTTCAGCAACACGGTCTATGCGCTTCACTATGCGCACATGGCCTATATCGACGCGCCGGCTGGGTGCGAGGGCTTCAAATTCCCCGGTACGAAAGCTCCGATCTACTGGGACTTCGTCTATTTCGCCTTCACTTGCGGAATGGCATTCGCGACAGCCGACGTCGAGGTGACGGATCGCCGCGTGCGCAAAGTGGTCACCTTTCACTGCCTCGCAGCATTCGCGTTCAACATCGGAGTGCTGGCATTCACGGTCAATCTGCTTGCCTCGGCCCGCTAGCTAGGCGGCAATGTCGATTTCAGGGAATGGAGGGCGCTTGCGCCGAGCGGCGATGAGGCAGCCTGCGACAATGAGCAGAGCGCCAGCGAGCGTGTACGTCGAGACGGGCTCCTGGAACACCAGCCAGCCGAGGATCGAAGCCCAGATGAAAGCGCTATATTCCGTGACCGCAAGATAGCTGGCTTCGCCCCTTGCATATGCCCAGGCGAACAGCAGGCTGCCGCTGGTTGAAAGGACCGAAGCGATTACGATCCAGCTCGTCTGTCCACGCGGCCAATGAGGGACCCCGATCACCGGTAGCGCGGCGACCCAGATCAGGAGAACGACCAACGCCTGGAAGAAGTTGATTTCGAGCGGCTTGGCGGCGAGCGCCTGCCACCGCATCATCAATATGTTGCCCGAGTAGCAGACCGCTGAACCGAGGATTGCCGCTATCCCGAGCAGAACGTCGTCACCGACCTGCGCGCGTGCCTGCGACACGACGATAACGACGACCCCGGCGAAGGCGGCGATCGCCCCCGCGATCGAGCGCCCGGCGAGCCGCTCTTTGAGGAACAACGGCGCGAGTAGCATCGCGATGAGCGGCGCGATGAACGTGAGTGCGATTGCCTGGGCGAGCGGCACACGACCAATCCCCCAGAAAAAGAGCACAGCCATGATCGTCACCACTACGCTCCGCGAGACGTGAATTCCGAGGATACTCCGGCTTGGCCAGGTGCGCCTGCGCGGAAGGTATATCGAAGCGCTGAGGACGAGGTTCGCGACCGCGCGCCATACGCTGACTGCGAAAATGCCGACGGCGAGCACGAGATGCTTCATCACCGCGTCCATGATCGACAACACAGCAACCGCGCCGAGCGCGGCAAGAAATCCCTGGACCGGATGCGTGACGCGGCGCACGCATCAGCTGTAGCGTCTTAGTGTGAGGCTGTCGTCGGGGGGAAAGCCGGAGCGCTGTCGATGAGAAGCGGCGGTTCGGATGGCGACGAGGCGAGGCCGTTCGCAATGAGGCCGAAAAGCGACAGGATTAGCAGCAGCTTCGTCACGGGCGGATGGTGCGCCGGCAAGGTGAAGAAAGGCTAAACTACTCCGCTGCGTCGAGCGTCGGCTGCGCCTCGCGGGCCTCGATTTCCGCCGCCTTCCCTTCGACCAACCTCACGATATGGTCGATCATGTCGGCGTCCTTGACGTGGTGGTCGGTCACTCCGGAGAGGTAGACCATGTGCGTTCCATTCCCGCCGCCGGTGATACCGATGTCCGTCTCCCGAGCTTCGCCGGGACCGTTGACGACGCAGCCGAGGACGCTGAGCGACATCGGCGTCTTGATGTGCTGGAGCCGCTGTTCGAGGGCCTCGACGGTTCGGATCACGTCGAAGCCCTGGCGCGCGCAGCTCGGGCACGACACGACGCGGACGCCGCGGCTGCGGATACCCAGTGATTTCAGGATCTCGTAGCCCACGCGGACTTCTTCCTCGGGCTCCGCGGAAAGCGAGACCCTGATGGTGTCGCCAATGCCGGCCCACAGCAGGTTGCCAATCCCGATTGCCGACTTGACCGTTCCGCCGATCAGCCCGCCGGCTTCGGTGATTCCGAGGTGCAGCGGACAGTCGATTTCGCTCGCAAGCTGCTGGTAGGCCGCGACCGCGAGGAACACGTCGCTGGCTTTCACCGCGACCTTGTATTCGCGAAACCCGTGGTCCTCGAGGATCCTGATATGATCGAGCGCGCTTTCGACCAGCGCCTCGGGACATGGCTCGCCATATTTCTCGAGCAGGTCCCTCTCGAGGCTTCCCGCATTGACGCCGATTCGGATCGCGCACCCGTTCGCGCGCGCCGCGGCGATGACTTCGCGGACACGCTCTTCCGAGCCGATGTTGCCAGGATTGATCCGCAGACAGGCGGCGCCGGCGTCGGCGGCTTCCAGCGCGCGCTTGTAGTGGAAGTGAATGTCGGCGACGATCGGGACGCGCACCGAGCGCACGATCTCTTTGAGCGCTGCAGTCGCGTCCGCCGTCGGACAGGACACTCGGACGATGTCGGCACCGGCATCCTCGCAGCGGCGGATCTGGTCTATCGTGGCCTTCGCATCTTCGGTCGGCGTGTTCGTCATGGTCTGGACGCTGATCGGCGCATCCCCGCCAACCGGCACGGAGCCGACCATGATCTGCCGCGACTTGCGCCGCTCGATATCGCGCCAGGGACGAATGGAAGACATGATTACCTCTGGCCGCGCATATAAGCGCTCCAATCTCTTGGGCAAAGGCGTCAAACGCGCATATCTAAAGGCAATCGCGACTCCTATGGCGCTGTGTTAACAGGCTTAAGGGATTCGCTGGGGCGGCGGATGAACAAGCTTGCCAGACTGCCATCTACCGCCCGCGCACGTGCAGCGTCCGCGAAGGTGTTCAGTCGCCAGCGGCGAAGACGCAAACGGTCGCGCTATTTCGCTTTTCTCAGTTACAGCCACAAGGACAGCCAGCTTGCCGAATGGCTTCACTCGCAACTCGAAGCGTACAAGGTGCCGAGGCGGCTGGCAGGGCAGCTGACAGAAAATGGCGTTGTCCCGAAGCGGCTGAGACCAATTTTCCGCGATGAGCACGAACTCGCAGCCGCAGATGATCTCGGTGAAGAGATCGAGACGGCGATCGCGAACTCCCAGTTTCTTATCGTCCTATGTTCGCCAGCCGCCGCGAAGTCCCGCTGGACCAACGCGGAAATCGAGGCGTTCAAGCGAACCCGTCCCGACGGCTGCGTATTCGCAGCGATCGCCGCGGGCGAACCGTTCGCAAGCGAGATGCCCGGGCGCGAAGCGGAGGAATGCTTTCCCCCGGCGCTCCGGCACAAATTCGATCGTCGCGGCCGCCCGACGGATAAACGCGCAGAACCGCTCGCCGCGGACTTGCGAGACACGGGGGATGGCAGGCGTGTCGGGTTCCTAAAGCTTGTCGCCGGAATGCTCGGAGTCGGGTTTGACGATCTCGTCCAGCGCGAGACAACTCGTCGCCAGCGACGACTGGCGTTGGTCGCCGCAGGCTCGCTCGCGGGAATGGCGGTTACGAGCACCCTCGCCATCACGGCCATCCATGCGCGCGATGCGGCGCGTGAGCAGCGGCGTGAGGCCGAGGGGCTCATCGGCTTCATGCTCGGCGACCTCAAGGACAAGCTGGAACCGATCGGCCGGCTTGACGCGCTCGACGGCGTGGGTGGGAGGGTTCTCGCTTATTATCAGAAACAAGGAACGACGGATCTTCCCGATGCCGCTCTTTCGCAGCGTTCCCGGGCGCTCAGCCTGATGGCAGAGGTGGCGACGAAGCGCGGCGACGACGGTGGGGCATTGCGCCTTTACCACGCGGCGATGGCGGGAACTGCAGAGGCGATCCAGCGCAACCCCAGCGATCCTCAGCGCTTGTTCGATCACGCCCAGAACGTTTTCTATGTCGGCGAAATCGCGCACAAGCGGGGCGATTTCAAGACCGCCGAGCGCTTCGTGCGCGAGTACAAGCGGCTGGCGCAACAAATGGTCGCCTTGGCGCCCGATAATATGAAGTGGCGAATGGAAGCCGAATATGCCGATGTGGACCTTGGCACAGTGTTCTATGACCAGCGTCGCTTCCCCGAAGCCGCGGCGCAGTTCCAGGAAGCGCTCGACACGATGGAGGCAATCTCGAAGGCCGACTCTTCGAACGAGGATTACAAGAAGAACCTTGCGGAAGCGCTGGCGTGGCTCGGCGATACGCGCGAGGCATTAGGTCAAATCGACGGTGCGATCGCGGCACGGCAGCGCGGCGTTGCCCTATTGAGCAGCCAATTTGAACGAACCGGCGACGTGGATTCCCGCGAGCGGCTGGTTCCCTCGCAGCGCACGCTCGGCAGCTTGTACGAGGAGCGCGGGCTCTCGGCAGCTGCAATCGAGCAATTTCGGGCCGCGGTCGCCAATGCCGGCGCCTTGGCTGCGGTGGAGCCAAGCAACACGGAATGGCTGAGATATAGCTATTCGGCGAGGTTCGATCTCGCCAAGCGGCTTCTGCTCACAAATCAGCAGGCCGAAGGGACAGCGCATATCGAGAATGGATGCGAGACAGTTCAGACACTGCTGAAACGCGACCCGGGCAATTCGACGTGGCGAAGTGGCCTCGTGTCGTGCCTCAATCTTAAAGGTCAGCTCGCACTCAGAGCTGGTTCGAAGGTCGAGGCCACTCAGCTCGCAGAGCAGTCCGTCAGGGTCGCTCGATCAGCGCGCAACGGCGACGCCGCTGCGAGCGCCTTCATCCTTGCAAGGTCTTATCTGAGCCTTGGCGATGCCCAGCGGGCCGCTGGGAACATGAGCGCAGCGCGGACTGCGTGGAACGATGCGCTCGCCGCCATTCCAGCGAACGTCCCAGAGCGCCCGGACGACATGGACACGCACGCCGCCGCATTGAATCGCGCTGGGCGCAATGCCGAAGCGAAGCTGCTCGAGGCAAAGTTGCGCGCAATGGGGTATCGAGGGGACTGACCAGGGGCCAGGAATGCTAAAGGGGGATGCCAATGAACGTGAAGGTCGAAGCGGATCGGATTGCCGGCGGGCTCGAATGGGCGATCGACGGCAAGAGCCCGAAGGCAGCGGTCCACTCCTTTGGTCCAAAGACGGGTCCACAGGAGCTCCACTTCCATCTCGATGACAGGACGGGCCTCGGCCTTCAGTTCGACGGGGACCCAATCTGGGTCCATGAGAACGAGGAGCAGCAATGCCCTCCAGCCGGAATCAACACCGACCAGATCGTGGTTTCTTCGGTCACGCCCGGTAAGTTGACCGTCCGGAACCAGAATGACGGCGGGCCGAGGACGCTGCACTATCAACTCAACTTCGTCGATCAATCCGGCAACAAAATACAGGTTGATCCAGTGATCAAGAACGGCGGAAGCACCACAATTCCATAGTGGTGAAGTTTGCCAAACTGAGCAGGGGGACGAGCGATGACATGTAATGCGATAGGCGTGACGATCACTCCGGTGACGGCCACTCCAACGAGTGGGCCATGGCTGTTCGAATATCCCGCGGGCCGCACCTACGATCAGAAAGCAAGCTTCCCGGTAATCGACCTTCCGAAGGATACCGGTTGCTATTCGATCACGTTCACGGTCGGCGGCGCGAACAACGCGGTGACGTTCAGTCCGACCAACCCGATCCTCGTGAATGGTGTGCCCCCGGTTGTCGGAAACCAGATCGGGCCACCGTCTCCGTTGGCGGGGAATGGCAAACAGCTCATTGTCACGGATCAGAACAGCAATGACGCGGGCCAGGGGCCGCTATTGCTGACCTACACGCTCAATTTCTCGGGTGGCGATGCTGCGCACAGGGTACTCGACCCGGTCATCAAGAACGGCGGAAAGAGCACTCGAACCCTGATTTCCGGACATGCCTCCGCGCTTGAAGTGGCGACATTCGCGATCAGCCTCGCGGTTCTGATAACCCTGGTCTTCGTTGCGTATCAGTTGCTGATGATCCGCCGCGACCTTGCGAGGCGATAGCGCTGGACCAGATCAGTTCAGTCGCCGCCGCTTCGCAGAGCACCGGTAACGAGGCCAGCGGCCCGCCAGCGATTCCGTTCGTCCTCAGCGTCGGCATTACGGGGCACCGAGCCGGAGCGCTTGATGAGGCGGCGGCGGCCGCCCTTCCGGCACGTATTTCCGAAGTGCTGAAGGTGATCGGCGCGAGCGCCTCTGGCCTCTTCGCGCGCGAGCCGAATTGCTTCTCGAAAGCGCCGCCGGTGCTTCGGTTCATATCGGCGATCGCCGATGGCTCGGACCAGATCGCCGCCGACGCTGCACTGTCGTTCGGGTGGCAACTTCAGGCGATTCTGCCCTTTGGCCGGGCAGAATATCGCGCGAGTCTCGCGGACCAGGGCTCGCGAGAGCGCCTCGACGACCTGCTGGCGCGAGCCGGCCGAGTGCTCGAACTTCCCGGCGAGGGGCCCGAGGACGTCGAAGCCTATGTGATGGTTGGCCGAGCGACGGTTGCGCATTGCGATGTGCTGATTGCCGTCTGGGATGGCCTTCCTCCGAGAGGCCGCGGCGGGACCGCTGAAGTGGTGCAGATGGCGATCGCCCGCGGCAGGCCAGTGATCCACATGGCCCCCGAGGC
The DNA here is from genome assembly GCA_045810725.1 of Sphingomonas sp. Classification (GTDB taxonomy): domain Bacteria; phylum Pseudomonadota; class Alphaproteobacteria; order Sphingomonadales; family Sphingomonadaceae; genus Sphingomicrobium. The sequence goes on along the minus strand of JBJMVK010000131.1, from coordinate 9,445 downwards.
CGGCGCACGCCCGAAGCTGTTGTGGGCTGCGTTCGATCCGGTCGTGGATACGTCGGGCGTCGATCCCATGTCAGAGCGGCCGTTCGACGCGGACCACGTCGATCGGATGTTGGGGGCCTTGCTGCTTCCGCCTCCCGATAAGCGCGAGCGCAAGTTTCTCTCAGGCTTCTTCAGTGAACGGCTGCCGCACTTCCGTTTTCGCATTGAATATCGCCTGCTCCTCGCTGCTGCGGGAGTCCGCCGGTTTCGGCTTGCCGATCTCACGGAGAAGGAGACTGCCCGATGGGTCGCCGAGGAGTGGAGCCAATTTCGCGAGAAATGCATCGAAGCGAACCAGGTCGGCGCACCGATCGACCTCCTCGAGGAAGCATATAATTGGGCCGATCGCCTCGCGACCAACCTCGCACTCACGTATCGCAGCGGGCACATTTTCGGGTTCGTGTTCGGGGGTCTTGCAGTGTGCATGGGCCTCGGCGCGTTCATGTTCCCGCATTTGCAAATCCAAGAAGCCTTCCTCGAGATCGTGATCACACTGTCAGTGATCCTGAACGCGCACATCGGGACCAAGCGGGAATGGCACCGGCGGTGGCTGGACTACAGACAACTTGCCGAACGGTTGCGGCCCATGCGCAGCCTAAAGCTGCTCGGTATTGCAGCGCCGGATCCGCCCGGAACGGAGACCAACCCGGTTGCGATCCGATGGATCGATTCCTACGCAAGTGGAATCTGGAGGGCGATGGGGTGCCCTCAGGGAGCGATCGATTTCACGACTGCCCGGCGCCTCGCCTGCGCCGTTGCCGAGCACGAGATCGCTCCGCAAGTCAGCTATCACAGGCGCAACGCCCACGTTATCGAGCTTCTCGACCACCGACTCGAGCGCATCGGCACGGTCCTGTTTTTCGCAACACTCGTGGTTTCTGACATCACCCTCGTCGGCCTGGCGACGGGCGAACCTTACGTCACGCAGTATAGCAATTGGTTTACCTTGGTGTCGGCTGGCTTCCCGGCCCTCGCCACCACGATTTTCGGAATTCGCTTCCAAGGGGATTTTGGCGGGGACGCACTGCGCTCGCTCGCTACAGCCGACACCCTCGGGCAAATCGACCACGAGCTGCGCAAGGACCCCAAACTTTCCCGTGCCGCCGACCTTACGGAGCAGGCAGCACGGTTCATGCTTTCCGATCTCGACGAGTGGCGGCTCGTGAACCAGCAACGCGATCTCTCGGTCGGCTAGCGCTTCACGAAGTCGACGATCGTCTGGACCGCCGTCTGGTCGACAGGTAGCTCGGGATCGGCGTAGGTCGCGAGATTGGCGTTCCGGTCGTCGCTGTCGACGTCCTTGAGGACATGGTTCATGCGCTTGATCAGCGCCAGCTTCGCTTTGGGCTGCGCTGCCGCGAGTGCTCGTGCGTCCTTCGTCGACACCTGCACGTCGCGCTCGCCCTGAACGATCAGCAACGGCACCCTCAGCGATGCGGCAAGCTTCGCGGGGTCCTGGCGAAACATGTCGATGAGGAAGTCCTGCACCTGCGGCCGGAACAACGGCAGCAGCGTCGGGTCCAGGGTCCTTACGTCGACATGCTGACCCTTCTCGAGCGAATCGAGCGCAGCCATGGCCGAATGGAGGAGGGGCGCATTGGCGGGATTGGAGCGCAGCTGCTCGCGGATGACGTCGCTCAGCTTCCGCCCTGCACCGGACGCAGAGATAATTCCGCAGATACCGTCCGGCTGCTGGGCCGCGGCAAGAGCGACCAGCGCTCCCTCACTGTGACCGAGCACCCAGACGCATCGAACGCCGGTCTGCTGGCGGATCGCAGCAACCCATGTGTGCGTGTCCGTCGCATAGTCGCTAATAGTGACATGGTTCGGATCGGAGACGGCGGCCCTGCTGCCGAACAACCCGCGCTTGTCGATTCGCACGCTCGACACGCCCTTCGTGGCAAGTTCTTCGGCGAGCAGCCGATAAGGGGCCGCCGCAACGCCCATCGGGTTGTTGCCGTCACGATCGGTAGGCCCCGATCCCGGGATGATCAGAACGACGGGCGCGTTCGCGCCGGCATCGATGAGGGTTCCGGCGAGCGGCCCTTGTGGGCCCGGAGCGGTCATCTGGATCCCGGCTGCGGCCGCTGCAATGAACGTCAAAAGCATTACTCCTCCTTCCGCCAACGCCAGCGGCAACCGCCGCGCGTTGTTCGACAACTAACTACAAGAAAGACGGTGACCGGCGGGATGAGTGCAGCGGCCAGCTGCAGCGGATGGTCCTTAAACGCCAGTATGACGCCAACAACGATTGCGGTGAATGCAATGGCAAGGGCCCAACCCTTCCAGCTGATCGGAACGCCCGGCCCCGAGCCCAATTGCCTGGATGCGAACCACATGCCGTCGTCGCTCATGTTCTCGGTTCCTTTGAAGGGCGACCCCTCTTGCGCGGAGCGGGGGGCCTTAGCCTTACACCTCGCGCGCCGAGCGCCTCGCGTAGCAGGCACTCGACTTGCGCGTTGACGCTCCTTAGTTCTGCGGCGGCCGAGCGTTCGACGGCGGCCCACAGCGCGGGATCAACGCGCAGCGGATAGGCTTTTCGGTCGGCATCCGACACGGCCGACCCACCTATTGGTAGAGAGTGCCGGTGTTGACGACGGGCTGCGTATCGCGCTCACCGCAGAGCACGACCATCAGGTTCGACACCATTGCGGCACGGCGCTCGTCGTCGAGCTCTACGACGTTCTTTTCCGAGAGCGCGTCGAGTGCCATCTCGACCATGCCGACCGCGCCTTCGACCAATGTCCTGCGCGCAGCAACGACCGCTTGCGCTTGCTGGCGGCGAAGCATCGCGCCGGCGATCTCGGTCGCGTAAGCGAGATAGGTGAAGCCGCATTCGTCGATCGTGATTCCAGCGACATTGAGTCGCGCCTGAAGCTCCGTGCGAAGCTCGGCGCCGACCTCCTCGTGATGGCCACGAAGAGTCACTTCCTGGTGGGTGAAATCGTCGTACGGATAACGCGAGCCGATGGTCCGGATCGCTGCCTCGACCTGCACTCGGACGAATTGCTTGTAATCGTCGACGTCGAACAAGGCCTGTGCCGTGTCGACGACCCGCCACATGATCTGAGCGGCGATGTCGATCGGATTGCCGCGAAGATCGTTCACCTTGATCTTTTCGGAGATGAAATTGTTGGCGCGCACCGAGACTTTCTTCTTGGCCATCCACGGCCACGTCCAGCGCAGGCCCGTGGCGCGATCCGCCCCGCGATACTCGCCAAACAAGGTGATCGCCGCCGCCTGGTTCGGCTGAAGCATGTAGAAGCCGGGCATCACCAGGATGAAGGCAATCGTCGCCACGAAGACGGTTGTGAGGCCCACCCCGTCAGGGCCGTGGCCGAGCCGCTGGATCCCATAGATGTCGGCCAAGATCGCCAGCAGCAGGACGACCAGCATTACATAGCCACTCCAGGTCGCTGCTTTGCGCTCCGTCGTTGCAGTGAGTGCAATGACTTTACCATCGGTCATTTCCGCCCTCCTTTAATATGATATCATAATAATATGTATATCTGCCGACGTCAACTGGCGCGTTGGAGATGTGCTCGTTATGGCGCCGCTCATGGCAGAGGCACGCTGGCGTTTGGTAATCCACGGAGGCGCTGGATCCGCGCGGTTGGCGCGCCTAAGCAGCGGGCAGGAGCAGGCGTCCCGCGCCGGGCTCGAGGCGGCACTCGCCGCCGGCGCAGCAATCCTTCAAAAGGGCGAGCGCGCGATCGATGCGGTGGAAGCGGCGGTGCGCGTCCTCGAGGAAGACCCTTGTTACAACGCAGGCCGGGGCAGCGTCCTCACGGTGACGGGCTGCATCGAGCTTGATGCTGCGATCATGGACGGAAGCACACGCGCCGCAGGGGCGGTGGCGGGCCTTCGGACCACCCGTGCGCCGATCAGCCTTGCGCGAAAGCTACTTGAGGAGGGCCCGCACGTCTTTCTTTCCGGCAAAGGCGCCGACGAGTTCGCGCGCGACCATGAGTTGGAGCAAGTCGCAAACAGCTGGTTCGAGATCCCGGAGCGGCGGCGCCAGCTCGAGGAGTTGCTCGCCGAAGGCGGTTTCGACGATGAAATCAAATATGGGACCGTGGGCGCGGTGGCGGTTGACGTCGAGGGCCATGTCGCGGTCGCGACCTCTACTGGGGGGCTGACTGCGAAGCGCTGGGGCCGCGTCGGCGATTCGCCCCTGATCGGGGCTGGCACCTACGCCGACGATCGATCAGCTGCCGTGTCAGCGACCGGGTCCGGCGAATATTTTATCCGCGCGGTTGCAGCCCACCAGCTCGCCGAACGCGTGCGCCTCGGCGGGCAATCCCTCCAGGAAGCACTCGACGCGGTGCTAGCCGACATTGCGAGCCTTGGGGGGATGGGCGGCCTGATCGCAGTTGCCCCCGACGGCGAAGCGGCTTGGGGATTCACGACGCCGTCGATGTATCGCGGAATGGCCGATTCTACCGGCCGCACCGTCGCGCTCTATTCGGAAGACGAAGAGCGATAGGGTAGATCCCGGCGAAGCCATTCCGCTTCCGTCGCGACACCCGCCCGCTCGCTATCGAGAAACTCGGCGACAGCATTCCTGAAGCTCGCGTTCGGAATGAAATGCGCGCTCTTCGTGATCACGGGTTCATAACCCCGCGCTACCTTGTGCTCGCCCTGCGCACCGGCCTGGACGGACCCGAGCCCGTGCTCGATCGCCCATTGGATGGCCTGGTAATAGCAAAGCTCGAAATGAAGGAACGGGACATCTTCGGTCGCCCCCCAGTAGCGGCCGTAAAGGATGTTTGGCCCAACGAAATTGAGCGCGCCGGCGATCGGCAGCCCGCCGCGGCAGGCAAGGAACATTAGGACCTGATCGCCCATCCGTTCGGCGGCGAGATCAAAGAACTCGCGGGTGAGGTACGGCCGGCCCCACTTCCTGGAACCGGTCTCCTGGTAAAAGGCCCACATCGAGTCCCACTCAGCTGGACTTATTTCGGCACCGCGGAGCACTCGAATGTCGAGCCCGTCGCGAGCTGCCGAACGCTCCTTGCGAAGGGTCTTGCGCCTGCGGCTGCTCAAGGTCCCGAGAAAGTCATCGAACGAGCCGTAACCACGGTTGAACCAATGATATTGGATGCCGTGGCGGATCAGCCAGCCGCGGCGCCGCGCCTCTGCTGCTCCCGCCTCGTCGATGAACGTGACGTGGGCGGAGGAAAGTTCATTCTGCACGGTCACGGCCTCGATGGCGGCGAGCAGCTGTTGCGGGCGGGTTCCAAGGAGGCGCGGTCCAGGCACGGGGGTGAAGGGCACCGAGACCTGCAGCTTCGGATAATATTGTCCTCCGGCGCGGTCCAAGGCGTCCGCCCAGCCATGGTCGAACACATATTCGCCTTGGCTGTCGCTCTTCAGATAGGCGGGGGCCGCAGCGACAAGGCGGGAGGATTCGTCCTCGATGAGGATCGGCACAGGACTCCATCCGGTGCCCGGCCCGACACTGCCCGAATCCTCGAGCGCGGAAAGAAACGCGTGGGTGAGGAAAGGGTCCCGAGGCTCCAATCGATCCCAGGCGCGAGGGTTCAACCCCGAAACTCCAGAAGCGATCTTCGCGACGATTTCAGATTCGCGGTCGGCCATCCGCTTCCCAGATTAGGGCGTCGGCATGAACCTCGGCTTGCCTTCGCTCGGCCGCGGCGCAGATTGTCCATGCGTAGACCGGCATTCGCCGCCTCGCGTTCGGAATCCAGGCCTGCGTAAGCAACGGCTTTTCGACCGCGAGGAAATGCGGGTCGGCAAGGCCGCGGTAAAGCCGCCGCCGGAATGGCGGCAGCGCCGCGTTGACGAGGTATCCGCGGCGAACATCGGGCATGTTCGTCTTCAAGAGCCGCGGCAGGCGGGGATCGAAACTCATCACGGCGAATCGCCCGCCATAGCCGGCAAGGGCGCCTCTCAGTGCCGGGATCCATCGCCAGAGATCACCATCAACCTTTACTTCCAAGAGCAGCGGGACCCGTCCCGCGACGAGTGAAAGCAGGGCTTCGAGTGTCGGGACCGGATGCTCGCCGACGCGAAGCCTCGACAGGTCTTCGAGCCGCGATTGCCCGATCCTCATTGGGCTTGCGCACAACCGCCACGCGTCGGCGTCGTGGAAGACGACGATTCTATCGTCGATTGTGAGCCTCAGGTCGCATTCGATCCCGGCTCCGATCTCGAGCGCCGCGGCGAAAGCAATCAGGCTGTTCTCGGGGAAGCCCGAGCCATAGTGGAGGCCCCGGTGTGCAAAGCCGGCGGGCCCGGGAGCGAGTGGATCAGGCGCGAACCGCGACGATCGCATCCACTTCGACGGCGACACCTAGGGGAAGCACGGCGACGCCCACTGCGCTGCGTGCGTGGCGGCCCGCTTCGCCGAACACCTCCTGCATGAGCTCGGACGCGCCATTGGCCACTTTAGGCTGGTCGGTAAATGACGGCGCACTGTTTACGAAAACGCCGAGCTTGACGATCCGCTCCACTCGCTCGAGCGTGCCCAGCGCCGCTTTCATCTGCGCGAGGAGCATGATCCCGCAGCGGCGGGCGGCCTCGGCGCCCCGCTCCAGCGTCATGTCGTCGCCGAGCCGTCCGAGGATGAGGTTACCGTCTTCGCCGAAACTGATCTGGCCCGATATGTGGAGTAGGCCGCCGCTTTCGACCGCCGGGACGTAGGATGCCACCGGGGCGGCGGCTTGCGGAAGGTGGATGCCGAGTTCGGCGAGGCGATTGTCGATGCTCATGGGGTCGCCCAAGCACTCGTGCGCCTGTGAATCAAGCCTCGCGGGTGACAGTGAAGCCGGCGAAGCTCTGGGTGACCGGCATCAACTCGATCGTGTTGATGTTGAGGTGAGGCGGCAGGTTGGCGAGCCACCAGAACAGATCGGCGAGGTCCTGCGAGGTCATCGGGTTCATCCCGGCGTAAAGCTTCTCGGAAGCTTGCTTGTCCCCGCCCGTCCGGACAATCGTGAACTCCGTCTGGGCCATGCCAGGCTCGACCGATGTGACTCGAACCCCCGTTCCGGCAAGGTCACTTCGAAGGTCGAGGGAGAATTGGCGAACGAAGGCCTTGGTACCAGCGTAAACGGCGCCCCCCTTGTACGGGTAGGTGGCGGCGACCGAGGACAGGTTGATGATATGCCCCTTGCGCTCGATCAATTTCGGGAGGAGCGACCGGGTCAGCGCGACGAGCCCCGTCACATTCGTGTCAATGACCGTCTCGATGCGCTCCCAGTCGGTTTCGGGCAGGGAATCGGTGGGCGGTGCGAGCCCGGCGTTGTTGAGCAAGAGGTCGATTTCGCTCCACGGTTGCGACAGCCCTGCGAGGCTTTCCAAGGCGCGGAAGTCTCGCATGTCGACCTCGAGCGGCAGGAACGCATCGCCAAGGTCCTCCTGCATGCTGCGAAGCCGATCTCCCCGACGACCGGTGCCGATCACGTTCCAGCCTCCTGATGCGAACTTCCGCGCAGCCGCCTCGCCGAAACCTGCGGTCGCGCCGGTGATCAGGATCGTTTTCATCATTTCCCTTCGCGTTCGAGCTCGCGACTCGCCTCTACTAGCACTTGCGGCGAAACGCCAAGCTCCACGGAAACCGCCACGAGATCGGGCTCATGCGCCTCGAGGAAGCGGACCAGCGCTGCCAGAAGTGACGCCTCGCCAACTCTGCGCCGAAGCTCGCCTGTCCCGATTCCGGTCAGGTCGATGAACCGTTGGGCCCGTCGCGGGTCAGCAAGTGTTGCCGCGAGAGCGGCAAGAGCGATAGCCTCCGGATCGATTGGCGTATTCGCCGGCAAGCCCTTACAATCCGCCGCGAGCTAGTGGGGGGGTCTGATTGGCCAAGATTTTGATCGTCGAGGACAATGCGCTGAACATCAAGTTGTTCTGCGACCTGCTCGCTGCGCACGGACATGAGCCAGAGGCAGTCACCGACAGCCGCAACGCGCTCGAGGCTGCTCGCGATTTTTCGCCGGATCTCGTCATCACGGACATTCAGCTGCCCCACGTCAGTGGCCTGGACCTCATCCGAATGATCCGGAACGACGAGAAGCTGGCCGCGGTACCGATCATGGCGGTCACTGCTTATTCAGCCCACGGCGACGAAGAGCGGATCCGAGCCGCGGGGGCTCAGGCTTATGTGTCGAAGCCGATTTCGGTCGCGCGGTTTGCGCAGACCGTCGATGAGCTGCTCCAGGAACAGCCGGCAGACGATATCGGGGAACTCGAAGCGCCGGCCAACGAATCGGAGGATAGCCCCGGACCGGACGAGGCCGGGGGCGAGGAAAGCTAACGAACGCTCGGCACGGCTGCGCTCGCGCCCCCGCGCTATTACTTGATCTTGGCTTCCTTGAAGTCGACGTGCTTGCGCACGACCGGGTCGTACTTCTTGAAGCTCAGCTTCTCGGTCTGGGTGCGCGGGTTCTTCTTCGTCACATAGAAGAAGCCTGTGTCCGCGGTGCTGACGAGCTTGATCTTGACGGTTGCCGGCTTGGCCATCGGAGAGTCCCAAATGCTTGAAAAAAGAAGAGCGGCCTCAACGCCGCCCGCTCGGCGCGCTCCATGGCGAACCGGGCTGATTCTGTCAACCGACCCGGGATTGTAACGGCAGCTTAACCAATCTGAGAGAACCTCCGTTTGACGAGGAGGGATTTATGGCTGCCGATCCACTGGCCAACGTGAGGGCGCAGGTCACTCTTCGCATAGCCGAGATCCGCGAGGCCGGTCCTCGGATCTCCCCGCTCGAGCTTTACGCCAAGATGGATGCCATCCGGCAGCTGGCCGTGGCAAACGGCCTCGCCACTCTCGAAGGTCTCGCGCGCTGCTCGGCGCAGCTCGCGCTCCTCCCGGGGCACCGAATCGCGGTTCAATCCTGTCTCGAACACGTCGACGCAGCAATCGACAGCCGCTCCGAGAGCGACTGCAGCACGATCCTTGCTGCCCTCGCCGTACGCCTGCACTGACACAATAACGCCAGTTCATGCATTACAGGCGCGATGCGCGCCTTTTCGCAGCTGCTCGACGATCTCGTCTACACGCGCTCGCGCAACACCAAGCTCAAGCTGATCGGTGACTACCTAAGGGAGACGCCCGATCCCGACCGTGGCTACGGCCTGGCCGCACTCACCGGCACCCTCAGCATCCCGGCGGTCAAGCATGCAGCGGTTCGAGCGATCGCCGAGGAGAGGGTTGATCCGGTGCTTCTCTACATGAGCCGCGACTATGTAGGCGACATGGCGGAGACGGTGGCGCTGCTCTGGCCGACATCGGCGAGCGGTGTTCCTGAAGCCGACGACGCGACGATTCGCATTTCGGATGCCGTCGACCGACTGCGGACGGCGTCCCGCCTCGAGGGACCGCGTGTCCTCGCCACGATGCTTGACCACCTCGACGCATCGGGCCGCTTCGCGCTGCTCAAGCT
>JBJMVK010000130.1:0-5703 GCA_045810725.1 Sphingomonas sp. | reverse complement strand
GGGGCGCTGCCCCATCTAGGAGTAAGAAATGGCTGACATCACCAAGCTGGTCGACCAGCTTTCCGAACTGACCGTCCTCGAAGCGGCTGACCTCGCCAAGGCGCTCGAAGAGAAGTGGGGCGTTTCTGCTGCGGCTGCTGTTGCTGCTGCTCCGGCAGCCGCTGCGGCCGCCGCTCCAGCCGCCGAAGAGAAGACCGAATTCGACGTCATCCTGACCGGCGACGGCGGCAAGAAGATCAACGTGATCAAGGAAGTGCGCGCGATCACCGGTCTTGGCCTCGGCGAAGCGAAGGCGCTGGTCGAAGGCGCTCCCAAAGCCGTCAAGGAAGGCGTCAACAAGGACGAAGCCGAGAAGATCAAGAAGCAGATCGAGGAAGCCGGCGGCACGGTCGAGCTCAAGTAAGCTTCTTCAAAGGCTAATATCAAAGGACAGGGCGGCTCCCTTGAGCCGCCCTTTTTTTGTTCAGCTGTTGGCGTGTCCGCAATCCTCCTCGGGAACGCCGTCGTTGGCCGTTGAACCATTTTCCATGTCACCGAGAGAGGTGTTCTCGTCCTTGAGGCGTTGAGGGAGAATTAGGCCCTCGCTGTCGCACAACTATCGCCGCAAAATGGGATAATTGTCGCAAATTGTCGCGGCCTTTCGATTTGGCTGCGGAGCAGCGGTGGGCTATTCGTCCGCTCGATGGAGCTTACTCGCCCGCTCGTGAAACTACCGATACGGTTCGATGCTGAAGCGCTCGAAGCGCAGGTGCGCGCGCTGCCAGGCTCTGCCTGGGTGCCTCACCCCACCGGATATGTGGGCAACGAGGCAGTACGGCTGATTACGCCGGGCGGCGAGTCGACCGATGATTTGAAGGGCGAGATGGGGCCTACAGAGCACCTCCTCGCGAGCCCCTACATCATGGAAATCATGGCCTCGATCGGCTCCGTCTGGGGCCGTAGCCGCCTCATGGGGCTTGGCGCAGGCGCCGACGTGCCCGTCCATGTCGACAGCCACTATTACTGGCGTACGCACTGGCGGATCCACATCCCTGCGATCACCAACCCCGAGGTGATCTTCAACTGCGGCGGCGACAGCGTCCACATGAAGGCCGGCGAGTGCTGGGTGTTCGATTCCTTCCGCGTGCACGGGGTCCATAATGGCGGAACGGCGCAGCGCATCCACCTCGTGCTCGACACCGTTGGCGGCGGCCGTTTGCGCCAGTTGATCGAGGCCGGCGAGCGGGGCGGTTTTGAAGAGGAGTTGGTGAAGCCCGGCACTTGTTTGGCGAATGGCCTCCTTTACGAGCGCACGAACAGCCCTGCTGTGATGTCCCCGTGGGAAATCCGCGCCCACGTCGCCTACCTCAGCGCGCACACGGTCCCGCACCCGCTCCTTGGCGCCGTGCTGAAGAGGGTGGACGACTTCGTCGAGGATTGGGCGGCACTCTGGGCGCAATATCAAACTGACGAGGCGGGCTGGGACGATTACCTCAAGCTGCGCCAGGGGCTCTTGGATGACCTGACAGCGCTTCGCGGCTCCTCGGTCCTCCTCAAGAATACGCTTCCGCTTTACCTCGGGCTCGACCACATGGTGCTTCAGAACCTGTTCGGAGACGCCGCCGCGGCTGCCGCCAGGGCGGCAGGCGAGGTACAGGAACAGCGGATTGCCTCTTAAGCGGCGATCCCGGCCAGGAACTCGTCGATCGCGGCAACGGCCTCAGGCTCGTTGAGCTCGGGGGCATGCCCAACCCCAGAAACTGTCGCGAGCTTCATCGAGGGCGCGACCTGCTGCATTTTGTCGGCTGTTTCGACTGTCAGGAGGTCGCTCTTCGTGCCGCGAATCACGAGCAGCGGCTTCTGGCCAAGCGCGGCGAAGAACGGCCATAGATCGACCTTTGGCGTGGGCCCAAGGGTCTTGAAGGGTTCCGCGATCGCCATGTCGTAGTCGAAGCGGATCTCTCCATCCTCTTCGCGACAATTGCGCTTGGCCATCTTCACCCAGTCGTCGTGGGTATAGCGATCGAAGGAAGCACCGTAATTGGCCTCGATCGCGTCGGCGGCTTCGTCCCAGGTTTTGAACCGCCTATCCTTGCCAACATAGGTCAGGATCCGCTCGACCCCGCCCGCGGCGATGTCAGGACCGACATCATTGAGGATTGCGGCGGCGATGCGCTGCGGCGCGGTCACTGCCGTTGCCATCGTCACGAGGCCGCCGAGCGACGTCCCTACGAATATCGCCCGATCGATCATCAGCTCGTCGAGGAGGTGAATGGCATCGCGGGCATAGGTCACCGGCGTGTAGCGCGCGGGAACTGGATCGTAGGCGCTGAGGCCCCGTCCGCGAAAATCGAGTGAGAGCACGCGGTGATCCGGGGAATAGCGGTCGGCGAACTCAGCAAAGTCGCGTGCATTTCGAGTGAGACCATGAAGACAAAGCAAAGGCAGCTTGTCTCCTTGGCCCGGATAATCGCGATAATGGAGACGCAGCCCGTCGGGAACGACGACCTCACCATCGCGATACCGGGCCTCGCGGGCCCCTCGCTCGGAGTTCACTTCGCCAGGCCCGAGCGAAGAAGCTTGTGGGTCGCGTCGGCGACGTGTTTCGGGTCGGTGCTTGCCCAGACGGCGAAACGAAGCCCGAGAAAGACGTTGGCGCCCATCAGAGCCCAGGTGAGGATCTCAAGCTCCTCGTCGGAATACCCCGCGTCGAGCTCTCCTTTGTCGCGGCCGGCGATGAGGCGAGCGGCGATACCGCTTGCCATCCTCTCATAATGGTCGCGGTACGTGCGAGCGTCGACGAACTCGGCCTCGTCGATGATGCGGTAGACGTCGCGATGCGCGCGCGCGAACCAGAGGAAGGATTCAAGGGCCGCGCGTTCACCGTCGAGCGTGTCGACGGAATCCCGCAACGCGGGCGCCACATGGGCCCTGAGCAGCGCCGACATGTCGCGCACCAGGGCGTGGAAGAGCGCCTCCTTTGAATCGAAATAGGTATAAAAGGTGCCGAGCGCGACCCCCGCTCGCTGGGTGATCCCGACGATCGAACTTTCAGAGAAGCCGCACTCGCCAAATTCATCGCGCGCAGCGTCCAGAATCTTGCGCAGTGTCCGTTCGCCGCGTGCAGTCCTTGGCGCCTTGCTGCTGCCTGAAGGGCTAGCCTTCGTCCCATCTGTCACTTCGATCCCGCCCTCCCGGATCGTCTTTCTACTGGCATAATATCCAAGTTGAAAGCTGTTTCGGTTTTCACCAACAAAGCCGTTCTCTGGGCGGCAGCGCGCAACTTCCTCGGCGCCGGGGAGGCATCTCGAAGGAGCGGCATTGGAGCGCTTCCCGTTTGTCCCACCGCCCACTAGGGTGACCTCAATGCGCCAATATCTAGACTTGATGGAGCTGATCCTCGACCGTGGGGTCGAGCAGCAGGACCGTACCGGAACGGGCACCCTTTCCTGGTTCGGAGCGCAGATGCGCTTCGATCTTGGCGAGGGATTTCCGCTCCTGACGACCAAGAAGCTTCACTTAAGATCGATCATTGTGGAGCTGCTCTGGTTCCTTCGCGGGGACACCAACATCCGTTGGCTGAACGAGCGCAAAGTCAACATCTGGAACGAATGGGCGGACGAGAGCGGCGATCTCGGGCCCGTCTATGGCAAGCAGTGGCGCGACTGGGAGACGCCCGACGGTCGCCACTTCGACCAGATCGCCAACCTCGTCGACCTGATCCGCCGCGACCCTTATTCGCGCCGGCAGATCGTGACCGCCTGGAACCCCGGCGAGATCTCCAAAATGGCCCTCGCGCCCTGCCACTGCCTGTTTCAGACGCAGGTCGCAGCGGGACGATTGAACCTGCAGCTCTACCAGCGAAGCGCCGACATTTTCCTCGGCGTCCCGTTCAACATCGCGTCCTACGCGCTTCTGACCCACATGCTCGCGCGAGAATGCGGACTCGAGCCAGGCGTGTTCGTGTGGACGGGCGGCGACTGCCATCTCTATTCGAACCATCTCGACCAGGCACGGCTGCAGCTGGCGCGTCAACCGCGCGGGCTTCCGCGCCTTGTCGTCAAGGACCGCGGACAATCGCTGTTCGACTACGAACCCGAGGATTTCGTCTTCGAGAACTACGACCCCCACCCGCACATCGCCGCGCCCGTGGCCGTCTAGTCGGCTGGCCTGACGTTGGTCACGAAGAAGGGCGCGTAAGCGCCGCACTCGCGCTGAAAGGGTTCATAAGCCGGAGCGCCGAGCGCATTCCACCTGATCGGCTGGCCGTACAGCAGCAGCTCCTGCGCGACCGCGACCCACTGATCAGCCTTTCCCGGAAGATGGTAGGACAAGGCGGTGCCGTTGAATGAACTCCCCGCCGGCCAAACGGGCATCAGCAAGGCCCCGCTCACTTCGTCGCGATAAAGGAGGCACCCGCCCTCGTACATGAGCGTGCCGGTGATCGCTGTCGTCGCCATGGGCCGGTAGGGAGCGGTGGCGATCTCGAGTGGGCGAAGCGGCCTCACCGCCGGGTGGTTGTTGAAGGTGCACCCGGCAACCAGCAAAAGTGCAACCAGCCCGGCCTTGCGCATCACTAACTCCCGATCGTTTCGAGGAAATACCGTAGCTCAATGGAGCCGTTCCGGCGACCCGGCGTTACCAATCCCCGTCAGAAAGGGAGAATAGAGATGCTCCAGAAGGTAACGACCGTCGCAATCCTCGGGATCGCGCTCGCGGTTGCCGCTTGCAACACCGTGCGCGGCGCCGCCCGCGACGTAAATTCGGTGGCTAATTGCACCGAGAACGCGGTCAACGGGCAGAACTGCAAGTAAGTTCAGTAGACAGACAGCTGTTTCGGTGATTCATTGTCGTTCCGGAAGTCCGAGGGAGGAACGAAATGGTTCAGAAGCTGGTGGCAGTTGCGTTGGTCGGGGCGTGCCTCGCTATTGCGGCATGCAACACCGTACGAGGCGCGGCCACCGATGTCGGCTCGGCCGCGAACTGCACGGAGAACGCGATACACGGCAGCCGCTGCTGAAGAACGCCGCACTGCTGCAAAAAAGAACCCCGCCGGATCGCTCCGGCGGGGTTTTTGTTGAGCCGGCCCTCTCGGGCCAGGATCGCTACGCCGACTAGTCCTGGAGATAGTCTCCAGCGTCAGCATCGAGGCCGTGGCCGCTTGGAACGACCTCGGCGAGCGGATCGTCGCCCGTACCAGTGTCGTCACGCGGCGAGCGCGCGTTTTCTGCCGCACGAAGCTCTTCCGCCGAATCGGGAGCGATTAGTGCTTCCGCCATCCGGCGCTGGGCCGCGCGGAGCGCCGTGTCGCGCGAGGTCGCCGCGACGCGAAGGCGGTTCATGCCCGCGCCCGTGCCGGCTGGGATCAACCGGCCGACGATCACGTTCTCCTTGAGGCCCTCGAGCGTATCGACCTTGCCCTGGACAGCCGCCTCGGTAAGGACCCGGGTGGTCTCCTGGAACGAGGCCGCCGAGATGAAGCTGCGCGTCTGCAAGCTCGCCTTGGTGATCCCGAGCAGCACGGGCTTGCCCTCGGCGGGCCTTTGCTTCTTTTCGAGCCTGGCGTTGGTCTCGTCCATTTCCTGCCGGTCGACCTGCTCGCCGGCGAGGAGCGTCGTATCGCCGCCATCAGTGATCTCGACCTTCTGCAGCATCTGGCGAACGATCACCTCGATGTGCTTGTCGTTGATCTTCACGCCCTGCAGTCGATAGACCTCCTGGATC
>JBJMVK010000129.1:0-27164 GCA_045810725.1 Sphingomonas sp. | reverse complement strand
TCAGCTTCCCATCGTCTCGAAGCAGGAGCAGGGCCATGGCAGTGAATTGCTTGGAATTCGACGCGATTTGATAGGGTAGGTTGGGATCGGCGTTGAGACGCTCGTTGGCCTTGCCGTAAGCCTTGGTAAGAACGAGCTCGCCGTCGCGCACGATCGCGATTTCAGCCGATGGGACACCCGTGTCGGCGAGCGTCCTCGTGACGAGCTGGTCGATCCGGGCGATCTTCGCCGAAGCGAGTGGCTGGGCGGTGGCGGGCAGAGCAAGGAGCGCGACCAGTGGAGCGAATATGCGAAGCATGCTCAAGACCTTAGGGGCCGCTATTACCCCGTAAAGCCCTCTCAGGACCAAACCTACGCATTTTTCTGCGACTTTGACGCAGGATAATTCATGGAACGCCGCCATTCGACGCGCCGTTAACCGATGGCGACGCGAAGGAGATTGCCATGAGAGGCGGCTGGGCTGCGACCATTCTTGCGATCGTCATGGCAGTCATCGGCATCATACTCGCCGTCGGCGGCGCCTGGCTCGTGGCTCTCGGCGGTTCGCTCTACTATCTCGTTGCGGGTCTCGCGCTGCTCGCCTCTGCCTGGTTTCTATTGCGCGGCCGGATCCTCGGCGGCTGGATCTACATCGCGCTTTTCATCCTGAGCGCTATCTGGGGCTTCGCTGAATCGCGAGGAAACGCCTGGGCGATGGTGCCGTGGCTGGTTGCGCCCCTGGTGATTCTCGTTTGGACCCTGCTCGTGATGCCAACTCTGGCGCCCCGGGATACGAGGCGGTGGGGAGCCGCATGGGGCGGGATCGGGGTGGCGATCGTCTTTGTCGCGGCAAGTTTCGGTCTCCTTGCAACGACCGGCGGAGCGGCAGTCAGCCCACTGCCATCGCAAAGTTCGCCGGGCTTTGCAGATCCCTCGGGCATCGGAACCGGAGCCGACTGGCCCGCCTACGGCGGAACCAACGCTGCGTGGCGCTTCACGCCGCTTTCGCAGATCACGCCAGCCAATGTGGGGAAGCTGCGGAAAATCTGGGAAGTCCACGTCGACGGCCAGCCCAACAATCCGGATTACGTGAAGCTCTACGGGACCGAGAACACGCCGCTGAAGGTGGGCAACCTCCTCTATACCTGCACCGCGAAAAACGTGATCGTCGCGCTCGACGCAGCGAGTGGGAAACCGTTGTGGCGCGTTGACCCGCAAGTGCCGGACAAGTGGATTCCCTACACGACCGCGTGCCGGGGGCTTTCCTATTACGCGGTGCCCGGTGCGGCTAAGAACACCTCCTGCGCCGCGCGCATCATCGAAGGGACGATGGATTCGAGGCTGATCGAGGTCGACGCGCTGACGGGCAAGCCCTGCACCGAGTTCAATGGCAGCGGACAGCAGGACACGAAGGTCGGCATGGGGTGGGTGCCGCCAGGATCGGCCGGGATCAACTCGCCGCCGCCGATCGTGCGTGGGATCATCGTCGTCGGGCACCAGATCCTCGATGGCCAATGCCGCTGTGCCCCATCGGGTGTTATTCAGGGATTCGACGCACGCACTGGCAAGCTCGCCTGGGCTTGGGACATGCAGCACCCGGACTGGAACCTTTATCCCCCAAAGGGCCAGACGTGGATGCGCGGAACGCCCAACAGCTGGACGATCAGCTCGGGCGACGAAAAGCTCGGACTCGTGTTCATCCCCACGGGTAATGTCGCTGACGATTATAATTCGACCGGGCGCACGCCACAGGAAAATGCCTATTCCAGCTCTATCGTCGCCATCGACGTCACGACGGGGAAGCCGCGCTGGAGCTTCCAGACAGTCAGAAAAGACGTCTGGGACTATGACATCGGTAGCCAGCCGAGCCTCATCGATTACAAGGGAACGCCGGCCCTCCTCGTCACGTCCAAGCAGGGCGATCTTTACGTGCTCGACCGTGCCACGGGTCGTCCAATGACACCCATCGGCTCGATCCAGGCTCCCCCGGGAGGACTCGAGGCGAGCGAGCGATCGCCGACGCAGATCGTGTCTTTATGGAATACTCTGAGAAAGGCCGATCTTCAGGAATCCGACATGTGGGGCATGTCGCCGATCGACCAGATGATCTGCCGGATTCAATATCATCGGGCGGACTACCGCGGCTTCTACACTCCACCGAGAGCCGACAAATATAGCGTACAATATCCGGGCTATAACGGCGGGACCGACTGGGGAAGCGCGTCGATCGATCCGGTCCGGGGCGTCATCATCGCGAATTACAACGACATGCCCAACTACGTGAAACTGGTTCCGCGCGCCGTGGCCAACAAACAGGGCATCGTTCCACGGTTCGCGACGAGCACTCCGCCGAGCAAGCCGCACCAGATCGACCCGCAGTGGGGTGTGCCATATGCCGTGAACGTGAATGCCGGCTGGCGCGTGCCCTTCACCAAGCTGATGTGCAAGCGCCCGCCCTACGGTGGCATCCGGGCCATCGACGCTGCGACCGGCAAGACCCTCTGGGATCGTCCGCTCGGAACGGCGCGGAAGAACGGCCCTTTCAAGCTGCCGACCTACCTGCCGTTCACGATCGGGACACCCAATAACGGCGGTGCTGTCACGACGGCCAGCGGCGTGATCTTCATCGCGGCGGCAACGGACGATCTCCTTCGCGCGATCGATGAGCGGACCGGCAAGGTGCTGTGGTCTGTGCCGCTACCTGCCGGAGGGCAGGCGACGCCGATGGTTTATGAGCAGAACGGGCGCGAATATCTCGTGATCTTCGCTGGCGGACACCATTTCATGGAAACGCCGATGGGCGACAGCCTCATTGCCTACGCGCTACCGAGCTAAGTCAAGGCATCGGGCAGTCGAGCGGCGCCTTGAGGGTTTCGGCATCGCGCGGGTCAAGTTCGATCTGAAGCGGCTTTGCAGCCTCGACGAACTGCTGCGCGCCAAGGTTCATCGAGTGCGTCAGTGAGCGTAGTTGCGAAACGGTTTCGATAAACCGATCGCGCGAGGTGTCGGTGAATGGCCGCAGTCGGCGATAGGCGCTGACGCTCGCCCAGAGTTCCTGCTGCCGAAGGTTCATTTCCCGGAACTCGCGTACGAAGCTGAACAACTCCGCGTAGCTGTTGCGCGTATCGTGGGGCATGTGGGCGATGGTGCCCGACGCGACGGCCGCGTCCCACGCTGCCGAGCCCCACACGCGATTTCTCGACACGGGCGTGTTCCTGATGAGGAGCGTTCCATGGCTCCTGTCCGCGAGGTCATCGAGAGCATCGAGAGTCCGGCGCTGGCATTCGGCGATCTTGATCCGCTCCTCGGCGGCGAACAATGAGCCGGCGAGCTCGTCGTCGAGGCTGTCCTCGGCAATCGCAACTTCCTTGCGCCAGTTCCATGCATCGACCGCCTGATCGGCGACTAGCGCGATCATGACACCGATGAAGATCGTTCCGACCTCCTTCAGGAAGTCTTCCCAGTTGCGAACAGCCTTGTGGTCGGGGGCATCGACGTGGTGAACCATGTCGACATGCTGCCCCCGCCAGGCGGGCAAGTCTACAGCCGCTGACCTGCCCGAAAAGTCCCCTCAGCCGGGGCTGTTCGCGTGATTATGGTGGTGCCTGGTAAGAATGTAGACGTCGGCAGCAAGCACCGCGAGCCACACGGCTATGACTGGAAGCGGCGGTGTTGAAGAGCCGCGATATTCAGGAGGTGCCGGAGGCGGACCTTCGGGCTGGGCGGCAGCGACTGCAGCGCCGCCAAGACCGGTCGCCCCACTCGGAGTCATCATGCTCAAGGCCAGCCAGCCGCTGCCCGGCCCGGCTTGCGGCGGCGCGGCCCCGGCCACGGCCGCCGTCGAGTTCGCAATGAGCGAAATGGAAATGACCGCGGACGCGACCAAATGGCGCGAGCAACGCATAAGTCCGTGCTCCTTCGGGTTTTTTGCGAAGGCCAGTCTACGCGCTCCTGGCCGGAACTTCGATGCAAATCGTCCCGTCTGCCGACCTGTTCGGCGTTGACGAGGGTTAATAGGAAAGGGGTACTGCTGAGCTCGGAACGCCGTAGAGGTCGTGCTCGTCCGAATCTTCGATCCGAACCGCGACGATGTCGCCCGGTCGAAGTCCACCGGCGTCGCGCAGGTGAACTTCGCCGTCGATCTCCGGGGCATCGGACTTCGAACGGCCGGTGGCGCCGCCCGTTTCCTCATCAACCGCGTCGATCAGGATGTCGAGGGTCGACCCGACCTTTGCTGCGAGCTTCTCCTCGGATATCCGCGCGGAGAGCGCCATGATGGCTTCGTAGCGCTCCTGCTTCAGCCCATCTGCGACCTGCTCGTCCATCGAGGTGGCCGGCGCTCCCTCGACGGCTTCGAATTTGAAGGCGCCGACGCGGTCGAGCTGAGCTTCCTCGAGCCAGGCGAGCAAATATGCGAAATCTTCGTCCGTCTCGCCCGGGAAGCCGACCACGAAGCTCGAGCGGATCGCGAGCTCCGGTACCAGCGAGCGCCACGAGCGAATGCGTTCCAGCACCTTCGCGTCGTTGGCGGGGCGGCGCATTCGGCGGAGGACGTTGGGGCTCGCATGCTGGAAGGGGATGTCGAGGTAGGGAAGAACCAGTCCCTCCGCCATGAGCGGGATGAGGTCGTTCACGTGCGGGTAGGGATAGACGTAGTGAAGGCGCACCCATGCGCCGAGCCTGCCGAGCTCAAGCGCGAGATCGGTCATGTGGGCGCGGACTTCCTCGCCCTTCCACGGCCAGGCTTTGTGGCGCAGGTCCACACCATAGGCGCTCGTGTCCTGGCTGATGACCAGCAATTCCCTCGTGCCCGCGGCGACGAGCTTCTCGGCCTCCCGCAAAATCGCGTCGGGCCGGCGGCTGACGAGGTCGCCGCGCAGATGTGGGATGATGCAGAAGGCGCAGCGGTGATTGCAGCCCTCGGAAATCTTGAGATAGCTGTAATGTCGGGGGGTCAGTTTCAGGCCCGCTTCCGGAACCAGGTCGAGGAACGGGGAAGGCACGGGCGGCGCCGCCTCGTGAACCGCCGAGACCACATCCTCATATTGCTGCGGCCCAGTAATCGCGAGCACGTCGGGGAAACGCTCGCGGATGACGTCGGCTTCCTTGCCCATGCATCCGGTGACCACCACGCGGCCATTCTCGGCAATCGCCTCCCCGATCGCTTCGAGGCTCTCTTCCTTCGCGGAATCGAGGAAGCCGCACGTGTTCACAAGCACCACGTCGGCACCCGCGTAATCGGGCGACATTTCGTATCCGTCGGCGCGCAGCTTGGTCATGATGCGCTCGCTGTCGACCAGGGCCTTGGGACAGCCGAGCGAGACCAGCCCGACGCGCGGGGGCTTGGGGAGCGTCGTGACGTTCATCGGAAGGGCCGCGCCAATATAGGAAGTCTTCTTCGAAAACTAGGCTTTAGCTCCGCTCGCTTGTTCATGCTGTAACTGCGCGGCTAAGAGCCCTCACACGCTTTTTTCTGAAAACAGGGAGTAACCATGCGTATCGCCATGATCGGCACCGGCTACGTGGGCCTTGTCTCGGGCGCCTGCTTCGCCGACTTCGGCCACAGCGTCTGCTGCGTCGACAAGGATGCGAGCAAGATCGACGGCCTGAACAATGGCCTCATGCCGATCTGGGAACCGGGGCTCGAGGCCCTCGTCAAGGCGAATGCCGAGCGCGGGCGGCTGACGTTCACGACCAACCTCCCGGATGGGGTCAAGGACGCCGAGGCAGTGTTCATCGCCGTCGGAACGCCGGCGCGGCGCGGCGACGGACATGCTGACCTGACATTCGTATTCGAAGCCGTGCGCGAGCTCGCAAAAGTGATCGGGCCCGGCACGGTGGTGGTTACCAAGTCGACGGTTCCTGTCGGCACCGGCGACCGCATCGAGGAGATCTTGCGTGAGGAAGGGGTCACTGACGCCTCGGTAGCGTCGAACCCGGAATTTCTCCGGGAGGGCGCCGCCATCGCAGACTTCAAACATCCCGATCGGATCGTCGTCGGTGCCGACGGCGAACGAGCCCAGGAGATTCTCAAGGAAATCTACCGGCCGTTGTTCCTCAACCGGGCGCCGATCCTGTTCACCGGCCGGCGCACCGCCGAGCTGACCAAATATGCTGCCAATGCCTTTCTCGCGGTCAAGATCAGCTTCATAAACGAGATCGCGGACCTGTGCGAAGCGGTTGACGCGGACGTGCAGGATGTAGCGCGCGGAATTGGTCTAGATAATCGCATCGGGCCCAAGTTCCTCCATGCCGGGCCAGGCTACGGCGGCAGCTGTTTCCCGAAGGACACGCTGGCGCTGCTTCAAACCGCCGACAAGTTCGGGGTCGATCAGCGCATCGTCCGAACCACCGTCCAGGTGAACGACGACCGCAAGGCAAGCATGGTCGAGCGCGTCGCGAGCGCTGTGGGCGATCTTCGCGGCAAAAGGGTGGCCGTCCTCGGCCTCGCCTTCAAGCCCAACACCGATGACATGCGTGAAGCGCCGGCGGTCGCGCTCATCAACGCACTCGTCGAGCGCGGCGCCGAGGTCAGCGCCTTCGATCCCGTCGCGCGCGAACAAGCAGAGAAGATCCTCCCGGGGATCGAGTTCGCATCGGATGCCTATGCGGCGGCCGCGAGCGCGGACGCGCTGGTGATCGTCACTGAATGGGACGAGTTCCGGGCGCTCGACCTCGACAAGGTGGCGGCGGCACTGCGTGGCAAGGTCCTCGTTGACTTGCGCAACGTCTATGATCGCGACGAGGCGAGGGAAGCGGGTCTCATCTATTACGGCGTGGGTCGGGGTCGGCCACAAGCTGCTTGAGTGACCTCAACGCTTCAGCGATGCCGGCGCAGTCTCGCCGATCTTCAGGAAGACCGGCAGGACGCATAAGGCGACGGCGGCGATCATCGCGCCGGGGGCCATGTGCCAACCCGTGCGCTCGACCAGCCATTGCGCAGCCAGCGGGGTGAAGCCGCCGAAGATCGCCGTCGCCATCGTCGCGCCAAGCGCGAGGCCGGTGACCCGCGCTTCGCCGCGAAATTGTTCCGCAGTGGCGACAGCTCCCACGGCGCTCATTCCGCCGGCGACCGCCGCTAGCACGATGGCGCCGAGCAGCGCACGAAACGTCGAGCCGCTCGCCATCGCAGCGAACATGGTCATGGGCAGGATCGCGCTCGCGGCGCACAGAGCGAGAAGGACGGGCCGCCGGCCGCTTCGGTCCGACCACCAGCCGACAAGCGGAGTGACGAGAATGACCGCGACGGCGGCAAGGGTCGAAAGCCACAAGGCCGTCCCTTCATTGAGAGCGCCCGCAGATGTCAGGAACGCGGGTACGTAGGTGATCCCGACGTAATAAGTGATCGACCCAAGCGCCGAAATCGCGAATCCGCGCATGATACCGGCGCGGTGGTGTGTCAGCGCATAGAGGAGCGGCTCGTCGGGGATGGTGCCCTCCGCCTGCTGGCGCCGAAACTCGGGCGATTCATGCATCGTGGAACGAGCGATCCAAACGCTCGCAGCCAGCACTGCTCCGACGAAGAAAGGGACTCGCCAGCCCCAAGTCTCGAGCTCCACGTTGCCGACGTTGCTGACCGTCAGCGCGGAAATTCCGACGGCGAGTAGCGCGCCGACTTCGCTCGAGGCCGAAGCGGATGAAGTGATCAGTCCGCGACGAGCAGGCGGAGCACCTTCCAACAGGTAGGCGACCACGCCAGTATATTCGCCTCCCACCGAGAAGCCCATGATGCAGCGCAGGGCAAGGAGCAGCCAGCCTGCGGCGGGGCCCAGCGCCGCCCGAGTCGGAAGGAGGGCCGTCGCCAGCATCGCCGCGGTCATCATCGCCACCGACATGAGCATCATGTGCCGTCGTCCGCGGCGATCGCCGATATGGCTGAAGAAGAGCGCGCCGAGCGGCCGCATCAAATAGGCGATTGCAAAGCCGCCGAGCGTCAGCAGGAGCGAACCGCTGCCGCCTCCGTAGAACACCCTCGAGAGTATTGTGGCGAAATAGAGGTAGAGCGTGAAATCATACCATTCGACGACGGTCGAGAATGCAGCGACCGCAAGCGAGTGCGGCGGGAGAATTGCGAGCCGCTCCTCGTCGAAACTCGTAAGATCCATCAGCGCGACACTGCCAGAGGTCTTCGCGCGTGTCGCCTGCCGCCTCTTACGGCCGCGTCCGCGGCGCGAGTTCGTCGAGGTGGAGAAGCATGTCGGCGGGATCGTCGAACACCCGCATCGCGCCGGCGCGCTCGAGTTCGTCCCTGCCGTAGCCGCCTGAGAGGAGACCAATGCCGAGCGCGCCGCACCGCAGCGCTGCGTACATGTCCCAGATACTGTCGCCGATCACGTAAGAGCCCTTGGCCTCGGTTCCGAGCCGTCGCGCCGCCTCAACGAACAAATCCGGATCCGGCTTGGCGTAACGCACCTCGTCCCTCGTGACGACGGTCGCGCCGTCGGGATCGACCCCGAGGCTCTGAAGGTTGGCGGCAGCGGTTCGCATTCGCCCGCTCGTCGCGATCGCCCAGCTGATGTCTTGCTTCGTGAGCTCGTCGAGCAAGGCGATCGCGCCTGGAAGGGGTGCCACGTCCGTCGAGAGATCACGAAACAGCTCGGCGTGGCGATCGCGGAGCCGTTCGAGCGTCGCCTCGTCGATCGCGCGCCCAAGCTCCCGTTCAAGCTGGGCTGTGAAGAGGCCGCCGCTCATCCCGATCTTGCGGTGGATCCGCCAGACAGAGAGCTCCAGGCCGCTTTCGCGCAACGCCACGTGCCACGCGCGGACGTGGTTATAGACGCTGTCGACAAGGGTACCGTCGAGGTCGAAGAGAAAGGCGACGCGGCCGCTCATGACCAACGGCCCAACCGGATTGACCCCTGTCAGTTCCGGTTTGCTGGAATGCTTGCGACGATTGCAGTCCCCGGCCCGAGCCGGCGGATGCTGGCACGGCCGCCGATCTCGGCGAGGCGCGAGCGCATGCTGGAGAGCCCGACACCAGCGTGTCCTGCGCCAGCCACGGACTGCGCCGAGATGCCGATGCCGTCGTCCGCGATTACGAGATGGATTGCCGATCGGCGAAAACAGAGCAGCGCATGCACGCGGGTTGCCCGTGCATGGCGATGGACGTTCGACAGCGCTTCCTGGGCAACCCGGTATATGGCGCCTTGCGCGGCCTTCGAAATTGAATCGGGCTCGCCCTGGAAGTCGAACGTTGCTTCAAGACCGGTACGGCGGGCGAAGCCCTCAACCAGCGCGTTCGTGGCGCCAATAAGACCCAGTTTTTCCAGAGCCGGCGGGTGGGCAAGGTACGAAATCGAGCGGATCTCGTTCTGCGCTTCCGCCATCAGGTCCTGGATCTCTTCCACAACTCGAACCGACTCTTCGTTTGCCGACTGGCGCTTGAGACTGGTCAGGAGCAGTCCGACGGCGACCAGCAGCTGGGCGGTGGAATCGTGCAGTTCTCGAGCCAGCCGTCGCCGCTCGACTGTCTGCCCTTCGATCAGGGATTTAGAATATTCGTCTTTCAAGCGCCGAAGCTCGAGGATCTCAGTCAACTCCGATCGGGTGATCGTTATGAAATGCTGCCCACCGACGCTAACGAGGTGGAAGCAGAGCTGGAATTCGTGGCTGCTCCATTGGCCCAGTCCCTTGTAGATCAGCTCCCAGGAACTGCGTTCGCCCGAAAGCATCTCGTCAAGGGCCGAGAGCGCCTCGACGGCGGGTTGAAAGCCCTCGTTCGCGTTCTTCGCACAAATCGCACGGTAATCGTCGCCGGGGGCAACACCTTCATATCCGTGCCGCTTCATCGCGTGAGTCCAGGCGCTGTTGACCGCCAGGATTTTGCAGTCCGCGTCAACGAGCGCGACCTGTTCGGGAAGGTCGTCGATGAGATGCTGCAGGGCCGCGGCCAGAGGAACGGCGTTCGAGCGGGCAACGAAAGGGTTTTCGGGTTTGAGTTTCCACGCGGGCGGCGGAAGCACCCCATCCGGCTTCAGGAAAAACTCTGACTCGTGATTCAATCCATCCCCCTGACGCACCTCCGAATAAACTCGGAACAGGGAGGCCTAGCTGACGCCTACTCTGTAATAACACTGATGAGAAATCGGTGAAATCCCCTAGGGGTGCCTCAGTCTTGGTTAAGCGCTCAAGCGCGTATTTCGACGAGCGAGCAGTTCTCGTCGATCAACCGTCAAGCATTTGCCTTATGCAATTCGATCGATTTTCGAGCGGTCGCCGAGGGAATCTAACGGAATGGTAACCATGCGGGCATAGGGCTTTTCGTGCGTGGGAAATCGAGTGGAAAGCATAAGGCGCATACTCAGGAGCGGCGGCAGCTCGCCTCACGAAGAGGCGCCGCCCCAATCCGCTCGCGCCGAAGCATTGATCCGTGAGTTCGAGAGCAGCGGAAAAGGCTGGTTCTGGGAAACTGGCCGGGAGGGAGACCTCTCCTATATCAGCGACAGCGTTGCCCAGGCACTGGGACGAGATCCTGCAGACCTCCTGGAGCGGCCCTTCACCGACCTCATCTCGAACGAAGCCGCCGATGGAAGCGCAACGTCCGAACGCACACTGGGATTTTACCTTTCATCGCACGTTGCATTCCAGGACCTGATCGTCCGCGCCAAGACAAAGACCGAAATCTGGTGGTCGATCAGTGGCCGGCCGGTCCACGACGAAGTGGGCCGTTTCTTCGGTTTTAGGGGTTTCGCGTCCGACCTCACCAAGATGCGCCAGTCGGAAGTGGAGCTCGACCGGCTCGCTCGCCAGGACTCGCTTACTGGGCTTGCCAATCGGGAGGCTCTTCGGCGGGCGCTCGATGACGCGCTCGTCAGCGCGGTGCGGCGCAAGCATCGCTGCTCAATTTTCCTTCTCGATCTCGATCGCTTCAAGGCGGTCAACGACACGCTCGGCCACCCCGCCGGGGACACGCTCCTGCGGCTCGTCTCTCTGAGACTGAGGGAGGTAATCGGCGAAGCGGGCCAGGTCGGTCGGCTCGGCGGTGACGAATTCGAAGTCGTTCTTCCAGCGGCTTCGTCGAAGGACGAGCTGTCGCGCCTTGCCCAGGGGATTATCGACAGCCTATCCCGTCCCTACACCATCAACGGCACCGCCGTCTCAATCGGCGCTTCGGTCGGCATCGTCACCTCGGACTACGACGACCGGACCTCCGACGACCTGATGCGCGATGCCGACCTTGCCCTTTACGCAGCGAAAGCAGCTGGCAAGGGCTGCTTCCGCTTCTTCGCGCCGGAGATGCACGAAGCGGCCCGCGAGCGCCAGCTGATGGAATCCGACCTTCGGATCGCGCTCGAAAAGGACCAGCTGAAGCTCGTCTTTCAGCCATGCGTTGATGCCTCCAGCGAGGCGGTGACCGGGTTCGAGGCGCTCATTCGCTGGCATCACCCTGAACACGGGCCGGTCAGCCCCGCCATGTTCATTCCGCTTGCCGAAGAGATCG
Source organism: Sphingomonas sp. (assembly GCA_045810725.1). Taxonomy (GTDB): domain Bacteria; phylum Pseudomonadota; class Alphaproteobacteria; order Sphingomonadales; family Sphingomonadaceae; genus Sphingomicrobium. Next base: position 15,745 of record JBJMVK010000129.1, on the reverse strand, counting down.
GCCTCATCAACGAGATCGGCGAGTGGGTGCTAAAGACGGCCTGTGACGAAGCGGCAAAGTGGCCTGACCATGTATCGATCGCGGTCAATCTCTCGCCGGTTCAGTTCAAGCTTCCCTCGCTGCCGGCTACGATCAGAAGCATCCTCGCCGAGACGGGGCTTCCGGCGAAAAGGCTGGAACTGGAGATCACGGAAGGCGTGTTCCTCAGTAACGACGAGCATGTCCACGAGATGATCGCCAGTCTGAAAGCGATCGGTCTGAAGCTCGCTCTCGACGACTTCGGCACCGGCTATTCAAGCCTCAGCTATCTGCAGCGCGTTCCATTCGACAAGATCAAGATCGACCAATCCTTTGTCCGCGGAGCCTCCGATCCCGAAAGCCGGAACGCAGCGCTGATCCGGGCGATGGTCGGCCTTGCATCCGACCTCAGCATGCAGACGACGGCAGAGGGTGTCGAAACGAATGAAGAGCTGATGTTGGTGAGGAATCTCGGCTGCTCGCTCGTGCAGGGGTACATTTTCGGCAAGCCCATGCCGCCCCAAGAAGCCGCGCAACTCGCAGCCAAGGGCGCCGCGACCCGGCCCGACGCTCACCTGACGCCCCGCGAGCCGCGCATCCGAATCATCCGCGCAACATTGCTTCATTTCGAGGGCCGCGTAATTGGCGCTCGACTCAGGAACATCTCGAGTGGCGGTGCCCTGGTCGAATGCCGCGAGGAATTGTCCGTCGGCGCGGAGGTCCAGCTCGATTTCGCGGCCGGCGGGCTGGTCGACGCCGAGGTCCGGTGGACCAAGGGGACGCAATTCGGAGTCCAGTTCAAAGAGAAGTTCAACCTGAAGCTACTTCAGCCGACCAAGCCTACGGCCCAGGGAGCAACGATGATGGCTCCGACCTATCTCACATCCAAAGACGAGGATCTCGGCGAAAAATAGCCTTCTCTCCGGTGAAACGCGAGGCGATGGTCGCGAACCAACAACATCGTGGCGCCAACGGAAAAGTTCGGGATCAAAAATCCGGGCACAGAGCGGCCCATCGTGAGTGTCGATCGTGTTGAAAGACTAAGGGCCGTTTCCGACGCCCAGGCTGCGCGAGCGGCGCGGCGGAGGCTGTTCGCCAATCACCTCTTTGCCGACCCCGCCTGGGACATCCTGCTCGCGCTCTATGAAACCGCTCTCCACGGGCACGAGTGCAAACTGGAAGGGCTTTCGAGTGCCGGCCTCGCCATGAAGCCCCTTCTCCTCTGGATCGACGCCCTCGGCGACGAGGGACTGGTCGCGATACGGCGAACCAATCCGCCGAGCTTTCGGCTGACCCTCTCTGGCCTCAGCCGAATGGATTCTTTTTTCTCTTCGCCAATCGACGCTTCGCACTGTTGACCTCGCAACACCACACTCGCGTTCGAGCGGATGCTCGGTTAGGTTGACGCCGAGCTAGGCGTCTTTCTGGGGGGTCGCCGATGATGGCAGTCATTTTCGCGACGATATCGCTGGCGCTGGTCACCGGCTGGTTCGGGCGTCGATCGATCGCGATTGTCTTCGTCGCACTCGCGCTCGTGCTGGGGGTCCACCTGTTCCTGTGGGAAATCCACAGTCCCGAGTACGGTTTCCGAATGCCTTGGATCCAGACATGAGCCGAAGCGCGCGAACTCGCCTCGAGAACCTGCGTTTCATCATGAACGAAGTCTACACGCTCGGCATGATGGCGGTGATCGCCGCGGTGCTGACCGCCGCGATGGTCATGCAATATGCTCTTGGCGAGCTACCCTGCCCGTTATGCCTTCTCCAGCGCGTGGCAATGCTTGGCGTCTGCTTCGGCCTCATGCAGAACTTTCGCAACGGTTTTTCGGATCGCAACCTTGGCTACAGCCTGCTCTTCTCCGTCTTCCTCCTCGTCGTTTCGATCCGGCAAACCTTGCTCGACATCTATCCGCGGCCGGGACACGAATATGTCGGAAGCGCAGTGCTTGGCCTGCACATGCCAGTGTGGTCGATTCTTATCGCGATGGCACTCATCACCGCGTTCGCGATCAAGCTGTGCGTCATAGGGACGGAGGATGGAGCGAAGCCGCCAGTCCGCCAGTCAGTGTTCGGCCGCGTGGCGATGCTTCTTAGCCTTTATGTCATCGCGATAGCGCTCATTAATCTCGGCTCGGTCGTTCTCCAGTGCGGCCTCGGCGAGTGTCACACGGCCCGCTACGCCCTGCTTTAAATAGCCGCGACGTCGACGCGGGTTCAAAACAACTGTAGTTTCATCGGATGCATCATTCCCCGGGCTTCGCCCGGTGGGGGGGCGTGATGAAGATGTTCGTGACGATTGCGATTATCTGCTGGCTGATTAGCGGGCTTGCGGGTTCGTGGATGCTCGAGGGCAATGACATGCACCTGACGACCATCGCGCGCGGACCCATTTCGCTGGTCAAGGGCTTCAACGACACGCCACCTCAATATCCAGGTCAGTAGAAATTTTCCGGCAGATCCGCCGTCCGAGCGTCGATCATCGAAGATCTTGAACCGAATGGTGTCGTGATCCGCATGTCCGTTCGTATGCCCAAGTTGAAGATTTGGCACTCCGCTGACGCTCGAGCTTCAACTATGTTAGTTTTGGCGCTGCGCTCGCTAGCGAGGGGATCGCAATGAAAGCGTTCTTCGTATTCGCGGTGTTGGTTTGGCTCCTCTGCGGGTTCATCGGCGCGTGGAGGCTGGAGGGGCTTGGCGAGCTTCACTTCAAGTCGATCGCCAAGGGGCCAATCACGCTGGTTCACGCCTTCAACGACAACCCTGTCAATTACCCCGGTCCTGCCTGAGAGCTCCGCGTCGGCGGCTCGGCGCGGGTGCCCGGGTCGATCAACACAAGTATCGTGTCCCTCGCGAAAGCCGCCATTTATCGCACGGGCTCCGAGGCAAAGGGCCCACTAACCCACGTCAGCACCGAAGCTGCCCGGAAGGGTTATCCTCCCGTCGATGGCGACCGATGATTGGGCGAGGTTCGAGAAGGCCTTTGAGGACGTCCTCGCGGAACGGCTGATTGCGAAGGCTGCGAGGCTGAGGGCAATCAAGTCATCGAAGTCGCCAAGCTCCCGAAGCGATCGCGACAGATTTCCTGGTTGAACTCACGCGCACCTTGGTGCCGGCACTTTCGAATTGCTGTATGGATGAACTTTCCCTCAGCTCGAGGGAACGGATACCTCGCGAGACAAGATTCGTGCCGCTTAGATATCTCACGCCCTTTGCCTTCCTGGCGCTGCTCCCCCTCGGTGCCAGCTTGGGCGGCGCCTGGACATTCATGGCGGCCGCGGCGACTCCATTGTTCCTTGCAGGCCTGGACTGGGTGCTCGGCGACGAGCCGGGCCACGGACCGGGCCGCGATGTTCCACGCTCGGTGCCGCGGCTCTATGTTGTCCTCCAGCTCGCGGCCATGGCCTGGGCCGCTTCGCGGGTGATGCGAACTCAGGCCAGCTTCCTCGAGGTGGTGGGCCTTGCAGCCTCGGCAGGCGTGACCATGGGCGTTTTCGGCTTTCTTGCCGCCCACGAGATGGTCCACAGCCGCGATCGGCGTGAGCGGGGGCTGGGCCTCGTGCTGCTCGCAACCGTCTTTTACATGCACTTCCGCATAGCCCATGTGTACGGGCACCATCGCCGGGCGGCGACGAAGGAAGATCCGGCGAGCGCGCGCCTCGGCGAGGGCCTTTATCGCTTCCTCGTGCGCTCGATCGGCGGGCAGGTCCGCGAGGCGTTCGTCTTCGAAGCCGAGCGCCTTCAGCGGAAGGGGCGGCCGGTTCTGAGCTTCGGCAATCGGATGATCGTCTATTTCACGACCGAGTCGATGCTGCTGCTGACACTTATTTTCCTCAGTTGGCGCGCGGCGGCTTTCGTCGTGGCGGTCGCAGTGATCGCCGTCGTTCTCCTCGAGGCATTCAACTACATCGCTCACTACGGCCTTGGCCGCGAGATATCTGCCGCCGGACGTATCGAGCGGCTGGCGCCCCACCATTCCTGGAACAGTGCCAGGCGGATGAATAATGCCGCTCTGTTCAACATGGGCCGTCACAGCAATCACCACTCCCGCCCCGTCGAGCGATACGAGAGGCTGGAGCCGGTTGCCGGCGAAGCTGAGCTACCGTTCGGCTACGCGGCCGCGCTGCTCACGGCGCTCTTTCCGCCGGTTTGGCGGCGTCTGATGGATGGCCGCGTGGCAAGCTGGTCGATGGAGCGCGCTGAACAGATTTCGACCCCGGTTGCCGCGTGCCCCCCGCTCATTCCCGAACGCCGTTCCACGAACAATTAGCCAGAGCCTGTCTCGGCACCGCCTCGGGCCGCGGGCGCGCGATGAGACTAAGCGTCAATCTCATCCTCATCCACGGCGCTCGCGCGTGACTGGATGAACTCGAACCTCGGCGCGGGGTCGCGGCCCATCAGGCGCTCGACGAGATCCCTGACCGGTTGGCGGTCCTCGTAGGCGCCGGGCAGCGTAACTTTGAGGATCGAACGAGAAGCTGGGTCCATCGTCGTTTCCTTGAGTTGGCCGGGATTCATCTCGCCAAGGCCCTTGAAGCGGCTGACCTCGACCTTTTTGCCCTTGAACTCGCTGGCTTCCAGCTCCGCTCGATGCGCATCGTCACGAGCATAGAGCGTCTTCGCGCCGGCGGTCAGGCGATAGAGCGGTGGCTGCGCCAGGAACAGGTGGCCGCGACGCACTAGCTCGGGCATTTCCTGGAAGAAAAAGGTCATGAGGAGCGTCGCGATGTGGGCTCCGTCGACGTCCGCGTCGGTCATGATGATAATTCGTTCGTAGCGGAGCGTCTCCTCGCTCCACTTCTCTCGGATGCCGCAGCCGAGGGCCAGCTGCAGGTCGCCGATCTCCTGGTTGGCGCGGATCTTGTCGGCAGTTGCCGAGGCAACGTTGAGGATCTTGCCGCGGATCGGCAGGATTGCCTGTGTCTTGCGATCGCGCGCCTGTTTGGCGGACCCACCGGCGCTGTCGCCCTCAACGATGAAGAGCTCGGTGCCGTCCGCATCGTCGTTGGCGCAGTCGGTGAGCTTCCCGGGCAGGCGGAGCTTCCTTGCGGAGGTCGCGGTCTTGCGTTGCACCTCGCGCTCGGCACGTCGTCGGAGGCGTTCGTCCATTCGCTCCATGATGGCGCCCAGGAGTGTCCGGCCGCGGTCCATGTTGTCGGCAAGATAATGGTCGAAATGGTCGCGGACGGCGGCCTCGACGAACCGTGCCGCCTCGAGGCTTGTCAGCCGATCCTTGGTCTGGCTCTGGAAGTGCGGATTGCGAATGAAAACGCTCAGCATCAGCTCGACGCCGTTGAAGACGTCGTCGGGGGTGATGTCCTTGGCCTTCTTGTTGCCGACCAGCTCGCCGAACGCGCGGATGCCTTTGCTGAGTGCCGCGCGAAGGCCCGCCTCGTGCGTGCCGCCGTCGGGCGTCGGAATCGTGTTGCAATAATAACTCTGGGCGCCTTCGGAGAAGAGCGGCCAGGCAACCGCCCATTCGGCGCTGCCCTGGCCGTCGGGAAAATCCTGTTTGCCAGTGAAGGGCTCGCTGGTGACGGTCGGCCGCTCGCCGAGCTGCTCCCTCAAATGATCCGCGAGGCCCCCGGGAAACTGGAACACGGCCTGCTCGGGGACGTCGGGAGACGCGAGCGAGGGGTCGCAGCGCCAGCGGATCTCGACGCCTGCAAAGAGGTAGGCCTTCGAGCGGGCGAGCCGGTAGAGACGGTCAGCGCTGAACTGTGCGTCGGGCCCGAAGATCTCGGGGTCGGGCGTAAAGCTGACGGTCGCTCCGCGCCGGTTCGGGGCGGCGCCGACTTCCTGCAGCTTGGAGGTGGCATGCCCCCTCGCGAAGGTCTGGCGGTAGAGCTTCTTGTCGCGCGCGACCTCGACGATGGTTTCGGTGGAAAGCGCGTTCACGACGCTCACTCCAACGCCGTGCAAACCGCCGGACGTGGAATAGGCCTTACCGTCGAACTTCCCCCCCGAGTGGAGGGTCGTCATGATGACCTCGAGTGCCGACTTGCCCGGATATTTCGGATGCTCCTCGACGGGGATGCCCCGGCCATTATCGGCGATGGTGAGTCGATTGTGCCTGTCGAGGGTGACCTCGATCCGGTTCGCATATCCTGCAACCGCTTCGTCCATCGAATTGTCGATGACCTCGGCCGCGAGATGGTGAAGCGCACGCGCGTCGGTCCCGCCGATATACATGCCCGGTCGCCGGCGGACGGGTTCAAGGCCTTCGAGGACCTCGATCGCGCTGGCGTCGTAATTGTCGGACGAAGGATTTGCGGAAGACGAAAACAGGTCGGACATTTGCCTCCAGCTATAGGGCGTCGTTTCGAACCGTGCCAATCGTCGACTAAGTGTTTTCCACAGTCTTGAAAGTGGGAACGGCCGTTCCAAATCATTAGCGCCGGGCGCCATCCGGGCTCGGCGACGGGGCGGCCATGCTCCCAACACGCACATGTCCGCCCCGCCAGTCGCTCAAAGAAGAGGACATGACATATGCGTAGTGCTTTCGATTTTGCGCCGTTCCGGCGCTCGACGGTCGGCTTCGATCGTCTGTTCGACATGCTCGAGAACAGCAACGTCGGGCAATCCCAGGAGAACTATCCGCCCTTCGACCTGATCAAGAAGGGCGAGAACGATTATTCGATCCAGCTCGCGGTCTCCGGCTTCAAGCCGGAAGAGATCGACATCACGGCGCAGCAGAATGTGCTGCTGGTCTCCGGCCGCAAGTCCGATGAGAGTAACGAGAACGGCCGCGACTTCATTTATCGCGGAATCGCCAGCCGCTCGTTCGAGCGTCGCTTCGCCCTTGCCGACCACATCCAGGTCAAGGGCGCGGACCTCAAGGATGGGCTACTCTCCATCGAGCTCATTCGCGAGATCCCCGAGGCCATGAAGCCTCGCAAGATCGATATCGGCGGCAGCGAGAAGCTGGCGTCGCGCCAGACGGTCGACGTTGAGGCCGAGACCGCCTGAACCGTCCTGTCATCGCAAATGAGGGAAGGCCCCGGGAAGTCGCTCTCCCGGGGCTTTCTCAGTCCGTTTCGAGGGGAAGCCGCAAGACCTCAGGCGTTGGCGGCGGTGCTCGGCGCTCTGCGCCTCCGCCCGAGGCGCGGGATGAGCATCGGGGTGCTGCGGCGATAGCTGACGTAGCGCTCGCCGAACGCTTCGACGAGATCGTGCTCCTCGAGCTGGATGGCGATGAGGATGTAGCCCGTCGTCGCGAGCGCGAACACGAGGTGGGCCACGGTCATCGTCGGTGCTGCCCAGAAAATCGTCAGCCAGCCCACGTAGAGCGGATGGCGCACAAGCTTGTAGAGGCTGGGCGTATAAAATCTCGGCGGCTGGTATGCGTGCCCCCTCAAGCGGCGCCATACCTGCTTCAATCCGAACAGGTCGAAATGGTCGATGAGGAAGGTCGTGTAGAGCAGCAACGCCCAGCCGAGCAGGTAGAGAGCGATCACGCTGTTGCGCGCCACGCCCGCCGGAGCGTTCCACGCGATCCCGCCGATCGGCTGCCACCAGGCGAAGACGGCGACGAGAGCGAGTGAGCTCAACAATACGTAGGTGCTGCGCTCGATCGCTTCGGGGACGAAGCGCGTCCACCAGCGCTTGAAGGCGGGCCTGGCCATGACGCTGTGCTGGATCGCGAACAGGCCAAGGAGGCCAAGATCGACTGCGAGCGCCTGCCAGAACGGGCGGCTTGGGGTTCCATCCAGCCTCGTGGGGGTAAGGAACCCACCGATGAAGCCGACTGCGTAGACGAACACGCCGAGGAACAGGCCGTAGCTCGCAATTCCGTAGGCGAGTGCGGCCGTTCCGGACTTTAATGAATTTGAGCGATCCATGGTGCTTCTCCGATGCTGGGCGAAAGCCGCGGCCCGGGCCGCGTGCCTACCAGAGGCGCGTAGCCTCGATTTCGGCGCGGGCGACGAGTGACAGCAGCGGATCGGAAAGCTCGTCCTTCGCCGCACCGTGATTGTCGTTGGCGAAGGACGAGGAGTTCGCGTCCTCGCGGGCCTCGTTGCCTGCCCATTCGCCGACGATGTCAGGGAAGGCAGGGTCCATCAGCAAATGTCTCACGTGCAATTCCTTTCGTAGGATCCCCCGGGCGCGCTCGGCTGGGGAGGGGGAGGGGGAGGGGTGCCCGCGCCCGGGAGAATTGGTTCAGCCGAGGGTGAGCGTACCGTTCACTCGGATCGGCCGGCTGATATTGAAGTAATTGGGTGAGGTCTTCATGACGGCCTGGTGGATCTCCTCGAAATCCCGGGGAGAGCCATCGCCCTTAATGCGCACCTCATATTCGATTTTCTCATAGCCGGGCGCGACCTGGTCGCTGAGGCCGAGAAAGCCGCGCAGGTCGAGCTGACCCCGAGTCTTAATCTCGAGCGCGTCGAGCTTGATGCCCTTCAGCGACGCGCCCGCGACATAGCCTACCGTGATGCACGCGTTGAACGCGGCCATCAGCAGTTCCTGAGGGTTTGCGGAGCTGTCACCGCCGAGGAGCTCGACCGGCTCGTCCGCGACGATCTTGTGCGAGCGGTGGATGCGCTCGCCCCCGAGGCTGTAGCCGTCGACGATGGTCTCGCTGCGTGTCTGGCCGGTCCATCGCGTCGTCACGTCGAATGCGACGAGCGCCCTGCTCGGGTCCGCTTCGATCGCTTCGACGGTCTCGCCGAGCGCCTTGAGGTCGATGCCGTTGACGCGGCTTTTCACGATATCAAGCATTGGGGTTCTCCTTTGTTCGGTGGGTCCGCCGGAGGATTGGGTTCAGGCGAACTGGGGAGCCGCGTCGGCGATGCGCCACGCGGCGAACGGCGAGAGGGATTCGAGCGTTTCCCTGAAGCGCTCGTGGACCATGCCGGACCCGATGTAAGTCCATCGTGCAGCCTGGTGCTGGGCCGCCGCGATGGCGTCGCGGTCCTCGACCTTCCGACCGATCGCCTTTTCAAGCGCGTCGAGGTTGAAGCTGGCCTGGTTCTTCAGTCCGTCATCGAGAAAGGCGCCAATCTCAAAGAACTCGTCAATTGCCTTTTCGAACTGCTCCTCGGATCGGCCCTTAGCGAGTGTTTCGACGATCAGAGTGTCGAGCTTCGCGTGCTGCGCTTCCTCCATCCAGTGATGCTTCATCAGGCTCTTGAAGAGCGGGTCGAGATCGCCGTCGTCCCGGATCGAGCCGAGATAATGCTGCTGCGTCATCCACTCGATCATCAGGATCAGCAGCGCCACCGCGAGGGGATCGTGGCGGAGCACTTCTGCGCTGATCGCCTCCGACGGGCCAATCACCTGGCATTCGACGGGGAACCCGCGGACGAAGGCGGCGTGGAAGCGCTTGAAGAGGTGGATGTGCTTGGCTTCCTCGCCGGCGAAGTTGAGCAGGGCGCGGATGCGCCAGTCATCCTCCCGGACGACCTGGCGTGCGTGATCCAAGAGGAAGGGTAGAATGAACTCTTCGACGATGCCGAAGATACTCAGATATTGATGCGCGCTGATCTGGTTCAGGATCCGCTGCTCGACCAGGTTGAGCGAGCCCAGCGCGGCAGTGCGCGCCAGGCTCTCCGGCATGAAGTTGCGGGTGAAGTCGAGGTCCTCGTCCTCGAGCAACACGTCGTCGAGCATCCACTGTGCCCGAAGGGATGAAGCCAGTGTCCGCTCATAATTGAAGTCGTGGTACATGACCTTCTGCCCCTTTTGGTTTAGTTGCCGATGACAAACGGAAGCAATGCGGTCGCTATGGCCGCAGTTGTCGAAAGTGCCGTGAACAAGATAACTGCGGCAGCGCCCGATCGAAGCTCATTTTTTTCGACGTCCATGCGAACTTTCTCCGTTTTTGTTCGATCGAGTTTCACCGTTGTCGGAAGTAGATCTTCCGACTTTGCGATTCCCGTCTCGAATTGACGTGAAAAGTATCTAGGGAACTTGGGGGTTTGCAAAAATGATTACGCTGCCGGATAAATTGATCGAAACGCCGCATACGTATGCGGGGCGAGGCCTTCCGAATGGACGTGCTTGATGTGATACTGAGCTCGCTGCGGTTAGCCGGAGGCGTAGTCGTGGACGGCGCGTTCAGCGGCGACTTCTGCGTCGCGGCGCAGTTCACACCCGGTCACTTCGCGCCCTTCTTCCCGGTTCCCGACAAGTTGATCAGCTATCACTACGTTCGTTCGGGCAGGCTGATCGTCCAGGTCGATGGAATGGCGCCCGTGACGCTCGAAGCGGGATCGGTCGCCATTCTCCCGCGCAATGACCCGCACCGGCTGGCGAGCCGCGTCGGAATTCCTCCCGCCGACCCGAGCGAGATCAGCAAGATTACCGCCGGTGGAGTGCACCAGGTCTCCACCGGGACGATCGGCGACAAGGCAGAGGTCTGGTGCGGATTCCTCGAAACCGCGAACGTCAGCGACCACCCTCTGCTCGATGCGCTGCCCCCGCTCCTGACGCTGAAGGTCGTGGGCGGCGAGGCCGAGTGGCTCGATACCTCGATGCGCTTCCTTGCCGAGCAGCAACCCTCGTCCGAGGTCGTTGCGAAGCTCGCCGAGCTGTTCGTCTCGCAGGCCGTGCGGGAATATGTCGAGCACTTGCCTGGCGGTGCCAGCGGATGGCTGCGGGGCCTCACTGATCCCGCTGTGACAAAGGCGCTTTCGATCATCCACACGCGCTTCGCGGAGGAGCTCGACGTCGAGGGGCTGGCGCGCGAGGCGGGCGTATCGCGCACGATCCTCGGCGAGAAATTCGCGGAGCTGATCGGCGAACCTCCGATGCGCTATTGCGCGCGTTGGCGAATGCGAATGGCCGCGAACATGCTGCGCGATGGGAGGCAGTCGACCGCGAACATTGCTTATTCCGTCGGTTTCAACAGCGAGGCCGCCTTCAACCGGGCGTTCAAACGGGAATATGGCGTCCCGCCCGCGTCGTGGCGAAAGCGCGAGGAAGCGCAGCGGCTCGCAACCTCCGCGCGAGTTCTTCCGCTCCCTGCTCAGGACGTTCAATTCGCTGTTGCGGCCGACGGGACCCGGCTTGCCTGGTCCGAGGTCGGCAACGGCCCGCCGCTCGTGAAGACCGCGAACTGGCTCAATCATCTGGAGTTCGACTTCGAAAGCCCGATCTGGCGGGGCTGGATCAAGGAGCTCGCCTCCGACTTCCGGCTGATCCGCTACGATGAACGCGGCAATGGGCTTAGCGACTGGAACGCGCCGGAGCTGAGCCTCGACGCGTTTGTCGACGACCTTGCCTGCGTCGTCGATGCCGCCGGACTTCGGAAGTTCGATCTTCTGGCGATCAGCCAGGGCGCCGCCGTGGCCATCGCTTATTCCCTGAAGTATCCGGAACGGGTCCGTCGGATCGTTTTGCTGGGGGGATATTCGTGCGGCTGGCGCGCACGCGGCGATAATGAGGAGATCGCTCGGCGTGAGGCGATGCTGACGCTGACCGAGCTTGGCTGGGGCAAGGACAACCCCGCCTACCGACAGATTTTCACGAGCTTCTATGTTCCGGGCGCGAATGCCGAGCAGACGGGCTGGTTCAACGAGCTCCAGCGGCGCTCCACGTCACCGGAAATGGCTGTCAAACTGATGCGAGTGCTCTCGACGATCGATGTCCAGCACCTGTTGGAGTTCGTGCGGCACCCGACGCTCGTGATGCACGCACGCGGCGACCAGGCGATTCCGTTCGAGCAAGGCGAAATGCTGGCCCGCTCCATTCCCGGCGCTCGTTTCGTGCCGCTCGAAAGCGACAACCATATCCTTCTCGAGAACGAGCCAGCCTTCCGCAGGTTCTTGGAGGAGCTGAGGGACTTCCTCGGCGAAGACGAGCCGAAGGTCGAAGCGCCTGCGATCGCGCGGGCGCCCAAAGAGTCGGGCGACGAGATCCGCTATTGCACTGCTCGGGACGGCACGAAGATCGCTTACGCCATGTGCGGCTCGGGTTTTCCACTGGTGAAGGCGCAGAACTGGATCACGAACCTTAGTACCGACCGTACCAACCCCTCCTACCGTCACTGGATCGCTGAGGGATCCCGCGGCAACCGGTTCGTGCGTTCTGATATGCGCGGCTTTGGAATGTCCGGGCTCGAGCCCTCGTCATTCAACTTCGAATCGATGGTCGGCGATCTTGCCGCACTGATCGACGATGCCGGCTTCGAACAATGTGACCTGCTCGGGATTGCTCATGGTGCGCCGATCGCAATCGCCTATGCCGCTCGCCATCCCGAGCGCGTTCGGAAGCTGGTTCTCGTGAACAGTTTTGCCGCCGGCTGGCGTGTGCGCGCCGATCCCGAAGAGATCGCCTGGCGCAACTCACTCATGGAGATGAACCAGCGTGAATGGGCGTTCCGACGCAGCCTGCTCGGCGAGATGTTCCTGACGCTGTACTTCCCGACCGCCGACCAGGAACTGATCGACTGGCATAACCGCCATTTCGAGGAGCTTGGCCCAGTGCCGCGCCTCCAACAAATGATCGAGGTGGCGGCCGACATCGACGTCCGAGACGAGCTCGCCAAGATCGGGGCACAGACACTGGTTGCTCACGCGAGGCAGGATGGAAATGCGCCTCTCCACGCGGGTCGAGCCGTCGCTGACTCCATCGCCGGTGCGCGCTTCGTCGAGCTCGACAGCGCCAACCACGTCTTGCTCGGCAACGAGCCGGCCTGGCCCGTGTTCGTCCGCGAGATGCGCGCCTTCCTTGGTGGGCGCGAACCGATGATCCTAGCGGACTCTCGGTCCACCGAAAGGTAGCGGCGGCGGCGGTCGTCGGTCGCGGCGTGGGAGCTGCGCCTGATAAGCTACGCCGCAATGCTCGACGCAATAAGGAAAGCCAGGGTTCGAGGGCTCTCCGCAGAAATGGAAGTCTGGCTCGCCCGGGTGCCCGACAGGCCATTTGCAGATTCGATCATTGAGCTCGAGCAGACTGGTCTTGTCGGCGACCTCCGGGCTCGGCTTGGCGGGAACCAAACGGCGCGGCGGTGCGGGCGGGATCGGTGCCTGCTGCTCGCCCGGCCCCTGGCGGATGAAGCCGCCGGGCCCGATCGATCGATACTGGATTTCCTGGGGCCGCTGCGCCGGCGACGGGGGCTGCGAGGGAGGTGCGACGGGCATCGCTGCTGCCGGCGCGGACTTCGGAGCATCGCCCTTTGCCGCCGACTTCGGCGGGGCTGCAGCTGGCGCTACGGACGCCGTGGACTTCTTGGTGTCCTTCTCTTCTCCCGGCTTCACTGGCGACGGGCGCTGCTCGAGGCCAAGACGGTGGGCTTTGCCAATCACCGCGTTCCGGCTGACGCCGCCGAGCTCGTCGGCAATCTGACTTGCGGTGGCCCCGTCGTGCCACATCTTCTTCAGGCGCTCGATGCGCTCTTCGGTCCAGGACATCTTAAATCTTCGCTCCAAACTTGCCGGGCTGTTCACCAGCCGATAGGCGCCTCACCCGTGAACGACCAAGCCAGCAACTGGGTACGCTTCGCGCCGGGTAACCCGGTGCTGAAGGGCGTCAATTGGGGAGGCCTCAAGACTCTTTATATCAAGGAGGTACGTCGTTTCTTCAAGGTCCAGATGCAGACCGTCTGGGCGCCGGCGATCACGACCCTCTTATATCTGGCGATCTTCACGGTCGCCCTGGGACGTGCGGGGCGGACGGTCATGGGAGTTCCTTTCGCCGATTTCATTGCCCCTGGACTGATCGTCATGGCGATGATGCAGAACGCCTTCGCAAATTCGAGCTTCTCGCTACTCGTGGGAAAAATCCAAGGGAACATCGTCGACTATCTCATGCCACCGCTGTCAACTGGCGAGTTGATCGCGGGCCTCGTGGGAGCGGCGGTAACTCGGGCGTTCCTGGTTGGATTTGCAGTTTGGCTGGCGATGCTGCTCTGGCCGGGTGTCTCGGTCGAGTTGCGCAATCCGCTGCTGGTCTTCTGGTTCGCTCTGATGGGCGCGCTGCTTCTCAGCTTCCTCGGACTGTTGACGTCGCTCTGGGCGGAGAAATTCGACCATGCAGCGGCGGTGACGAATTTCGTCGTGACGCCGCTATCGCTTCTCAGCGGCACGTTCTACTCGGTCCGCCAGCTCGCCCCGACGTTCCGGGCGGTGAGCCATGCCAATCCGTTCTTTTATGTCATCTCGGGCTTTCGCGCAGGATTCCTCGGAATCAGCGACTCGCCGCTGTGGATCGGCGCTATCGGATTGCTCCTCCTCAATGTCGCGCTTTGGGCAATCTGCTACCTTCTTCTGAAGAGTGGCTGGAAAATAAAGAACTGAAGAAGACATTACGGGTGTTAAACTTGTTGAACAGCGACTGACGACTGCGTTCAGTCATCTCTCAACTGATCCACGGCAAAAGGAGCGCATCAATTGCTCAATGGGAGAGCGAATATGCGTAAGTTACTGATCTCTATTGTTACCGCCGTTTCCGCGCTGGCCGTTGCAGCCCCTGCTTCTGCGCAATGGGCACCGCCGGCGTACCGCTACCAGCAGTACAATTACGGCCATGGCTACAACGGCTCCAATTTCGCCCGATCTATGGAATCGCGCGTGCAGCGCATCCGCGGCGACATCCGTGCCATGCAGGAGCGTCGGATCTTGTCATGGAACGAGGCCCGGGGCCTTGAGAACGAGGCCGCGTCGATCCAGCGCCGGATCTACCGCGCGTCGCGCAACGGCATCCAGGCCGGTGAGGCTCGAAACGTGGAAAACCGCATTCAGCGGCTCGAATTCCGCGTCTCACGCGAGGCGAGCGACTGGAATGGCCGCTCGGGGCGCTACGGCAACCACTATTGATCGCGCGCGCGTATCGCGTGCGGAAGGCGCGCCGGGCCCCGGTCCGGCGCGCCTTTTCCTTTTCCAGGAGCTCCAGCTATAGCGACCGGATCCATTCACAGGAGCTGATCACCGATGGCCGTCACGCCGCTCATGCCCGTTTACCCGCGTTCCCCGGTGCGCCCGGTGCGGGGTGAGGGAGCCTATCTCTTCGGCGAGCAGGGCGAGCGATACCTCGACTTTGCGTCAGGCATTGCTGTCAACCTCCTGGGTCACGGCCATCCTTATTATACGCAGAAGCTCCAGGAGCAGGTCGCGACGCTGATGCACGTGTCGAACCTGTACGGCTCACCTCAAGGCGAGGCCTTTGCCCAGCGGCTCGTCGATCTGACCTTCGCTGACACGGTGTTCTTTACCAATTCCGGGGCGGAAGCGGTTGAGTGCGCAATCAAAACGGCGCGCCGCTATCATTATGCCAAGGGCAATGCCCACAAGCACAACCTCATCACCTTCTCGAACGCTTTCCACGGCCGCACGATGGCGACGATCAGCGCGACCGACCAGGCGAAGCTGCGCGACGGCTTCGCGCCGCTCCTGACAGGCTTCACCGTCGTTGAGTTCAACGACCTCGACGCGGCGCTTGCTGCGATCGACGAGAATACGGCGGGTTTCCTCGTCGAACCGATCCAGGGCGAAGGCGGAATTCGGCCGGCCAGTCACGAATTCATTTCCGGGCTGCGTGCCGCATGCGACGAGCATGATCTGATGCTGGTGTTCGACGAGGTTCAGTGCGGCGTCGCGCGGACTGGATACCTCTACGCCTATCAGTTTTACAATGTGGCGCCCGACATCATGGCTTCGGCCAAGGGCATCGGCGGCGGCTTTCCGATGGGCGCCTGCCTCGCCACCGAAAAGGCGGCTGCGGGCATGGTCGTCGGCACGCATGGTTCGACCTTCGGCGGCAATCCGATGGCCATGGCGGCAGGGCAGGCG
>JBJMVK010000128.1:0-7210 GCA_045810725.1 Sphingomonas sp. | reverse complement strand
GAGCCTCGACGACCCTGTCTCGAAGTACGTTCCAGGCATCACCGAGGGTGACAGGATCACGATACGCCAGCTGATCTCCCACACCTCCGGCCTGCAAGACTTCTGGCCGCAGGATTACATGTTCTCCGACATGACGGTGCCGACGACGCCGCAGCATATCGTCGACAAGTGGGCGAAAAAGCCGCTCGATTTCCAACCGGGTGCTCGCTGGCAGTACAGCAACACCGGCTACGTGGTTGCCGGAATGATCGCTGAAAAGGTCAGCGGACAACCGCTTCTCTCCTTCCTCAATGAGCGCATCTTCGGACCGCTCGGAATGCATCCGCTCGACCAGGACAATACCAACACGCCCGCCTATCCGGCCGGTTATCACCGCTTTGCGCTCGGGCCGGTGCACGTGGCGCGGCCGCCCGCGCGCGGCTGGCTTTACGCGGCGGGTGAGCTGTCCATGACGGCCGCCGACCTCGCGAAATGGGATATCGCGCGGATCAACCGGGGTCTCATTCCGGCGCGCGACTGGGCGGAACAGGAGACACCGGTGGTACGGACCGACGGACGCACCAATGGCTACGGCCTTGGCGTCTACAATCATTCCGCGCGTGAGCGACACATCATCGATCACGGCGGAGAGGCCGTCGGCTTCCTCACGCAGAACACGGTCTATCCCGATACGAAGGACGCAATCATCGTCTTCACCAACGCCGATTTCTCGGGCGCGACGGACACGCTCACCTCGGGAATCGAGAAGATCGTGCTCGACAGCCCCGAGGCGGCCCTTTCAGGCGAAGGCGACCGCCTAGCGGACGTTAAAGCGGTCTATGACGCGCTCGCGAGCGGCCAAGTCGATCGATCGCAGTTCACGCCCAATCTCAACTATTATTTCGACCCGACGACACTCAGCGATTACCGCTCGAGCCTGGCTCGACTGGGCGCTCCGGCAACGATCACCATTAACCGCTCCCCCCGTCTTCGCGGCGGATTCGTCAATCGCAACTACACGGTCAGTTATGCGGGCGGGAAGAAGCTCAGTCTCGTCACCTACGCCGAGGCCGGCGCAAGGGGTCGATGGGAACAGTTCATGATTATGCCCGAGTGAGCGTTCCTTCGTCGCGCTTCGCGCCGAAGACTTTCGCGAGAGCCTCGTAACGCTCCGCCATCTCGCTATGAACTTCAGCGACTCGCTTCGCGCGCTCGCACATCTCTCGCTCGAACAGCTCGCGTTCGACAAAGTAGCGTGCAAAGGCTTCGTCGGTCATCGCGCGTGAAACGCCAAGTTCCTGCTGTAGTTCCAGTGGCGGCGAGCGAGCCGCTCACCGCCTTCGAACAACCGTTGGTCGACTGGCCGACTGTTTGTCAGCCGCCGTTCACCGGTCCCTTGCCTTGGTGACCCCCAGGCGCGGATCGAAGAGCGGAGGCGGCAAGTGGACATCAATTACCTTTTCCTTCGGCAACAGACGGAAAGGAGCCGCGCGGTGAGCGCAGCCTCGGACGTTGCGCGCAACATCCACGAGCAGCTTGCGAGCGAATATGAGCGGCTGATCGAGGATGCGACCCACGGACGCGTTACCTTCTTGCGCTCGCAGCTCGAGAATGGATCCCCGACAGTTCGAATGATCGGCTCTCCGGCCCAGAGATAATTCTCGCGAAGCCGTCACTTGTTCGCAAAGCAATCGTTTGTCATCTTCGCCACTTGAAGAGGGGCGTCGTGAATTTTGCTTAGAAGGCGGACCTCGATCCCGTTACGCTACCACTACTTGGCTGTCGTAATCGCGCTTCTCGCGCTTCTTGTGGGAATAGTGGCGGAACTTCTGGTGGGCTCCGCTGGAGACGCCGCGCTGTTCCTTGCAGCATTTCTCGCAATCAGCCTCGCGATCATGCTCCTGTGGCCAGATTCCACGCCGGGACGACATCTCCAGAAGCATCTGCGCCTGTCGATGGACAAGCGGCTCCTCGCGTTCGGCCTTTTTGCAGTTGGATGTGTCGCGATCTTCGCCAAGATCGCCGAGGACGTTGTCGATCGCGAATCTTCGCAATTGGACCGGGCGGTCAGCCTCTGGATTCACCGGTGGGACACCCCCGCTCTCGATCATGTGATGAAATTCTTCAGCTTGGTCGGTTCGTTCCCGGTACTGATGTGCGTGGCGGTCGTCATCCTCATCTGGTGTTTGCGGCGCAAGGACTTCGCGGCGTTCGCCGGCCTTTGCGGCGTCATCGCGCTCGACGAGACCCTCAACCGCATCCTCAAGAACACCTTCGACAGGCCGAGACCGACGCTGTTCGAGGAGATCGCGACCTTGCACACCTACAGCTTTCCAAGCGGGCACGCGATGGCTGCCGCGGCCAATTACGGAATGATGGCTATAGTGGTCGCCCGCCTGGCTCCTTCGATGAGAGGATGGGTCATTGGCGGGGAATTGGCACTTGCGATGATGATCGGTCTTTCGCGCATCTATCTTGGTGTGCACTGGGCAACGGACGTGCTCGCGGGCTACGCTGCGGGCGCCGCGATCCTCTTCGTTGGCATCCTCTGGCTCGAAGTTCACCCGTCCAGTCGCATCTCCTCACCTCCACCCACGAACCCCGCATCCTCACGTTCAAGCTGAAAGCGAGAGAAGCAAGCCAAGTTCGCGGAGGCGATGCTGATTGCGGGCGAGCCGGGGCGATCCTAGAGCCGGCCGAATGACCGACTTCTCCTCGCTCCTCGTCCCCGATCGCGACCAGAAGTCGCGCCTGATCCATCTTGTCGACAAGGACAGTTTCGATGGCTGGCTAAAGACACGCCCGGCCGATGATCGGCTGTTGCTCGAGGCGCAAAGGTTCGACGGGAAAAACGCCTACAGCCTCGCCATCCTCCCACGTGCCGCCGATTTTGAGGTGGTGGGCGCCGTCAAGAATGCGAACGAACTCTCGCCCTGGTGCCTTGCGGCACTCTCGGAGAAGCTTCCGGAAGGGAGCTACAAGCTCGCACAGGCGGACCCCGGGATATCGGCGCTTGGCTGGCTCCTCGCGCAGCATCGGTTCGAGACCTATCGCTCCAAGCGCGACGAGAACCCCCGCGGGCCTCGGATCCTCGTGACCCACGAGGCGGCCAAGCTCGATGAGATCCTGGGCCTCGCGAAAGCGACGGCGCTCGTCCGCGATCTCGTCAATACGCCTGCCGCGGACCTTGGTCCGGCGGAGCTCGAGCAGGCAGTTGCCGACCTCGCCAGCCGCTCGGCCGCCCAGCTGGTCGTCACGAGTGGAGCCGATCTCGTCGAGGGTTACCCGTTGGTCGCGGCGGTGGGCGGAGGCGCAACTTTGGAACGAGCCCCTCGCCTGATCGAACTCGAATGGGGAAAACCGGAGGACCCACGCATCGCCGTTGTCGGAAAGGGCGTCTGCTTCGATAGCGGGGGTCTCGACCTCAAGACGGCGTCCGGCATGCGCATCATGAAGAAGGACATGGGGGGCGCTGCGCATGCGCTCGCGCTGGCGCAGCTTGTCATCGAGCGCCGCCTGCCCGTCCGGCTCCACCTTGTCATTCCGGCCGTCGAGAATGCCGTATCAGGCGCATCCTACCGCCCTGGCGACATCGTGAAGTCGCGCAAGGGCCTGTTCGTCGAGATCGACAATACCGACGCGGAAGGCCGGCTGGTCCTTGCCGACGCACTTGCGAAGGCAGCCGAGGGCAAGCCCCAGCTGATCATCGACTTCGCCACGCTGACCGGCGCAGCACGGGTGGCCTTGGGTCCCGAGCTCCCTGCAACCTTCGTCAACCGCGACGAGCTCGCCGGCGCGCTCGAAGCCGCTGCGCGCGAAGTCGCGGACCCGCTGTGGCGAATGCCGCTTTGGGATCCTTACGACGAGCAACTGAAAAGCGACGTCGCCGACCTCTCAAACACGTCAGGCAATGCGATGGCAGGAGCAGTCTATGCCGCTCTCTTCCTCCGGCGTTTCGTTCCTGAGGAAATCGCCTGGGTTCATCTCGACACCTGGGCCTGGCGCGACCCGGCCAAGCCCGGCCGTCCGAAGGGCGGCGAAGCCCTTGGACTTCGCGCGGTTTTTGCTGCGCTGGAGAAGCTTCATTCTCGCCCATGACGCGCCAAGCCCGGGAAAAACCGGCCATTTTGGGACGCAGGCCTGCAACATTTCGGCGCGTTACCGGTTTAGAGAACAGCTACGCGACACGAGTACGGAGAGTGGCAGTCATGAGCGAAGTTTCGCTTACCGGGTGGATGAAGGCCCTGATCGCCTATGTCCGCTCGGGCGAACCGGACCTCACCAACCGGCAGATGGCCTTGTTGATGCTGGTCTATCTGACGCCGGGACCGCATACGGTGCGCGGACTCGCCCGGGTGCTCGGCGTTTCGAAGCCCGTCGTCACTCGCGCCTTGAATACGCTTGGTGCGCTCGGCTATCTGCGCCGCGAGAGGGACCAGGACGACCGGCGCAACGTCTTCGTCGTCCGAACGAGCAACGGGGCGGATTTTCTTGAAGGCTTCAAGCGCAACCTCCGCGAGGGCGACGGCTCCGCGGCACACCGGCCGATCATCGGACAGGCGCCGGCATACGCCCACCAGCGCTGACGCGTTCGCGCTGGGCGGTCCGTCCGACCTGCCCGACCCTCATTTCAACGCCTACCGCAAGGATCTCGCCGACGTAGCGCTCGCGAGCCAGGTAATCGCGTCGCACTATGCCGAGCCGGTGTCACGCAGGCTCGCCGCCCCGGCCGCGCTTCGAGCTAGCCCGTCGGCCGATGCCGAGGCACTGCAGGAGCTAGGAGCGGGCGAGCCTTTCCTCATGCTCGACGATAGCCTCGGTTGGGCATGGGGCTATGCCGGCGAGGAAGGCCGTGTCGGCTATGTCCCGACGCACGCGCTGACTCCTCAATGAAGAACTGTCGTCTGCAGCCAGACGAGGTCGTAAAGGCTGCTGATGACGAGCAGCGCGATGATTCCAAGGATGGCATAGTCGCGTTGAGGCCATCGCGGCCGGCGCGCCGGAAACAGGAGCCAGCCCGAGAGCGCACAAAGGATCAGCGTTCCAATGGCGCTGTTGCGCATGAAGACGACGACCGTCGTTCGAACATGCTCGGTACCTTGCGCCACGGTTTGCCCGTGCGGGCTCATCATGAATGAAGTCCCCCAGGCAATCACTGCGGCAAAGAGCAGCAAGGCACCAACGAACATGCGGGCGCGGCCAATCCCCCGATTGCTCACATCTGACCCCGCTGCCGACGAAGCGCGTACCACTTCGCGACGTTCGCGTTCTGCTCGGCGAGCGTGTTCGCAAAGAGGTGCCCGCCGGTTCCGTTCGCGACGAAGTAGAGCGCCTTCGTCTGCGCCGGGTGCAGCACCGCCTCGATGCTCGCTCTCCCCGGATTGGCGATCGGCCCGTCCGGCAGGCCCGCGCGCTTGTACGTGTTGTAGCCGTTGTCGGCGTTGAGCTCGGAGCGCAGAATACGCCGCCCCAGCGGTTTACCCTTGGTCACGGGGTAAATTACGGTTGGATCGGCATCGAGTTTCATGCCGATCCTCAGCCGGTTACAATAAACACCGGCTACCATCGGCCGCTCAGCAGCCCTGCCGGTTTCCTTTTCGACTATCGAGGCGAGGGTCACGGCCTCGGCCGGAGTCGCGAGCGGGCAGTCGAGGCTGCGCTTGGGCCAAAGCTGTACCAGGGTCTTCGTCATTGCCCGCTGCATCCGGCTGACAAGCGCCGAGCGGGCGTCGCCGCGATCGAAGCCATAGCTGTCGGGGAGCACCGATCCTTCAGAAATGACGGGCGTGGGTCCCGTTAGGTACTGGCTCGCTGCCAGTTTCTCGGTGACGAGGATGGAGGGCATGCCCTCGGTGACCGTGATCAGTCGCTGGAGCGGCTTTCCATGCTGCAGCAGGTCGAGGATCGCCGCGCCGCCCATGCCCTTGGGAACCTCGAATTCTCCGGCCTGGATCGGATCGTGAGAGCCCAGCAGTCGAGCCATGAGGGTATAGGTTCGGGCGGTGCCCGGGATCGCCCCCTCGTCGGCGAGCTGCCTCGAAACCGAACTAAGGGTCGTTCCTTCCTTGACGATGATGTCGTGCGGGCCGGGCTTCGGACCCGTTGCCCACCAGAAAAAATAGATGCCGGCGAGTGCGGCGACGACGAGCGCAGCAGCGCCGACCAGCAGCCGCCTCACACGGCCTTCACGATAAGCGAAGCGTTCGTTCCACCAAAGCCGAAGCTATTGTTGAGGGCTGCGCGCACCTTTCGCTTCTTGGCCTTGTGCGGCACCAGATCGACGCCCTCTGTCCCCTCGTCCGGATCGTCGAGATTGAGGGTCGGTGGAACGATCTGGTCCCGGATTGCGAGGATGCAGAAGATCGTCTCGACCGCACCCGCCCCACCGAGCAGATGTCCGATCGCTGACTTGGTGCTGCTCATCGAGGCTCCGTGAAGATCGTTGCCGAGCACTCGTTTCACCGCGGCAAGCTCGATCGTGTCGGCCATGGTCGAGGTGCCGTGGGCGTTCACATAGTCGATGTCTTGGGGTCCAAGGCCCGCTTTGCGGAGCGCCATGCGCATCGCCAGCTCGGCACCCTTCCCCTCCGGATGCGGCGCAGTGACATGGTAGGCGTCCCCCGAGAGACCATATCCTACCACTTCAGCGTAGATCTTGGCGCCGCGCGCTTTGGCGTGCTCATATTCCTCGAGCACCACGACCCCGGCACCCTCTCCCATCACGAAACCCTGACGGTTACGGTCATAGGGCCGGCTGGCCTCGGTCGGTCGGTCATTGGAGCTCGTGTTCAGCGCCTTCGCCTGGGCAAAGCCCGCGACTCCGAGCGGGTTGATGGTGCTTTCTGCGCCGCCCGCAAGCATTATGTCGGCATCGTCGTCCTTGATCATTCGCGCTGCGTCGCCGATCGAATGGGCACCCGTCGAGCAGGCAGTCACCACCGAGTGGTTGGGTCCCATCAACCCGTATTTTATCGAGACCTGGCCGCTTGTGAGGTTGATCAGGCGCCCGTGAACAAAATGCGGGCTGACCCGCCCCGGTCCCCGTTCCTTCAGGACGATGGATTCGCTCTCAATTCCAGGAAGGCCGCCGATTCCCGAGCCGATGGAGACCCCGGTGCGCTGCTTCAGGTCATCGTCCATCTCGGTAAGTCCGGCGTCTTCGAGAGCCTGGCCGGCCGCGTCGATGGCGTACACGATAAAGGGGTCAACCTGGCGCTGGACCTTGTGGTCG
>JBJMVK010000127.1:0-14910 GCA_045810725.1 Sphingomonas sp. | reverse complement strand
GGCCGCCCAGAAGCCGTAGACACAGGCGGTTTGGCGGTGGGCCCGGGTGCTCTCGTCATTGACGAGCTCGCGCACGGCCCTCGGCCGGAACCAGGCCCCGCCGGTCGCGAGGCCGGCGAGCAGGACGATGGTGAGGACAAGCCAGGCGCTGATCTTCAGATGGTCGACCGGGCGCGCCGAATGCTCAGGGATACTGAGATAGCTTGCCTGCTGCGCGAGGAAGATCATCGCGAGGGCGGGAAGGACGCGCGCGCGGCGCCGGTTCAATTTTTCGGCCTTCTCGGAAACGGAACGCTGGTTCATTTCGAGCCCTTCTTGTAACTCATAGGTTACATGTAACCTTGGCGTTACATTGGAGTCAAGTGAGGGTTACGCGAGGACTCGGCGCTCGCTAGAGCGGCAAGGATGGCGCCTTCCCAATTCGACACGCCCTATCGCGGCGGCTTCATCGGCGCCGAGCACCGTTTCGCGCTCACTGTCTATTTCGAGGACACCGACACCGCGGGCGTAGTCTATTACGCCAATTATCTGAGGTTCATGGAGCGCGCCCGCTCGGACATGATCCGCGCCCTGGGGATCGACCAGTCGGAGATGCTGCGCGAAGACGGAAGCGCCTATTTCGTCGTTCGCGCCGACATCCGCTACCGTCGGCCCGCCCGCCTCGGCGAGGATCTTCAGGTCGTCAGCGCGGTCGAACAGGTCCGCGCATCGTCGGTCCATATTCATCAGCGAGTCATGCGCGGGCCGGAACTGTTGGCCGACGCATTCGTCACTGCCGCGTTTCTGGACCGTGAGGGCCGGCCGCGGCGCCAGCCAAGAGAGTGGGTCGAAATATTCCGTCAAATCGGCACGAAGGGGCAATGAAAGTCATTGGAGTTGGATTGATCGCCGCGCTCTTGGGCGCGACGGCCTCCCCGGCGGCCGCTGCCGCGCAGGCTGGCACGCCGTCGGCGAGCGTCATCGCTCTGCCGCCGATGACCACGCCCGATTCGGGCACCAAGGGCAATGAATCGCTTGCGATCGCCTGGCAGGCGACGCAGCTCATTGATGCCGACCTCAGGCAGACCGCCGAGCTCATGCCGCTGACGCCCAACCGCAAGGATTATTATTCCTCTCCCGAGGTCACTGCCCCGACGTTTTCCAAGTGGCGCGACAGGGGCGCGAAGGCGCTGATCACCGGGTTCGTCCAGCAGCGCTCCGACGGGCGCCTGACGGTCGGCTGCTATGTCTATGACGTCGACAAGGGACGCGAGCTCGGCCGGACCGGATTCGTCGCCGTGCCAAGTGACTTGCGGCGTGCCGCGCACAAATGCTCGGGGCTCGCCTACAAGGCGATTACCGGTTCGCCCGGCATGTTCGACACCCGGATTTCCTATGTCGCGGAGACGGGGCCCGCGGACGCCCGGGTGAAGCGGGTCGCCGTCATGGACAGCGATGGTTTCAACCACAGCTATGTGACGCCCGGCGACACGACCGTCCTGACGCCGCGCCTGTCTCCCAGGGGGGCGCGTCTTGCCTACGTCAGCTTTCAGGGCGGCGTTCCGCAGGTCCGGGTCGTCGATCTCGATTCGAACCAGCAGCGGCCGCTAGTCCCGGGCAACGGCATGACCTTCGCCCCGCGCTATTCTCCTGACGGATCGCAGATCGTCTTTTCGATGATGCTTGGAGCGAACAGCGATATCTATGTTGTCGGCGCGAATGGAGGAATGCCCCGCCGGCTGACCACGGCACCCGGAATCGACACCGACCCGAGCTTTTCCCCGGACGGGCGCAAGATCGTCTTCGAAAGCGACCGGGCGGGTTCGCAGCAGCTCTACGTGATGAACGCCGACGGCTCGGACGAGCGGCGGATCAGCTTCACCACGTCGGCTTACAGCTCGCCCGAATGGAGTCCCGATGGAAACCTCATCGCCTTCACCTGGCGGTTCGGGGACACGCGCCGCATCGCCATCATCAATCCCGACGGCACCGGTGAGAAGGTCGTGACCTCCGGTCCGGCGGACGAGGCGCCGAGCTGGGCCGCGAGCAGCCGCGAGCTCGTCTTCCAGCGAACCGAGGCGAACGGCCGCCCCGCCATCTACCGGGTCAGCCTCGATGGAAGCGCTCCACGAAGAATGACCATCCCGCAGGACGGATCGGATCCCAACTGGTCTGGAGCAATGGATTAAGGGGCCGATGCGCAAACTTCTCCTCATCACGCTTCTCTTTGCAGTCCCCGCCTCAGCGCAGCTGCCGGGCCTGAGGCGGCGCGAGCCCCAGCCGCCGGTGCCGGTCGTCAGCACGATCGACGCGCTCCGCGCGGATTTCGCCGCCCAGTCAGGAGGGGCCACGGTTTATTTTGCGCCGGGCCGCGCGCAGCTGACTCAGCAAGCGCGAACAATCCTTAGCGCTCAGGCGATGTGGCTAAGGCAGCATCCGGAAGTCGCGGTCAGGATCGAAGGGCGTGGTGACCCGACCGACACGCGCGATCATGCGCTTGCTCTTGGTGCGGAGCGCGCCGCGGGAGCGCGAGACTATCTCTTGTTGCTCGCGGTTCCAGCCGCGCAGGTCAGCGCAATGACATGGGGCAAGGAGCGCCCGGGCCCGCCGGGCGCGACAACGATAATCCAGGAACTAAGCGGCCCGCCGTTGATACCCGCAGCCCGCTAGCCAGGCCCGTGCCTGGCGCTGGGCGTCGGCTATCTCGCGCGCAGTCATTTCGAGGGCAATCTCCGCGCGGCATTCTTGACCACGGGTGCTGCCGTTCAATGCAGCAAGATTGAACCATTTGTGCGCCTCGATGAGGTCGACAGCGATGCCGCCGCGGCCCGTCGAGTATGTGATTCCAAGTTCGAACAACGCGTCGACGTTACCGGCTTCGGCATCCACGAGGCGGCTCCGAAGCAGGAACTCCGCGCTCTTCTGGCTGATGGCACCCATTCCCATTCCCCTACCTTGTTGGAAGTGAAACTCGGGGGTGAAAGCAAAAAAATGGTTAACGCGGTTCAACCAAGTTTCGAATCGCGAGATTGTCGATGAGCCGCGTGGCGCCGATCACGGCGGCGGCGATGAGACGCATTTCGCCTGCCGGCGCTTCCAAGGGGGCGAGCGTCGAAGCATCGACGAGCGCGAAATAATCGATCATCGAAAAGCCGGCTTCGACGAGGGATTCCCGAGCGGCGTCGAGGACCAGCGGAACGGGTGTCCCCTCGAGGATTGCGCCGCGCGCGTAGTCGAGCGCCCGGGGAAGCGCGACCGCCTGGCGGCGCTCATCCTGGGTCAAATAGGCGTTTCGAGAGGACAGGGCCAAGCCGTCGCCGTCACGGACCGTGGGGATTGCCAGGATCTCGACCGGAACGTTGAGGTCTTCGGCCATTCGCCGGACTACTGCCACTTGCTGGAAATCCTTTTCGCCGAACAGGGCGACATCCGGACGAGCCGACAGCAATAGCTTGGCAACGACGGTTGCTACCCCGTCGAAATGGCCGGGGCGAGCTTCGCCTTCCCACCTTTCCGACACCCCCGAAACGTGGATCCTCGTCGAGAACTCCTCGGGATAGATATCCGCCACCGAGGGTAGCCAGAGGAGGTCGCAACCGGCCTCCTCGAGCATCCTTGCATCCTCGGCCTCGCGGCGGGGGTAGCGGCCGAAGTCCTCGTTGGCCCCAAATTGCGCCGGGTTGACGAAGATCGTCGCCGCGACGTTTCGAGAGTGCCGCTTTGCCGCTGCAATCAAGGCCATATGCCCCGCGTGAAGCGCGCCCATCGTGGGAACCAGAGCGAGTTTCCCCTCGAGCGCGGTTCGCGCCCGTGCCAATTCTTCACTGGAACGAACAATTTGCACCCGGGTAGAGCCTCAGTTAATCTTCATGACGGGGCGGCGTTTCGGTGCCGCGGGGGAAAAGATCAAGCATGAGCCAGCCGCATTTCATCGTCTTCGCGAACGAAAAGGGCGGGACCGGCAAGTCGACGACGGCCGTTCACACTGCAATCGCGCTTGCGGCGTCCGGCCACAGGGTCGGCGCGCTCGACCTCGACAGCCGCCAGCGGACCATGACCCGCTATCTGGAGAATCGCGCCGCTACCATGCGCCGGCTCGACAAGGAGCTTCCGCAGGCGACTTACGAGGTCCTTGAAGACCATAGCGACCACGGGTTCGCAGCCGCCATCGAACGGCTCTCTCAAGATACCGACGTGATCGTAGTCGATACGCCGGGGCGCGACGATGAGATCGCCAAGGCTGCGATCCTTAGGGCCGACACGCTCGTGACGCCGATGAACGACAGCTTTGTCGACCTCGATCTCATCGGGCAGGTGCATCCGGAAAACTACAAGGTCACAAAGCCGAGCTTCTACGCCGAGTTGATCTGGAACAGCCGGACGGCGCGCGCCAAGCAGACCGGCAAGAGCGTCGACTGGGTGGTGCTGAGGAATCGCCTCCAGCACATCGAATCGCACAATCTGAAGCGCGTCGGAGCTGCGCTCGACGAGCTCGCCCGTCGCGTCGGCTTCCGGGTCATCCCGGGCCTCGGCGAACGAGTCATCTACCGCGAGCTGTTTCCGAAGGGCCTGACCCTCCTCGACCTGAAGCAGATCACCGATGTCGGCCTCGGCCACGTCGCGGCGCGCCAGGAGCTTCGCGAAATGATCGCGGGACTCTGTGTTCCGGGACAGGAAGACCAGAAGCTCGCGGCTACCGGTTGAACCATATGCCCGCCGCTGCGTAAGGCAGCGTCATGGCACACCAGTTCAACCCCACTATCCTTCGCGAATATGACATTCGCGGAATCGTCGGAGACACTCTGACCGAGGCCGACGCCTACGCGCTCGGACGCACCTATGCCTCGAAGGCGCTCGGCGAAGCAGCGCGGACCATCGCGGTCGGCCGGGATGGACGCACCCATAGCGGCATGCTCGAAGCCGAGCTGATCCGGGGGCTTAGAGACAGCGGGATCAACGTGATGCAGATCGGCATGGGCCCCTCGCCCATGCTCTATTTTGCAACTCATTACCTCGACGTGGACGGCGGGATCCAGGTGACTGGCAGCCACAATCCGGCCGACTACAATGGGTTCAAGCTGCTTCTCAAAGGCCGCTCAGTGTTCGGGCAGGAGATCCAGGAGATCGGGGAGCGCGCCGCTGACGGCGATTGGAACGAGGGCAGCGGAACGCTTGAAGAGGTGGACATCCGCGAAGCTTATGCGAACCGTCTTCTCGAGGGGTTCACCGGCGGCTCCTACCGGGTCGGCTGGGATGCCGGGAACGGCGCTGCGGGTCCCATATTAGACATGCTGGTCGAGAGATTGCCGGGACAGCATTTCACGATCTTCACGAACGTCGACGGTACGTTCCCGAACCACCATCCCGATCCCACGGTCGAAAGCAACTTGTCCGACCTCAAGGAGATCGTCGAGCGGGAGCAGCTCGACTTCGGGATCGCCTTCGACGGCGACGGAGACCGGATCGGCGCGGTCGACGGCAAGGGGCGGGTGATCTGGGGCGACCAGCTCCTGATGATCCTCGCCGAGCCGGTCCTTCGCGAATTGCCCGGAGCGACCATCATCGCCGACGTGAAAGCGAGCCAGAGCCTGTTCGACCGCGTCGCCGAGCTCGGCGGCTCACCCTTGATGTGGAAGACCGGTCACAGCCTCATCAAGTCGAAGATGAAGGAGACGGGCTCGCCGCTTGCCGGAGAAATGAGCGGCCACGTCTTCTTCAAGCACCGCTGGTATGGTTTCGACGATGCGCTCTATGCCGCCGTGCGGCTGATTGAAGCGGTGTCGCAGTCGGGCAAGAGCCTCACCCAAATCATGGATTCGATGCCCAAGACGACCGCAACTCCCGAAATGCGCTTCCAGGTCGACGAAGCACGCAAGTTCGCGGTCGTCGACGAGGTTCGCGACCGCCTTTTGGTGGATGGCGCCAAGGTCGATGCGACCGACGGCGTGCGCGTCAGCACCAACGACGGCTGGTGGCTGCTCCGGGCATCGAACACACAGGACGTGCTCGTCGCCCGCGCCGAGGCGCGGGATGACGCAGGAGTCGAGCGCCTCGTCGCCCAGATCGACCGCCAGTTGGCCAGGTCGGGTGTCACTCGGACCGAAGCCAGTCACTGAATTAGCTAGAAATCACCACAACGATCTCCGGCTGTTTCGAGAAGGCCCTTCCACCAGCGATTGGCTCATCCGAGAGGCTCACTCGCGAGGGCGTCACGCCGTCGGCAATGAGATCGGCCCGAAGATGTGTAGCCCGCAGCTCGGAAAGGGCCGGATTGTTCGGATGGGCCGAGACGAGGATCCGCGCTTTGAGATCGCGAACGTGCGTCATCATCCGAGCGACCGTGCCGACGCGTTGCTTTCCGTCTGGCGTCAGTGCGTCCGAGTTGGCCACGAACGAGCCGTCGCCGACCTCGAACGCCTTTGAATTCGCCGATCCGCCGTGGATCCAGTGGGCGATCCGGTTGCTCGCTGAGCCGTGCTTCAGGAGGACGGTGTGCCGGCCGATCTGGATCAGCTCGTCCGAGTTCTCGGGCGTGGGCGCCGAAACCAGGCTATCGGGAGTCACTGCGACAATCGCGCTCCTCGCTGTCAGCGCGAGCATTCCGAAGAGCACGAGGACCAGGCCGGCCATTGCCGCTTTCGCTCTTCGATCGAGTCTGCTGGTGCTTGCCATGAGCAGCAAGGATGATCGGTAATCATCGCGACGCCCATCGGGGCTTTCCCTAGCTTACCAGCTCGCCCGACCACGCGATTATTGTGACGGCGGCGAAGCATTGCTGTATAGGGAACACCATGCTTGACCAGGTTGCTCATCCGAGCAGCGAGCACGACCGGCTCCAACTCATGTTCGAGCATGCGCCCGGATTCATGGCCCTGGTCGAGGGACCCGATCACAAGATCGCGATCGTCAATGATGCGTTCGAAGCGCTGGTCGGAAGGCGCTCGCTCGTCGGCAAGCCCCTTGCCGAAGCGCTTCCCGAATTCGACGTGCAGGGCATAGACGACATCATGGATGGGGTTGCGCGCTCCGGCCAAGCGTTCGTCGGGCGCGCTATGCCCTTGAGCATCGAACGTCCGGACCAGTCGACCGAGCAGGCGCTGGTCAACGTGGTCTTTCAGCCGATCCCGCTGGCCGGGGGTCAAGGCGGGGGGATATTCATCCAGGGCCAGAACGTCACCGAGGACAAGCGAAGCGAGACGCTCCGCAATGCGCACAGCCGAGTGCTCGAGCTGGCGATTGGCGATGCACCGCTCAAGACCACGCTTACCGAGCTGATCCGGATAGTCGAATCGACGTCGACCACCGGAGTCCTCGGATCGATCCTGCTCCTCGATGCGGACGGCAAGCACCTCCGCAGCGGGGCGGCCCCAAGCCTCCCGCCAGAATATAGCGCTGCACTCGATGGGGCCGAGATCGGTCCGTGTGCCGGTTCGTGCGGCACCGCGGCCTATCTCGGTGCAGCGGTATTCGTTTCGGACATCGCGAGCGATCCGCTGTGGGCGGACTACAGGAACCTCGCGCTTCCGCACGGCCTGCGCGCCTGTTGGTCGACGCCGATTCTCACCCGGGGGCGAAAGGTGCTGGGGACCTTCGCCATGTATCACGGCGAGCCTCGTGAGCCGACCGTTCGAGACCTCATGCTCGTCGATCTCGTTACCCAGACTGCAGCGCTGGTGATCGATCGCGAGCAAGCGAAGCTCGCTCTTCAGAACATCTTCGCGGAAGGCTTCCGGGGAGAGCAGGAGGACGAGGAGTTGAACCGAGGATAGCGATCGCCTCGCGCCCTCGTTCTCCTCCACCTGATCACTGAGGTCGCGGCGTCACCGCTGGCGGCTGGGCCATCTCCGGGAAGCGCTCGACCGACGGCAGTTCGTGGGCCGTCTCCATCCAGCTCAGTCGTTCCGCCGCCTGAATATGCTTCTCCGGCCGCAATGCCTCGGGGTCATCGAGCGTCGCGGACTGGACCTCGAGAATGCCGGGCAGGAGCTGCTCGTTTCGATAGAACAGGCCTGTTCCGCAATCGGGGCAGAAATCACGCATCGCTGTTCCGGAGGAATTGAAGGTCGTGGGGTGGGCCTTCTCGAGCCTCAGCGCCGCTGCCGGGAACCCAGCCCAGCAGACGACGGGAGCGCCCGAACTGCGCCGGCAGTCGGCGCAATGGCAAAGATCGACATGAATGGGCTCGCCCTCGAGGCGATAGCGGATCCGGCCGCAGTGGCAGCCACCGGCATAGGACATGAGCCCCTCCTCGCTTCAGTGACGGACGGGCTTTTTGCGCTTCTGTGAGGCCGCCGGCAACCTTATCGTCAGTCATCCTCGTCCTCGTAGCCAACGAGGTTGAGCTCACACGCCTTGATCTGGTGAGTCATGCACCAGTGTTTCAGCGCTTCCTCGCGGCCGTGGGTGATCCATACTTCGCTCGGTTCGAGCTCGCGGATGGTCATGGTGAGCTCGTCCCAGTCGGCGTGATCGGAAATGACGAGCGGCAGCTCGACGTTGCGCTGGCGCGCGCGCTGCCGGATCCGCATCCAGCCCGAAGCCATCGCCGTCACCGGGTCCGGCAGCCTGCGCGACCAGCGGTCGTTGAGCGCTCCGGGAGGGGCGATCACGACGCGCCCCGCCATTTCCTGCTTGGTTGCGCCGCCCGTGTGGCGGAGTTCACCAAGGTCTATGCCGAAGCTTTGATAGAGCTGGTTCAACCGCTCGATCGCGCCATGGAAGTAGATTGGGTCACGGTGCCCGCGCTCGCGCAGTTCGCAGATAATGCGCTGTGCTTTCCCGAGCGCATAAGCGCCAACCAGAACGCAGCGGCTCGGATCGGCATGGAGGCGGTGCAACAGCCGGTCGATCTCGCTTCCGGTGTCGGGGTGGCGGAACACCGGGAGTCCAAACGTCGCCTCGGTGATGAAAACATCGCACGGAACCGGCACGAACAAGGGGCAGGTCGGGTCGGGCCGGCGCTTGTAGTCACCCGAAACGACGATGCGCTCGCCGCCGTGCTCCATGACGATCTGCGCGGAGCCAAGGACGTGTCCGGCAGGGACGTACCGGACGCTGACGTCGCCGACCCGGACAGTTTCATCGTAGGCGATCGGCTGGCCGCTCTGAGGGCCGTAACGCACTTCCATGATCGCGAGTGTCTCGGCGGTCGCGAGCACAGCGCCGTGACCAGGGCGGGCGTGATCGCCGTGGCCGTGAGTCACCCAGGCCCGCTCCTTCGGTTGCGAAGGATCGATCCATGCGTCCGCCGGGCGCACGTAGATCCCTTCGGGATGAGATTCGACCCAGGAACCCAATCGCGCCATTGGAGCTATATAGGGTGAAAAGCCCGGGAGTTCCTTCGAAGCCCGGGCGGGAGGAAATGCATGGGACACGCAACAGCCTGGGTCATGGACATCATCGGTCCTGCGATCCTTCTCGTCGTCCTGATCTGGCTGGTGATCAGGGTGCGCTCTAACCGCAACACCATTGAAAACCGCCGTTCCGAAGCGGGCGCGCGCGACGTCTATCGCGAGGAAGAGCAGCGCCGGCGCGAGGGGACCGACGACCTCTGACAGAGCTTCCGCCAGTCGTCGAACGCTGGTTTGAGGCGAAGGGTTGGGTGCCGCGCCGGCACCAGCTCGAGATGCTCGACCTGGCTCGACGAGGCCGAAGTGCGCTCCTCGTCGCCGCGACTGGCGCTGGGAAGACGCTCGCCGGCTTCCTTCCTACCATCTGCGACCTCGCCGAGCAGCCCAGCGACGGGCTTCACACGCTCTACGTCTCCCCCTTGAAAGCGCTTGCCGTCGACGTGCAGCGGAACCTTATCGCCCCGATCGAGGAGATGGGCCTGCCGATTCGCGTCGAGACCCGGACGGGTGATACGCCCTCGGACCGCAAGGCACGGCAGCGAATCAAGCCTCCACAGCTGCTCCTCACGACGCCAGAATCCCTCAGCCTGCTCCTCAGTTATCCCGAATCGCCGCAGATGCTGGGCGGGTTGAAGCGGATCGTCGTCGACGAGCTCCACGGTTTTGCGAAGGAGAAGCGCGGCGACCTCCTGTCGCTGTCGATGTCACGGTTGCAGCGGCTCGCACCCGATCTTAGCCGGGTTGGCCTTTCGGCGACCATCAGCGATGCCGACGCCTACCGCTCGTGGCTCGCCCCAGACGCGGACCTCGAACTCGTCGATCTCGTAAACGGCGACCCTGGGGCCGAGCCCGAGCTTTCGATCCTCATCCCGGAGAACAAGATCCCGTGGGGCGGGCATTCGGGATACCACGCCATCGCGGACGTGATGCGGCTCATCGAGCAGCACAAGACGACTCTCGTCTTCTGCAACACGCGCGGTCTCGCCGAGCTCATTTTCCAGAAGCTCTGGGACGAGAATGATGAGGGCCTCCCGATTGGAATCCACCATGGCAGCCTGTCGGTCGAGGCCCGCCGCAAGGTCGAAGCCGCGATGGCGGCGGGCAAGCTGCGCGGCCTCGTTGCCACGGCGAGCCTCGATCTCGGCATAGACTGGGGCGATGTCGACCTCGTCGTCCAGATGGGAGCGCCCAAGGGCTCTTCACGCCTGCTTCAGCGGATCGGCCGTGCGAACCACCGGCTGGACGAACCCAGCAAGGGTACGATCGTCCCCGGCAACCGGTTCGAATATCTCGAGGCGCGGGCCGCGCTCGACGCCATCGAGGACGGCGAGCTCGATCCTGAGGTATTTCGGCCTGGAGCGCTCGACGTCCTTGCGCAGCACATTCTCGGGATCGCGGTCGCCGCTCCCTTCCAGGAGGATGAGCTTCTTAACGAGCTTCGTTCAGCGGCTCCCTACGCCGGTCTCAAACAGGAGACGTTCGACGAAATATTGAGCTTCATTGCAACGGGCGGCTACGCCCTGAAAGCCTACGACCGCTTCCGCCGGCTCGTCCCCGAGCCCGGCGGAATTTGGCGCATCGCGAGACCCGCGATCGCCCAGCAACACCGTCTCAATGCCGGCGTCATCGTCGAGCAGCCCTTGCTCACGGTTCGTTTCCGAAACGGCCGAAAGCTCGGAACGATCGAGGAAGGCTATGCCTCGACACTCGCACCCGGCGACCAATTCTACTTCGCCGGCCTCAGTCTCGAGGTCGAACAGTTCAAGGACACCGACATCATCGTCCACGCTTCGACGAAGCGCGCGCGGGTGGTGACCTACGGCGGCCAGCGGATGTCCATGTCGACGCATCTCGCCAACCGCGTTCGGCACATGCTGTGCGATCGGAACGACTGGAGCCGATTTCCCGACGATGTGCGCGAATGGCTCGAGGTCCAGTCGGAACGGTCGGTGCTTCCGGAGCCGAGCCAGCTGCTCGTCGAGACCTTCCCGCACGAGGGCCAGCACTTCATGGTCGCCTACAGCTTCGAGGGCTGGAATGCGCACCAGTCGCTTGGAATGCTCATCACTCGAAGGATGGAAAGCGCGGGCCTGAAGCCGCTTGGCTTCGTCGCCAATGACTATGCCCTCGCCTGCTACAGCCTCGAGCCGATCAAAGATCCGAAATCGCTCTTCTCCGCCGACATCCTCGAGCAGGAATTCACCGAGTGGGTCGAAAGCTCCTACCTCTTGAAAACGGCGTTCCGGGAGGTCGCGGTGATCGGCGGACTTGTCGAGCGACATCATCCGGGGAGAAAGAAGTCAGGCCGGCAGGTCAGCTTTTCAACGGACCTCATCTACGACGTGCTTCGCCGCTACGAGCCGCAGCACCTGCTGCTTCGTGCCGCATGGGACGATGCGCGGCGGCGGATGACCGAGCTCGGGCGCCTCGTGCGCCTGGTCGACCGGGCGTCGGCGACCATGCTTCACGTCGAGACCGGGAGGATCACGCCGATGGCCGTTCCGCTCATGGTCATCGTCGGGCGCGAGGCGCTGCCGCCCGGCGCCGAAGCCGACGAGGTGCTGCTGACCCAGGCCGAGGCCCTCGCCGAGACCGCGATGCATTTGTGATTTCTTGTTCATTGCGGGTTCGCGAGCCTTCTGCGAGGCTCGTGAAATGCGCGCTCTTCTCCTCCTTCTGCCCCTGTCCCTCACCGGCTGTGTCGTGGGCGCGGTCGCCAGTACCGCAGTCGATGTGGTCACTCTTCCAGTGAGAGCGGTCTCGGCTGGAGTCGATGCGGTGACAACCAGTCAGTCCGAGCGGGACGAGAAGCTTGGCCGCGAGCTCCGCAAGCAAGACGAGCAGCGCGGCAAGCAGTGGCGCCTCGCTTACGAGCGCTGTCGAAAGGGCAAGCCGCTCCCGAGCGACGATTGCGCGGCGTTCCAGCAGCGCTGAGGTGCGTTACTTCCTCGACACCGAGTATAATGGCGTGGGCGGGGAGCTTATCAGCCTCGCGCTCGTCCCGGACGACGGAGACGAGCTCTATTTGACGTTGAAGACGTCGGCCCCGCTGGTCGAATGGGTCGAACGGCACGTCGTTCCCTACCTCGATTCGGTTTCGGAGCAGCTTTCCTGTCCCCGCCTAACGCGCGGGGATGCGGCCCATGCGCTCGAGCGCTATTTGAGGCACGACGAAGATCCGCTGATCGTTGCCGACTGGCCCGAAGACATCGCGCACCTGTGCAATTTGATGATCACCGGCCCGGGGGACATGATCGATACGCGCCAGGTAACATTTCGCCTCGCGCCGATGAGCAACTTCAGCACTGCTGCGAACAGCAAGGTGCCGCACAATGCGCTCCACGACGCGCGGGCGCTTCGCGATCACATCGTCGGTTTGGAGTAAGACCTATTCGGCCGCGGTCCTGAGCCCGGCACTCTCTCCGGCGCGGTCGATCCAGGTGAGGTCGCCGAGCTTCAGCTCCCGGCCATCATGGGCCTGGACGCAGATCTTGCGCACGGGCCTGTGGTCGCGCCGATCGGCAAGGACGATTTCCATCTTGCCGTAACCCCATTCCTCGCCCCACTGGCGAAGCGCTAGGAGCACCGGCAGGAGTTCCGCGCCCTTGTCGGTAAGCGAGTAGATGACCCGTCTCTTGTCGGCGGCGTCGGAGGAGCGCTCGAGGATTCCGCCCGCGACCAGCTTCGACAAGCGATCCGAAAGGATGTTGCGGGCAATTCCGAGGCCGGCCTGAAATTCCTCGAAGTGCTGCAGTCCGTTGAAGGTGCCGCGCAGGATCAGGAAGGCCCATTTTTCGCCGATCAGCTCCACGGCTGCGGGAATCGGGCAGGAAAGTGCGGCTTCCTTGAACCTGTCGATAGCGGACGTAAGCGTGTCTCCCGGCATAAGCCGTTCTCTCCCCTGTGGAATCTCATGAAAGCACACAACAGTTCCAAAAAATAGTTGCAATATGCAACTAGGCTTGCTACCAGTTGCAAATCGCAACTTTATCACAGGGGCGAATGCGATGATACGTTCTCTTACTCTTCTTCTCGGGCTAGCGGTGGCATCAGCGCCGGTGGGGGCAGCAAACTATTCTGCGAAACTGGCGGCGCCCGCGTCGGGCCGCTTCATTGCTCGCGACATCACCTGGAATTGCGGGACCGCGGCGTGCCAGGGCGCGACCGAGGAGAGCCGGCCGGTGGTTCTGTGCCAGTCGCTCGCGAAAAAGGCCGGGCGCGTCGAGACCTTTCTCGTCGACGGACGCGCCTTCACCTCCGCCGAGCTCGAGCGCTGCAATGCATCTGCGAAGGCCGCCGCAGCGAAGTCGCTGGCCGAGCAATAAGCCTTTCCGGCACGGGCCGCCTCTCCCAACCTTAGGGGCGCCCTTCCTTTTCGCGCTTGCACAATCATGCCCCCTCTGCCCATCTTAGAGGGGTGCTGCGTCAATACGAACTCATCGAGAAGGTCCGCTCCTACGATCCCGACGCGGACGAGGGGCTGATCAATCGCGCCTACGTCTTCTCGATGAAGGCGCACGGCGACCAGCAGCGCGCTTCCGGCGATCCCTATTTCAGCCATCCTATCGAGGTCGCAGGCATCCTCACGGACTTGAAGCTCGACGACCAGACGATCGCCACCGCCATCCTCCACGACACGATCGAAGACACGGTCGCTACTCCTGAGGAAATCGAGAAGCTCTTCGGCAAGGACGTCGCGCGGCTGGTCGACGGGGTTACCAAGCTCAGCAAGATCGAGGCGCAGTCGGAAAACGAGCGCGCCGCGGAGAATCTCCGCAAGTTCCTTCTGGCCCTAAGCGACGATATCCGCGTCCTGCTCGTCAAGCTCGCCGACCGTCTGCATAACATGCGCACGCTCCATCACATTCCTTCCGAGGACAAGCGCCGCCGGATCGCGCGCGAGACGATGGATATATACGCGCCGCTCGCCGAGCGGATCGGCATGTACGAGATGATGACCGAGATGCAGACGCTGGCATTCAAGGAACTGGAGCCGGACGCGTTCGCATCAGTCACGAAGCGCCTTAACCAGCTCACCGACCAGGGTGGCGATCTCGTCAACCGCATCGGCCTCGGCTTGCAGCTTTACCTCGCCGACAACGGCCTCAAGGCCGAAGTCACCGGCCGGCAGAAGCATCCCTTTTCGATCTGGAAGAAGATGGCCGAGAGGCACATCAGCTTCGAGCAATTGTCCGACGTCATGGCCTTCCGGATCATCGTCGACAACGAGGCGGACTGCTATCGAGCGCTCGGGCTGATCCACAGCCGCTGGCCGATGGTCCCGGGACGCTTCAAGGACTATATCTCGACGCCCAAGCGCAACGGTTACCGTTCGCTGCACACTTCGGTCATCCATGATTCCAAGATGCGGATCGAGATCCAGATCCGGAGCCGCGAAATGCACGAGCAGGCCCAGCGGGGCCTGGCCGCTCACTGGGCCTACAAGGAAGGAAAGCCATCGGCGGACATCCACGTCCCGTGGGTCGACGACCTGGTGGAGATCCTCGAGCATGCCGAGAGCCCCGAGGAGCTGCTCGAGCATACGCGGATGGCAATGTACCAGGACCGCATCTTCGCTTTC
>JBJMVK010000126.1:0-9869 GCA_045810725.1 Sphingomonas sp. | reverse complement strand
CCCAATGACCAGGCACCGCACGGTCCTCGACCGACGCCGGCCGTTCGCGGATCGAGATCATGTCCGTAAGGCTGCCGCGCTGATCCTTCTTGTTGCTCGCGTGCCGCGAGCGGCGGATGGCACGGCCCGTCCGGAGATGCGCCTGCAGGTCCTTCTTGAGGACGCCGCGCGCCTGCACGAACAGGCTGCGATAGATCGTCTCGTGCGACACCTGGTAAGCCTCGTTCCCGGGATAGGTGTGCTTCAACCAGCCGGCAATCTGCTCTGGCGACCAGTTCTCTTCCAGCCTGGCAGCGACCAGCTGCCTCAACTCATCATGCATCGCCAGCTTGCAGGCCTTCGGCCGGAGGGCTCGATCCCACGCGCGCTTGTCAGCAGCTGCCGCGCGGTACCTGCGCTGGCCGCCATTGCGCTGCAGCTCACGACTGATCGTCGATGCCGCTCGTCCAAGACTGCCCGCGATCGACCGCAGCGACACTCCAGCGGCCACGCCTCTCGAGATCTCTTCGCGTTCATCCATGCTGAGCATGCGCCGCGATCGTCGCCGCGGCACCGGTCGAATGCCGCCATGCGGCTTGAGATGCGCGAAGATCGCCGTATGCCTCCGGCCCAACACCCGGCCGATCAGCTTCAGCCCTTCACCCCGCTGCCAGCGATCCCAAACCTCGGCGCTCTCCGCCGCAGTGAACATCCGCCGTCGTCTCTTCGCCATCGCTCCACCTCACCACTCCAATGGTAAAGTGTTGCGTCGACCTCCTGAGACCACCACCCATTCCTGCCGTAAGCAATTTGAGCATGAACACACGGTATCGAGATCAAATGAACAGTTCGCGATCTTTCAGAGCCAACTTCCTTCACCCGGTGGGCGTGATCTTGGCTGCCCTCGTTACATTTTTTCTTCCGGCCTGCTCGGGGAGCGGGCCACAGGCAGGGGTCGTCATCCACAAGGGCCACGTCCCGGAATATACCAAGGATAGGCAGCCCGTCTCGGTGGCGATTGCAAAGTATGTGCCCGTCCCAGGCTCGGAGGACCGCTACCAAGCTGAGCGCGGATCTCGGATCCAATTCGAGATTCCCGCTTATCTCCTGGTCTCCAAGTGGAACCTGATGGGCGGCGACCAGGAATCGATCGTCATGGAGGCCAATTCCGAGACGCTCCGGCCATGGGAGGAGTGCCTTGGCGGGAGTCTTGAAAGGCCCGTCCCGCGTTGCCCCGGCCAACGGCCCCTGCTGATCCGGGTCTGGTCCAACCTTCGCCCGGCGGTGCCTCCCACCATACGGCCCGACCTGAAGGATTTTCCCGCCTCCGACCTCACCAGCTTCCATGGCCGCCACGTCAGCCCGGTAGGGCGCGAGCAAGGGTTCGAGATTGTCGGCTACGATGACATCTGGTCGAGGAGCTCGGAGAGCCGGACAGCGAAGTTCGGCAAGGTGGACTTATATTCCTCGAGCCTGTTCCTTTACCCGAGCGACTTCCAACACGACCCCGTCAAGTTCGTCGATTGCGAACGGCTCGACAGCTTCTGCAAGGCCTACACGCCGTTTCGCGGCAAGTGGGTCGAGTTCCAGGTCTATAAGGACCAAATGCCGGACGCCCGGCGGATCGCGTCCGGAATCGCTGGCATGTTATCGAGGATGCTTGGTGACGGGGCTTAGCAGCCGCTGAGTTTGGCTAACGTCTTGTGTGGATGGCTCCCGCATTGCAAGCGACGATTTGATGTTCTGACGGCTGGTCGGGTGCAGTCTTGTGTCCGGCCTGTTGATGCGGCCTTCTCGCGACCGCTGGCCCTGATGGTGTCCGCGAACCTGGTCCCACTCTGCTTTGCAGGCTTTCAAAGCCTTCGACATTAGGCGGAGTGTCCCGGCTCCCGGTCTGACCGGTGCGCCATCACTTCACATCGCCCAGAAATGCTAACATGGCGGATGGGGTGGGATTCGAACCCACGGACGCTTGCGCGTCGCCGGTTTTCAAGACCGGTGCCTTAAACCACTCGGCCACCCATCCCTCTGATGCCCCTCTCTAGGCGCGGAGCGCG
This sequence comes from Sphingomonas sp., assembly GCA_045810725.1. Taxonomy (GTDB): domain Bacteria; phylum Pseudomonadota; class Alphaproteobacteria; order Sphingomonadales; family Sphingomonadaceae; genus Sphingomicrobium. Next base: position 7,833 of record JBJMVK010000126.1, on the reverse strand, counting down.
CATTTCAAGAGGGCGTGGCCTGCTTTTCTCAGATCCATTGCGTATGGGGCTTGGGACAGGACGTGCAAGGAGCGGGGTGAACCAAGCTGGCCGCATGGGGGTTCTTCACATTAGCCTCGGATGTTGTGAGGAGGGCGTAATTGTCGTTCATTGGCTGGTTCTGGGTGGCAACTTCGGCCGTTACGATCGGGTCATCGGCATCGCCCGTGACCTCACAGCAGATCCAGTTCGCCCAAGCCTCGATGCCGATGTCGGCCGCCGCGCAATCATCCTCGGCTTATAGCTGGGACACTTACAAAATTCGCCTTGCGTCCCTGGCGAGGCTTCAAGGCGTCAGGCCATCGACTATTCAGGCGTACGTCCCCGGCTTGGACATGAACAGCCGGGTCATCCAGCTAGAGCGCACCGAGCCCGTTGCGCACTCCTCGAACGGCGTTGTCGGAGTGCTCGAACCCTACCTTCGCAGCCATGTCACGAGATCGCTCATCGTACGCGGACAGGCCAACTATTCCGAGCATTATTCGGGTTTGCACCGCCTCGAAGCGCGCTACGGGGTCGATCCTGCTGTGCTCATGGCGATCTGGGGGATGGAAACGAGCTACGGCACCGTCACTGGAAGCACGGATCTTCTCGGGGCGCTCGCCAGTCTCGGCTATTACGGCCGTCGCCGCGATATGTTCGAGAATGAGTTCGTCTCCGCACTGAAACTCATCGACCTCGGCGTGCCGCGTTACCTCCTGAAGGGGAGCTGGGCAGGCGCAACGGGCTATCCTCAGTTCATGCCATCCGTGGTGCTCCGCCTGCGCGCAGACGGCGACGGCGACGGCTATGCCGACATCTGGTCGAACGAGCTGGACGGCCTGGCGTCCATCGCTGCCTACATGCGCGATGCCGGTTGGAAGCCCAATGTTCCGTGGGGCGTTGCTGTGAGGACGCCTTCCAATCTCAACCGTTATGCGATCGTCTCGCGCATCACGGCTCCCCGCTGCCCGCAGGTCTACAGGCGAATGAGCCGCTGGCTCAGCATGCGCGAGTGGCGGTCGCTCGGCGTGGTGCCGCTTGGTCGATCGCTTGGGGACAATGAGATGGCGACCCTGATCGAACCGGACGGGCCGAACGCGACGGCCTATCTTATGACCACCAACTATCGCTCGATCCTCGATTACAACTGCTCGAATTTCTACGCGATTTCGGTTGGAGTTCTGGCGGACGCGATTTCCCGGCGATAGACAAGGGGTCCCGCTAGCCTGAATCAGGGGTTCCAAAAGTTCCGATGTCGCGCACCATCCTCCTTGCCACCGCCGCTTCCATCCTTCTCACCAGCCCCGCGCCCGCCGCTGCACCGCAGTTCGATACCCCAGCGAAAGTCGCCTTTCTCTCTGACCTCAATTCGGGCGCGGTGCTCTTCGCCAAGAATGCCGACATGCACATGCCGCCGGCGTCCATGGCCAAGATGATGACCACCGAAGTCGCGTTCGAACTGATCGACAAGGGTCAGCTTCCACTCAACAAGATGTGCACGGTTCGGCCCGAAACATGGCAGAAGTGGCACGGCCCGCAGGCCGGCTCGACCATGTTTCTTTCGCCAGGCGAGCAGGTCAGCGTCGAGAATTTGCTCAAGGGCATTGTCACGCTTTCGGGGAACGACGCTTCAGTCGTGCTCGCGGAGTGCATCGCTGGGACCGAGCAAGCGTTTACCGACCAGATGAATGCGCTCGGCAAGCGCATCGGTCTGACCAACAGCCATTTCGGAACGGCCAACGGATGGCCCGACAATGGCGTGACTTATGTCAGTGCGCGGGACCTCGCGACCCTCGCACGATCCGAGATCGAGCACCATTACAAGCTCTACAAGCAGTTCTACTCGTTGCCGAGCTTCACCTGGGGTAAGACGCTCGGTTCCGGCCAGGATATCACCCAGGCGAACCGGAATCCGATCCTGGGCCACGTGCCAGGTGCGGACGGCCTCAAGACCGGACATACCGACGAGGCGGGGTACGGCTTCACCGGATCAGCGGAGCAGAACGGGCGCCGCCTGATCGAAGTGCTGGCGGGCATGGATAGCTGGAACCAGCGCGTCCAGGAATCGACGAGGCTGATCGAGTGGGGATTCAACGCCTGGTCTGACAAGCCCCTGTTCAAGGCTGGTGCCAAGGTCGGCACGGCGCAGGTCCAGATGGGAAGCTCGAGTGAAGTGCCGCTCGTCGCTCCCCGCGACCTCGCTGTCACAGTTCCCGCGGGTCTTGCGACTGGCGCCACTCAGATGAAGATCCGCTACGAGGGTCCCCTGACTGCGCCGATCGCCAAGGGCCAAGAGGTAGCTCAGCTAGTGATCACGACGGGCGATACGCCGCCCCAAACCGTGGCGCTGATCGCAGGCGAGGAAGTCGGCCGTGCCGGATTCTTCGGCCGCATGTGGCTTGGCTTCAAGCAGCTCATCGGAATGGCGTGACGAGGCGCGGACTCTTCATCACGCTCGAAGGTGGGGAGGGCGCCGGCAAGTCCACGCAGGTGACGGCGCTTGCCCAGGCGCTCCGTGATCGCGGGATTGACGTCCTAGTCACCCGCGAGCCCGGAGGTAGCGAAGGTGCCGAGAAGATCCGTGAGCTATTACTCGCAGGACCTGAGGAACGGTGGGGAGCGCGGGCTGAAGCGCTGCTCTTCGCCGCCGCCCGGGCGGACCACGTGGAGAAGACGATTGGTCCAGCTCTCGAAGCTGGCAGGTGGGTATTGAGCGATCGGTTCGTGGACAGTTCGCTCGCTTACCAAGGCGGAGCCGGAGGGCTTGGCATCGAGGCGGTGCGCGAGATCAACGCGTTCGGAATGCGTGATTACTTTCCCGACAGAACGCTCATCCTCGCTCTTGCAGAGGGTGGCGCACGGGCGCGCGCTCGTGATGATGAGGACAGCGACCGGATCGGGGGCCGTCCGGACGGTTATCACCAGAAGGTCGATCTCGCGTTTCGGCTGATCGCGGCCGAGGAACCGGGAAGGGTGCGCCTCGTCGATGCGTCCGGCGCCCCGGAGGAAGTGACCGCGCGCCTGCTTCAAGCGATCGCGGAGCTCCTGCCGTGATTGTAGGCCAGGAGAAGGCCCTACAATCCCTTGCTTCCGCCTGGGCGGGGCGCAAGCTCCATCATGCCTGGCTGCTCGCAGGGCCGAGGGGCGTCGGCAAGGCGACCTTCGCGCACGCAGCCGCACGGCGCGTGCTGGCCGACGGCGCGGGGCCGCCGGTTGGATTGCCGGGTCTGGCGAGCCCGGACGATCATCCAATTGTGAAGCTTGTCGAGGCCGGGAGCCATCCCGACATGCGGTGGCTGGAGCGTCTCCCCAGGGAAAAAGGCGACGGTCTCGCGCGCGACATCACGGTCAAGCAGATCCGCGAACTCGGCGAGTTCATGGGGATGACCGCTGCCCTTTCACCGTGGCGGGTCGCGGTTGTCGACAGCATGGACGAACTCAACAAGGAAGCCTCGAACGCGCTCCTGAAGATGCTTGAAGAACCGCCGCCGAACACCCTCTTCTTCCTCGTCAGCCACGCTCCGGGTCGCCTTTTGCCGACAATTCGGTCGCGTTGCCGAATGCTGCATCTTCAAGCACTTGAGGATGACGCCATGACGTCAATACTCCAATCGCAGTCACCCGGTCTGGGCGAAGCCGAGCGCAAGCGCATCATCGACATGTCCTTCGGATCTGCGGGACGCGCGCTGGCCTTCGCCGAGCTCGACCTCGCCAAACTCGAGGAAGCCGCGCTGGCAATTCTCCGCCTGGGCGACCCTACCAATGCGCGAAGGGCAGAGCTTGCGAACGAACTAGGCAAGAAAGCATCAGCCGAGCGCTACGCGGCGTTTCTCGAGCTTGCGCCGTCTCTGATCGCCCGTGAGGCGCGCGCCCTTCGAGGCGCGTCGCTCGAACGCGCTCTCGATGCCTATGCCAAGTCGCGGGAGCTTGCGGCCCTTGCTCCGCGTGTGTCGCTCGACCCAGCAGCGACCGTATTCCAGATCGGCGGTTTCCTCGCGGATGTCCCGGAGCAGCCTTCCTTGAAGCGCTAGGCGAGCGCCGCTAGGTGCGGCGGTACATGTCGCAGCCTTTCTACATCACGACGGCGATCAGCTATCCCAACGGCCCGCCGCACATCGGCCACGCCTATGAGGCGATCGCAGCCGATGCGATCGCACGGTTTCATCGTGCGCGAGGCCGCGACGTTCGCTTTCAGACCGGCACCGACGAGCACGGACTGAAAATGGCCCAAGGGGCTCGAACCAGAGGCATCGAGCCGCCTGATTTTGCCAATGAAATGTCGCCTCTTTTCCAGAAGATGTGCGATACTCTTAATGTGTCTTACGATCGCTTCATCCGAACCTCGGAGCCCGTTCATTACCGGGCGAGCCAGGCGATCTGGACGGCCATGCAGGAGAGGGGAGACCTGTACCTCGACCGCTACGAGGGTTGGTACTCGGTACGGGACGAAGCCTATTATGAAGAGGAAGAATTGGGCTGCGCGGAAGACGGCTCCAAGCTCTCGCCTCAAGGAACGCCGGTCGAATGGACGGTCGAGGAAAGCTGGTTCTTTCGTCTGTCGAAATACCAGCAACCGCTCCTTGATCTCTATGCCTCGAATGCGGAGTTCATACGGCCTGAGAGCCGCCGCAACGAGGTCGTGCGCTTCGTTGAAGGCGGGCTCAAGGACCTCAGCATCTCGCGCACGAGCTTCGATTGGGGCGTGCCGGTGCCGGGCAGCGACGGGCACGTCATGTACGTTTGGCTCGATGCGCTCACCAACTACATCACGGGCCTGGGCTATCCCGACGACACCGAGCTATGGCGCCAGTATTGGCCGGCCAACCTCCACCTGATCGGCAAGGACGTTGTCCGCTTCCACGCGGTCTACTGGCCGGCGTTCTTAATGTCGGCTGGCCTCGCGCTTCCAAAACAGATCTATGGGCACGGATTCCTGCTGAGCCGCGGCGAGAAGATGTCGAAGAGCGTTGGAAACGTCGTCGATCCGATGGTGCTGGCGGAGCGCTTCGGGGTCGACGCCCTGCGTTATTTCCTCCTGAGGGAAGTGACCTTCGGCCAGGACGGAACCTATAGCGCTGAGGCCATCGTAAGTCGCGCGAACGCCGAACTCGCGAATAGCTTCGGCAATCTTGCGCAGCGCGTGCTCACCCAGATCGTGCGGAACTGCGACGCCTCTCTCCCTCAGATCCACGGCCATAACGACGCCGATAAGGCTCTGTTTGCCATCGTTTGCGGCGCAGCAGGCGGCGCCATTCCGGCAGCGTATGATGACCTCGCCCTCAACAAGGCCTGCGAGGCTTGGATCCAGTCTGTATTCGCCTGCAATGCTTATATCGACGAGCAAGCACCCTGGGTGCTTCGCAAGAGCGATCCCGAACGCATGCAGACGGTGCTAGCGACGCTCTACATCTGCATCGCGGTCCTTGCTGTCTCGATCCGGCCTATAATTCCGGGTAGCGCGGATCGGCTGCTCGACAGCATGGGAGTCTCGACGGAGCTACGGACGTTCGAGCAGATCCTCAGCCATTGGTATTCGCCGCTTGCCGAAAGCGAGTTCCGGCTCCAAGCCCCGACGCCGCTCTTCCCGCGGCTCGAGCTTCCGCAGGACGAGGAAGCAGCGGCGTGAGGCTGATCGACAGCCATTGCCACCTCAATTACGAAGGGCTCGTAGAACGCCAGGGGGAAGTTCTTGAAACCGCTCGTGAACGCGGCGTCGCTGGCTTCCTCAACATCTCGACACGGCAACGGGAATGGGCAGATATCATCGCCGTTGCCGAGCGTGAGCCCGATGTATGGGCGAGCGTCGGCGTCCATCCCCACGAGGCCGATGCGCATCCCGACCTCGGTTCGGCGGCACTCGTCGAGGCAGCCGGCCACCGGCGCGTGATCGCTATCGGTGAGTGCGGGCTCGATTATTATTACGACAAGTCGGATCGGGTGGCGCAGCGTGAACGGTTCGAGGCGCATGTCGAGGCTGCCGGCCAGGTGGGGCTCCCTCTCGTCGTTCATACGCGCGAGGCCGAGGCGGACACTGCCGAAATCCTCGGAGAAGCAGCGAAGGGGGGCGTCGTTGGAGTCCTCCATTGCTTCACCGGTTCGGCGGAACTTGCTCGCAAGGGCCTCGACCTTGGTTTCTATGTTTCCCTATCAGGGATCGTGACCTTCAAGAACGCCGCCGACCTGCAGGAGACTGCAAAATGGCTCCCCGCGGACCAGATGCTGGTTGAGACGGATTCTCCGTTTCTCGCGCCCGTTCCCCACCGAGGGCAGAAATGCGAGCCGGCCTTCGTGGTCGATACGGCGAGCTTCGTTGCTCAGCTGAGGGGAGTGGATGTCGAGGAACTTGCCGACAAGACGACCGCGAACTTCTTCAAATTGTTCAAGAAAGCGGCGTGAAGTTCCGAATCCTGGGCTGCGGCACGTCGACTGGCGTTCCGAAGATCGGGAATGACTGGGGCTTGTGCGATCCGGATGAGCCTCGCAATTACCGACTGAGGACCTCAATTCTCGTCGAAAGCGGCAAGGAGCGCATCCTTGTCGATTGCGGACCTGACCTTCGTCAGCAGCTTCTCTCGTCGGAGGTGGCGCGGCTGGACGGCGTCATCGTTACACATGCGCACGGCGATCATTGCCATGGTATCGACGAGTTGCGGCCCGTTGCGCAGGAAATCGGCCGCCCTGTTCCGCTTCACGCTCGGGCTCAGGTGCTCCAGGAACTAGAGGACCGGTTCAGTTACGCATTTGCGCAATCTCAACTTTATCGACCCATCGTCGAGGCGCGGGCAGTGGGAGAAGAGCTCGGTTTCGGCAAGGCGCGAGTTCGCTTTGTCGACCAGCCGCACGGCGGGACGGTCTCACTCGGGCTACGGTTCGACGAGGATCATTTCTCAGTGGCTTATGCCGTTGATTTTAGTGAGTTAACGATCGACATGGCCGCCCTTTATCAGGGAGTCGACGTGTGGATCGCTGATTGTCTGACGCGGCGACCGCACCCGACCCACGCTCATCTCGACGGGTTGCTTGGATGGGCGAGGGAATTAGGTGTTGGCCAATTGTGCCTCGTTCACATGGGCAACGGCCTCGACTATCGTTCACTGATCGCCGAGCTGCCCGACTGGGCGGCGCCGGCCTACGACGGGCTCGAGATCGCCGCATGATGACCAACGACCTGATGCTCGGCGGCGTCTACATCCTGATGGCGATCATGCTCGTACTGGGGTCTTTGATGGCGCGACGCGAACCGATCGCGAAGCTGATCACAATGGTAATGGCGTGGATCGTCATTTTCGCGGCCGGTTTCGTGCTGTTCACGTTCAGGGACGATTTCGGCTACCTTGCGCAGCGCCTGAAAGCTGAAGCGATCGGGACTCCGGTGAGCGAAGGACTGGAAACGCGCATCCCGATGGCAATCGACGGCCATTTCTGGGTGAATGCAAAGGTCAACGGCCGCGACGTCAAGTTCCTTGTGGACAGTGGCGCAACCATGACCACGATCGATCGTGACACGGCTAGAGCGACGGGCGTCGAGGTTTCGCCGCGACGAGACGAGTTCGTTCGAACGGGCAACGGCATTATACGCGTGTCGAGCGGGCGCGCCGACGAACTCAGCGTAGGCGGGATCGTGCGGCACGACGTCGGGCTGCAGGTCGCCGACAACGATGACCTCAACGTCCTTGGCATGAACTACCTGTCGACCTTGAAGCGCTGGGGCGTGGAAGGGCGATGGCTGATTCTGGTCTCCTGACAAGCGGTACTTTACATAATGCATATTATCATACTTACAGATTGTAGATACGGAGAGGCCCCCCGTGG
>JBJMVK010000125.1:0-32085 GCA_045810725.1 Sphingomonas sp. | reverse complement strand
GGCTTGGGAGCCCTTTTTCGCAGCGACGGCCGGGTCTTCGGCGATGAGCTTCAGCACTGAAAGGTCAATGGCTTCGGGGGCTGGTCTTAGCAGTGGATCGTCGGGCTTCTCTTCGAGGCTCGCGATCAGCGTTCGGATATCGGTAAAGTCGAGCTCGGCGTTGCGCCAGTAGACCCAGTCGAGCGGACGAAAGCGATGCTCCTCGATCGCCGTGATTTCTTCGTCGCTGAGGCCGGCGCTCTCCTCGGAGAGGCCGAGCGTTCCGAACGTGCCGTCGCGCTGGTGCCGCCCGGCGCGCCCGGCGATCTGCGCCATCTCGGCGATTGTCAGCCGCCGGTCGCGGCGGCCGTCGAACTTTTGCACACCTGCGAAGGCGACATGGGTCACGTCCATGTTGAGGCCCATGCCGATGGCGTCGGTCGCGACGAGATAGTCGACTTCGCCGCGCTGAAACATCGCGACCTGCGCGTTGCGCGTCGCCGGCGACAGCGCGCCCATGACGACGGCCGCCCCTCCGCGGAAGCGGCGCAGCATCTCTGCCAGCGCGTAAACCTGCTCCGCCGAGAAGGCTACGACTGCGGATCGCGGCGGGAGTCGCGAGAGCTTGGTGCTGCCGGCATAGCGAAGCGTCGAAAAGCGAGGGCGGCTGACAATCTCGGCTTCGGGCAGGAGCTCGCGGACGACCGGCCTCAGCGCGTCGGAGCCAAGGATCAGAGTCTCCTCGCGGCCCCGGGCGCGAAGCATTCGGTCGGTGAAGACGTGTCCGCGCTCGGGGTCGATCCCGAGCTGCGCCTCGTCGATGGCCGCGAACGCAAAGTCGCGCGCGTGGTCGCCATCGTGGTGGCTATCGCCACCCGGGACGGGCATGCTTTCCGCGGTACAGAGAAAATAGCGCGCGTGAGGCGGAACGATCCGTTCCTCGCCCGTCAGGAGCGCGACCTGCTTATCCCCTTTCATCGCAACGACCCGGTCGTAGACTTCGCGCGCGAGCAGCCTCAGCGGGAAACCGATGACGCCCGATGAATGGCCGCACATCCGCTCGATCGCGAGATAGGTCTTGCCGGTATTGGTCGGGCCGAGAATTGCCCGGACCGGAGCGTCTGAGCGCGGCGCCATATGTCCCTGAGTGTGGCAGCGCTTGGCGCGAGCGCAAGTTCCAAGTGCCGAATTTAAGACGGTTTTAACCTCGATTCGAGACACCTGCCTGGAAATGTTCTCGTCTCGAAGCCACGCGCACCCCTTGAGGCGCTCGCTTGCACCTGCCTGGCGCTGGCCGGGCTGGAAGATCGGGGGCGGACTTGCACTTCTGTGCAGCACAATGGCCTTTGCTTCGCTGCCGCGGGCGAGCGATCTTCCGACGGACGAACAGCGCCAGTGGCAAGCCCTCGCAATAGCCCCGCTCTCCAGCGGTGGCGCGACAGGGATGGCGATGGCGCCGACAGATGCCGCCGAGCCGATCGAGTTTGCGCCCAGGCGGGCGTTCGTACCCGTGGCGACGGTAAAGCCCCCAACGGCCGCGGTATCTTCCTTGACCACCCCGTTTCGCATCCACGGACGGGCATCCGACGGACTTTACTGGTCGCTCCGAGCGGCCGGGGCGAGCCCCCAGCTCGCCGCCGAATACCTCTCTGCCCTGGCAACTGAAATCGACGTGGGCGAAGTGGGCGCGGGCGACAGCTTCGACCTGGTGCTCTCGAGGAACCACCAACTCCTCTACGCCGGTCTCGATCGAATCGGCCAATCCAGCCTGCAACTCGTCAAATGGGTCGCCAACGGACAAGAGAAGTGGATTGATGCCGCCAATGCCGAGCAGCCGGAGCGGGTCGAAAGCGGCATGATCCTGCCGGTGGACGGACACATCACCTCCTACTTCGGCAATCGCTATCACCCGATCCTGCACTTCACCCGCTTCCACGCCGGACTCGACATCGGTGCGGGCTGGGGAAGCCCGATCGTCGCCGCTGGCGACGGCAGGGTGGTCGCCGCCGGATGGGCGGGCGGCTATGGCCGAGAGGTGCAGATCGCCCACGGCGGCGGGCTCGTCAGCCTTTATGGCCATATGAGCCAGATCGTCGCCGAGCCGGGCAGCTTCGTTCGTCAGGGGCAGGTCATCGGTTACGTCGGCTCGAGCGGGCTCTCCACCGGTCCCCACGTCCATTTCGAGGTGAGGATGGGCGGAACGCCGGTCAATCCGCTTGGAGTGCGGCTCACGAGCGCGCCCGTCGTCGACACGCACCTCGCAGATGCCGTGAAGGCGCGCCTCAAGGCGTTGCTCGGCGTCGGCGTTGCAGCCAGGGGCGACAGGGCAAGCAGCTAAATATTGCAGACGCTGGGAAGCCCGCCCTAAAGCTCGCGACGGCAAGAGGCTTATGGGGCTCAAGAGTTGGCGCGGACGTTCAGCATCATCACGACCTGCAAGGGAAGGCTTGAGCATCTCAAGGAGAGCCTTCCCAAGATGGTGGCGCAGGGCGCGAACGAAGTCATCGTTGTCGATTATTCCTGTCCTCAAGGAACCGCGCACTTCGTGAGAGAGAACTTTCCAGCGGTCCGCGTCGTGTCGGTCGCCGGGGAGGTCCACTTCTCGAACTGGAAAGCCAGGAACGCGGGAGCGGCGCATGCGAGCTCGGACATGCTGGTTTTCATCGATGCGGACACCATCCTTGCCGATGGGGCGATAGACTGGCTTTCCGCCAACGTTCCGGTCCAGTCCTACGGTTTTTTCGACAGGAAAACGTCGCAGTCCTTCAATCAGTCGGGTCCGCGCCTCGCCTCGAACCAGCTCAAGGGCTTCCACGTCATCCCCTCGGACGCGTTCCGGCGCGTTGGCGGTTATGACGAAGTCCTCGAGGGCTATGCGGCGGGAGCCGACACCGACCTCGAGGAACGGCTGCTTGCCAAGCGCCTCGCCAAGCATGCGCTCAATGCATGCATCGTCACATCGGTCATCGAGCACGATGCTGCGAGCCGGACTCAGCACCACGAGCAGCCGGTAAGGACTAGCTACGGCGCCGGACTGCTCTACCGCGCCGCGAAGCGCATGCTGCTGCGGATCCGCGGGGAGTCGGAGCTACCGCTTCGCTCGAGGCAGAAGCTTTACGATGCGGCGAGAAAAGCGATCGCCGCACTTGGCCCGCAAAAGGGCCGGGTCAGCATGAACGTGACGCTGAGCGCGGATGCAATCCTGATGCCTCGTCAACTGGGGTACGAGCAGGGTGTCCAGACCGTGTCGCTTCGCGTCGAAGTATCGCTCGAAGGAAAGCTGCCCGAAGTAAAAGGGTGAGCTTGCTTACGTCCGAGCGCCCGACGCTCACTCGCCCGTGACGAGCGCCTGTAGTCCTTCGGCGAGGTTGAGCGCTCCCTTCTTCATCATCGGCCGTATGGCAGCCGCGATGCCAGGCGTTCGGTTCGCATCGAGAAGGAAGGGCTCGCCTTCGTGCATCACGAAATCGAACTTGCCGAAATCGAAGCCGAGCCTCTCGCGCTCGGCCCTTAGACCCGCGGGCACCTCCACGGGCTTGTACTTGATCACGCCCGCGGCTTTCGAGATCCTGTCAGCGGTGACGAAGCGCGTGCAGCGCTCCCTTGCGCCCATGAATACCCAAGTCCTCAATGCATATCCCTCCTCGTCCGGTTCGGCGACGAACCGTTCGACGACCAGGGACGGATCCGACCAGATTTCGTCCCCCACTTCGGTGATCGATTCGAGAACGTGATATTGACCGCTCTTGGTGATGCCCGGATGCGGTGGGGGACGGCCCGCACGCGCGGCGAGGCGGTTGTGAATGTCCTCGATTGCCGCCCGGTTGTTATAGTTCGACTTGACCATGACCGGCCCGTCCCAATGCTCGCCCTTCGCGAGCAGCAAGCGGCTGACCCTGCGCTTCGAAATATCGCCCGTGCCAAAGTTGATCGTGCGCTCGAATTGTCGAGCGAGATCGAGATATTCCTGCGGGGCCACGGTCGCATCGACGTGATAGAAAGCGGCATCGCCGCTCGCCACCTTCAGACCACGCGAGATGAGGACCTCGTGCCCCATCAGCTTCAAATGCTTGAGAACATCGAAGAGCAGATAGGGGCTCGTGACCGACGCCGCGCCGCGCTTCCATGCGAGGAAGGCGTCGAACTCGTGCGTAATGACCACCAGCGTCGCCATCGTTCTTGAACCTTAGTCCCTCGAGCAGACGATACGCCGCAAAGACCAGTTCAGAATGGCCTTCTGAGGTTCAACCGTGAACCCGATATCATTCGAAAGCGCGTCAGCAACTTCTGCCCCGGGCGCACGGACCGTTCCGAACAGCTGGCCGGCAAAGGAAGCGGCCTCCTCGATGTCGGTAAAGACCCACGGCGCAAAAACCAGCTCGTCGGCGAGGATACGAAGCCCAGCAGCCTCGAGCAGCGGCGCCGTGCCCGCGTCCAGGAAGTGCCCATCATGCCCCATCGGATTGGTGCGATCGACGAATTCGTTGAGAAAGCGGGCCGGAGGAGTTCCGGAGGCGACGTCTGCGATAACGACCCTTCCGACGGGACGGATAAGGCGCCGCATCTCCCGAAAGACGCTGCCGAGGTCGGGCTCGTGATGCAGACCGGCGAGGCTGACCACATAGTCGACGGATCCGGCTTCGAGCGGCACGTGGGCTGGATGGGCCCTGATTATCCTCGAAGTCGCTTTGGATCCGAGGGCGACGAAATCACTCGCGGGGTCGACACCGATATAGTCGAGACCGGCCCTCAAATGATGCGCGAGATACCCGCCGCCCGCGGGCATGTCGCACAAGGTCCCGTCGGGGAGATCGTCGAGCGGCTCGAGGACGCCTCGGAACTCGGCGCTTCGGGCTCCCGGGAACGCCTCCATCGCCGAGTGATAGCTTCGCGCGCGCTCCGCGAAGATCTCTGCGTAGGTATCGAACACGGACCCCCAAAGACGAGAATTAGAGCGAGAAGCTGTCAGGCTCAGCCGCCACAAATGACGGTAGGACACCGTTCTGCCAAGGGGTATCCTGACGAAGGGACAACGCAAACCTCCAGGAAATGGCGCCCGATGGCCTCCAGCAGGGCCCTGAGCGTTGGGAAGCCGAGGCTATGTTGGGCGCCGGCGTAGGCATCGAGTGTCGCGATATCGTCTTGCAGCCATCCGGTCTGCGCCGCCAGTCTTGCTCGATCGGGAAACATCCCGTTGAATGCGACCAGGATTTCCTCGACTGGAACCATCGCGCGCGGTCTTGCCGCGGCGAGATTCATCGCGATCCGCCATTTGAGCGCGTGCAGATTGCCTTTCCATCCGGCTCTCACCTCGTGGGCTATCCATTCCAGCGTTTCAGGCTCTTCCGGGGCGCAGAAGAGGCGGAACGCCGCTTTGCCCTCAGGCAAGAGCACCCGCTTCACCTCGCCGAGCACCTCGTCGACCAGTTCTGGCGCTGCATTGAGCGATGCGTCACCGATCGCGGCGTCGAATGTCGCGGCCGCGAACGGAAGGTCCGTCCAGTCCCCGAAAATCGCCATTCGCTTGGGCCCGTCCCCTGGCCAGACCCGCTCGATCATGAGGAGCGAATTATCAACCGCGACGAGTTCGCTTCCTAGGGCGGAAAGCTCGGGCGTCACTCCCAAAAGCAGGATTCGCTTGCCCTCGTGCGCGATCGACCGTCCAAGGTTGGCGACGTCGCTCGCAGAGGGCCTCAAGGGCGGGCCCAGCCTTCCGTAAACTCCGGCAAAGTTACGCCAAGCGCCAGGTTTCAGCGTCGAATCGGCCCCCGTCACGCGATCGAAACTCTCGTAACGCTAAGGATTTGGCAAATCTCGAGGGCTCCGCCCAGCGGCCTCTCAGCGGGCGCTTTCATCGTTCTCGATGACGGTCAGCGAGCTCCCAAGGCTGCCGGCCTTCAGCGGCTTTGGGGTGACGATCACGATGCTTCCCGGCCTCAGGAGCGTCGCCAGCTGATGACGGAAGGTGATCGGCGCGTCGAACTTGCTCGCTTCTTCGCTGGTCACGTCCATGCTCCCGCCGGAACCCGAATAATGGAGCTTCAGCCATTGGTTCTTGCCAGCCTCGCGAGAGCGAAGGACGTAAGCGACCGGCATCGAGAGCTCGCCCGAATAGCGAACCGGCGCGGACCCGATTTCCACTCCGTCCTGGAGGACGATCGCCCGCTGGTCGGAGGTGCTCACCACGACCGACACGATCCCGCGGCGCGCGCGGCCGGCATGCCATTCGTAGGCCGCATTGGAGAGCGATGCCGCGGCGGGGGCGCCAGCATCCGCAAGTTGGGGTGCCCTGGAGACTTCAGGCGTGACGTCCAGGCTAGTGATGACGACCGTCATCCCGAGGCTGGTGGTTCCAAAAAGCAGGTTCGAGAATTTCGTGGGAAGGCGAATGCAGCCGTGCGAGGCGGGATAGCCCGGCAGGTTGCCTGCATGGAGCGCGATGCCTTTCCAGGTCAGGCGCTGCATATTCGGCATGGGTGCATTGTTGTATGTCTTCGAATAATGCTCCTTCGCCTTCTGGAGGATGGTGAAGACGCCGGTCGGCGTTTGATAGCCGTCCTTGCCTGACGAGATCGTCGATGCTCCAATCGGAACGCCGTTCCTGAAGACGATCAGGCGCTGCGTGGCGAGGTTGACGATTACGAGGGCGGGCCCCTCAGAGGCGAGTTCGGGTGCCCACAGATATTGACCGTTCTTGAGCTCCGGAGCGACGTCGAAAATGGCCCGACCACCGCGTTCGACCTGCTGGGCAGGAACTGGGTAGGCGAGGAGCGCAGCGGCCGCGGCAAGCGCGATGGATATCGTTCTCATTCGCGGGATGATCGGGCACGAAGGGGTCAAATGTCATCAGGGATATCCCGATGAAGGGCTTACCTGCCGTGGCCGCGCCAGCGCTTGATGGTCCGGCTGATGATGCCCGCTTCATCGCCGGTTTCGCGCCACAGCCGGGCAAAACTCGGGTCGGACGACGCCGGCCGCTTCTCCGGCTCGAGGTCGTCGAAGCGAACCCGGATCGGGATCGCGACGCCCTCGCCGCAGACAATGCATTCCCGGTTCCGAAGGGCTGGGATCGCATCGAGGAAGCCGCGCGCGCCTTCCGGCATCGCTGCGCGGACGCAAGCCTGGTCCCGGTCGTTGTTGAGGCGCATCGCGACGATCGTGCCGCATTGCGACAGAACGCCTTCCGCAAGGTCCGAAGGCCGCTGCGTGATAAGGCCCAGGCTGACGCCATACTTACGGCCTTCCTTGGCGATTCGCTCCAAAATCTTGCGAACGGCCTGCCCATTCTCCTGGTGTTCGTCCTTGGGCACGTAGCGGTGCGCCTCCTCGCAGACGAGCAGGAGCGGCTTTTGCGCTTCCGTCCGGGACCAGATCGCATAATCGAACACCATTCGAGCGAGCACGGAGACCACGACGGAGGTGATCTCGGACGGAACGCCCGACACGTCGACGATCGAGATCGGGCGGCCCTGGCTTGGCAGCCGGAACAGCTTGGCGATCAGGCCGGGCATCGAATCGGACACGAGCATTCCCGAGAACATGAAGGTGTAGCGCGGATCCGACCGTAGCTCTTCGATCTTCGTTTTCAGCCGCTGGAAGGGTAGCGAGTCGCCGGCGCGGTCGAGCTTACCCATCTCGTTGACGATGATCGTGTGAAGGTCCGTGAGCAGATAGGGAATCGGGCTGTCGACGGTGACCTTGCCGAACTGGCTGAGGTCCTTGCCCTTGGTGCGGGCGGCGAGAATGCATTTTGCGAGGATGTCCGCGTCGCGTTGCCGCTCCGGGCCGTGCGTCGTCAGTATGACTTCGCAATGCTCCTCGAAATTCATCAACCAGTAGGGCAGCTGAAGGTTGTCGACGTTGAACAGTTCCCCGCAATTCTTGAAGGCCGCGGAATATTCGCCGTGCGGGTCGATCATCAGGATGTGACCCTCGGGCGAAAGCTCTGAAATCCGGTGAAGGATGAGGGAGACCGATGTCGATTTGCCGGTGCCGGTCGAGCCCAGCACCGCGAAATGCTTGGACAGCATCTGGTCCACGAAAAGAGCGCCACGGATGTCGTCGGTGGGATAGACCGTGCCGATCTCGATGTTCGGCTCGTCGCTGGCCGCAAACACCGCGCGAAGGTCTTCGGTCGTGACGGGCATGACTTGCGCGCCCGGGATGGGGTAGCGCGTCACGCCGCGCCGGAAGCTGCTGAGGCGCCCGGCCGAATCCCTGCTCCCCTCGCCGAGGAAATCGACGTGGGCCACGAGCTCGCCGCTGTCGTTTGCGCGAAGGGTACGAACGTTGGCGATCAGCCAGGCACTGCCGACGAGCATCTTCACCTGGCTGCCGACCTGGCCGGACATCGCCACGGACGGGTCGGCATGGGACTGGAGCGCCATCAGCGCAGCGCCGTCCATCCGGATCTGCGACCCGGAGCCCGCGATTTCGACGACCTCGCCGATCGAAGCGAGCTTCGCGGCGGCTGGAGCTTTTGTGGGAGCAGGCGATGTTTCCTCGCTGAAGCTGCTGACTTCGTTGAGAAATTCACGCAGGTTCGGCTGCTCGTCCATTGCCGTCACGCTCCCTTCCGATTGGTAGCCAAGCGACTTACGCGCGAGCGGTTAAAATTAACTTTAGGCGTGAGCGGCCGTATTCCGTGTGGCCTCCTTCGCGAGTGCCGGGAGCAAATAGCCCTCTCACCGCTTGGCCGTCGCCGATGTTTGCGGTTAGTCTCGACCTTGCCCGATGCACATCTATCTTCCCATCGCAGGCCAGTCGGTGAACGCCTTGGTCATGATCCTCCTCGGGTTCGGGGTAGGCGTGCTTTCCGGCATGTTCGGCATTGGCGGCGGCTTCCTGACGACCCCGCTACTCATTTTCTACGGAATCCCGCCGACCGTCGCGGTCGCATCGGCGACAACGCAGATCACCGGCGCCAGCGTCTCGGGCGCGATGGTGCACATGCGTCGCGGCGGGGTCGACCTCAAGATGGCCGCGGTGATGACGGTCGGCGGATTTCTCGGATCGATCGTCGGCGCGGCGGTCTTCCGAATGCTCCAATCGACCGGTCAGATCGATGTGGTGATCAGCTTTCTTTACGTGCTGATCCTCGGCTGGATCGGTTTCATCATGCTGAAGGACGCGCTCGTCGCGCTGGGCTTCATCGCGGCGAAGGTGCGCGAGACCGCAGCTCCGCGGCACAACCGGTGGGTTGCGTCCCTTCCGCTGCGTTGGCGCTTCTATGCGTCCGGCCTCTACCTGTCGCCTGTCGCGCCGGTCGCGATTGGCTTTGGCGCGGGCGTCTTGACGGTCCTCCTAGGGATCGGCGGCGGCTTCATCATCGTTCCCGCGATGATCTACCTGCTCGGGATGCCCGCGCGGGTGGTCATCGGGACCAGTCTCGCAATGGTGCTATCGGTGAGCGCCGCAACGACGATGGTCCATGCCGTAACCACCCGCTCGGTCGACATCGTGCTCGCTGGATTGCTTCTCGTGGGCGGTGTCATCGGTGCTCAATACGGAGCGCTCCTGACACTGAGGATCAAGCCAGACCTGTTGCGTCTCGCACTCGCCGTCATCATCCTCCTGGTTGGTCTCCGGATGCTGCTGGGCCTGGCGTGGCGGCCCGACGAGATCTTCTCGATCGAATATCTTTGAAACCTCGCCTTTCCTTGAGCGCCCTCGCACTGGCAGCGCCGTTGCTGATCGGCGCCGACAAGCCGGTGCTGGTGCCAGACATCTCGGCGCGAGAGATACAGATCCGCTACAGCTTTTCGGGCGCCCAGCTCCTCTTGTTCGGAGCGATCGTCTATCCCGACGGGCGCATGCCCAAGCGCCCGGCGGACGTTGCCGTCGTTCTTCGAGGACCGGTCCAACCGATCCTGCTGCGCGAGAAGCAGAAGATCGCAGGCATATGGATGAACGCCGATTCGAGCCGGTTCCGGTCCGCTCCCAGCTATTACGCTGTCGCGTCATCGCGTCCTATCCATGACCTCGTCGATGGCCGAACGGCGTCTATCTACGAGCTCGGCATCCACAATCTCCAGCTGTCCCCCGGCGGTGGCTCGTTGCCCGAACGGGAGCGGCACTTCGAAGCGGGATTGCTCGATCTTCGCTCACGCGCCGGTCTCTATTCCGAAAATCCACGCGGCGTCGAAATCACTGATGGGATCCTCTACCGCGCGGTCGTCACGATCCCGAGCCAGGTGCCGGTCGGGGCCTACACTGCCGAAACCTTCCTGATCGAGCCCAATGCCGACCCGAGCCGAAGCGGAAAGGTGGTTGCCGTCGCAACCCGCGACATCCAGATCGACAAGTCCGGCTTCGAACGCGACGTATGGCTCGCAGCGCGTCGTTACCGCTTCGCTTATGGCCTCGCATCCGTCGTGATGTCACTGGCCCTCGGCTGGGCAGCCGCGGTTGCATTCCGGCGCCGGTTCTGACCATTTCAGATCGGACGGCGCTGAATGGTAAACTACTGATTTGCCTGTGCCCACTGGACGAAAATCTAACTTGAGTTAGATTTGTTGCGCCGAATCGTCCGCGGGAGGTGTTTGCGGGCCAGTGGAGAGTTATTCAGGCCGCATGCTCGTCGAGGATGCATCCGGCGCGCGCTTCTATGTCCATGAGTATAGCGGGCGGCGTACGTTCCTGCGCGTCCGGCGCTACATGCTCGACACCGGTGAGCCCGTCCGGCGCGTAGACGCCAAGTCTTTCGCGATCGTCGCGACCGGCGAGAGATTGCTTCGGGTCGACGGCGACTGACAGCGAAGTGGCACGCGAGCTGGATGCAAGCTAGCGTCGGGTGATGATCCGTTTTTCCGCCGCTCTGGCGATCGCTCTAGCGCTTGGCGGAGGGACGCGCGGCGACATCCTTTACGCAGGGGGTTCGTGGGCGGCGATAGATCGCGGTGCTGTGTGCGAGGCGCTCGCTCGGTCCGCCCGGATCGTCGCCAAGGGGAAGGTACAGGCAATTGCCGGCTTCAGCTTCTCACCGGACCATCGCCGGTGGGGCGAATTCCATACGCGCCTCCGCCGAATGCCGCGGCCCGGCGCCGCCGTGATGCTCCACGTCGACACACAGCCGTTCCTCCTCGTCTCGCGCGGGAACGAGGCCTGGAGCGACGGTCCTCTTCAGGAGCAGGCGATTATCGCCGCAATTCGGTCGGCGGTCGCGATGAGCATCGAATCGCGCGACCTGGCGGGACACCGCTTCGTCGATCCTTATTCGCTCGACGGAGCTGCGACGGCGATCGACTCGGCGGCTTCGGCGTGCGCTGGCAAAAACCAGCGCCCCTAACTACATAGGCCCTTCACCATGAGCGCCGACACCACATTGATGCCCATTCCGGGGCCGATCGACCCTGTGCCCGTGCCGCGGCGCAAAACGCCGCGCGCGGATCGCAGGACCGAGCTCATCGGTCTTGCGAAGGATGAGATCCGCTCCGAATTCGAAGCTCGGGGCCTGGAGCCAAAGCAGGCGAAGCTTCGCGCCAAGCAGGTCTGGCACTGGATTTACAACCGCGGCGTCACGGATTTCGCTGCGATGAGCGACATCGCCAAGGCCCAGCGCGGCTGGTTCTGCGAGCATTTCGCGATTTCGCGCCCCGAAGTTGTCGAGGCGCAAGTTTCCTCCGATGGCACCAGGAAATGGCTTCTCAAGACCCACGACGGTCATGACTTCGAGATGGTGTTCATTCCGGACGCGGACCGTGGAACCTTGTGCGTCTCGAGCCAGGTTGGATGCACTCTCAATTGCCGTTTCTGCCACACCGGTACGATGGCGCTGGTGCGCAATCTCGAGCCGGCGGAGATCGTGGGACAGGTCATGCTCGCACGCGATTCGCTCGGCGAATGGCCGAGCCAGCCAGAGGGGCGGATGCTCACGAACATCGTCATGATGGGCATGGGCGAGCCGCTCTACAATTTCGATAATGTGCGCGATGCGCTGAAGATCGTGATGGACGGGGACGGGCTCGGCCTGTCGCGTCGCCGGATCACTCTTTCGACCAGCGGGGTCGTTCCGATGATGGCGCGCGCCGGGGACGAGATCGGCGTCAATCTCGCGGTGTCGCTCCATGCCGTCACCAAGGAAATCCGCGACGAGATTGTGCCCTTGAACCGCAAGTACGGCATCGAGCAGCTGCTCGAAGCCTGCGCCGCCTATCCCGGCGCCAACAATGCGCGGCGGATCACGTTCGAATATGTGATGCTCAAGGGGAAGAACGACAGCGACGAGCACGCGCGCGAGCTGGTGCGGCTCATTCGTAAGTACAAGTTGCCGGCTAAGGTGAACCTCATTCCGTTCAATCCCTGGCCTGGGGCTTCCTACGAATGTTCGGACGACGAGCGGATCAGGGCGTTTAGCAATATCGTCTTCGAGGCCGGCATCTCGGCCCCGGTGCGGACTCCGCGCGGCCGCGACATCGACGCCGCCTGCGGCCAGCTGAAGACGGCGGCGGAGAAGAAGCGCCGGTCGCAAACTGCCCCCGCCGCCTGACCTCGCCGGAATGGCGCTTACCGCCGGCGCCCGATGTGTCGGCGGGGGATGAGCGCTCCCTTTTGGCGGCGGCGCACCCTTGGCGCTCCATGCTCGCGGGATCGGTCATCGGCGGGTGGTGACGACGATCATCTTCTTCGCCCGCGCCTACGGCTGAGCGTACTCGGCTGGTGATTGCGGCTGGCTGCCGTGCGTGGCATTCCGCGCCGATGCTTGCCCCCATCCGCCGGGCCATGGTGAAGCAGGTCCGCAACACCTTCAATGACCGGTCCAAGGGCGAGAAGCCCGTCGCCGCCTCCGATCACGCGCTGTTCCCACCAGGATCGGTGATCCGGCGCGTGCATGGCGACGTCACGTCCATGATGGTCGGCGGGATCGCAGCCCCGCTGACACAAATGCTTCATCCCAAAGCGCTCGCCGGCGTGTGGGACCATAGCGACGTCGATGCCGACATGCTCGGACGCCTGCGGCGGACGGCGCGCTTCATTGCGACGACTACCTACGCCCACAGCGATTCGGCGCGCGAAGCTATCGCCAAGGTAAAATCGATTCACGAACAGGTGAGCGGCACGCTTCCCGATGGGAGCGACTACCGGGCCACCGACCCCTGGCTCCTCGCCTGGGTGCACGTCGCGGGAGCGATCAGCTTCCTGGACGGGTGGCGGCGCTATGGCGAACCCGCGATGAGCCGAGCCGACCAGGATCGCTACTTCGCCGAGACCGGAGAGATCGCGCGGCTCCTGGATGCCGATCCCGTTCCAAGCAGCCGGACAGAGGCGGAGCGGCTGGTCGGGCAATTCCGCCCCGAACTGATTGCGGACGAGCGGACCCGCGCGTTTCGCGACCTTGTTCTTAACGTCCCCGCCCGCAGCCTCGCGCAAGCTCCTGTCCACCTGCTCGTCATGAGCGCTGCCGTGGACCTGATGCCGGGCTTCGCGCGGGAGATGCACGGGCTGCGCCGGACCGCCTTGCCCCCTGTCATCCGCGGGGCGACGTTCAGCCTTGCGAGCACCCTGCGCTGGGCGTTCGCCGGCGAGCGCCGTCGATGAATTACAGTCCATGAATTGCGGCTCGCCGGCCGGCGTGGCATCGGACGCGTAAAGATTGGGAGACGAACCAATGCCGTTGATCGGCAAGCTCATTCACAAGCTGATCACCAAGGGTAGCATCACGCTCATCACGCCCGGCCAGCAACCCCGCACTCACGGCCCCGGCGGCGGCAAGCATCTCACCGTGCGTTTCACCGATCGGAAGGTCGCGTTCGACATCCTGAGGAATCCGCGGCTCGGCTTCGGCGAAGCGTTCATGGACGGGCGCCTCGTCATCGAAGACGGTACGATCCTCGAGCTCATGCGGATGATCGTGGGCGCAAATCGCTGGGAGGACTGGGGCGAGGGGCGCAAGGCACTCTCGAAAGGCAAGGCGTCGAAGGCGATCAAGAGATTGCTTTCGCCCAACAACCTCAAGCGCGCACGCAAGAACGTGGCGCATCATTACGATCTCAGCGACGAGCTGTACGAGCTCTTCCTGGACGAGGACAAGCAGTACAGCTGCGCTTACTTCACCGACCCCGACAACAGCCTCGAGCAGGCGCAGCTCGACAAGAAAGCCCACATCGCGGCGAAGCTCGCACTGGAGCCCGGCCAGCGCGTCCTCGACATCGGTTGCGGCTGGGGCGGCATGGCGCTCTTCATGCACAAGGTCGCCGGAGTCGACGTTCTGGGGGTGACCCTCTCCGAACGGCAGCTCGAGATTGCACGAGCGCGAGCCGCCGCTGCCGGGGTCTCCGATCATGTGAAGTTCGAGCTTAGGGATTACCGGTTGCTCGACGAGCAGTTCGACCGGATCGTGTCGGTCGGCATGTTCGAGCATGTGGGTGCGAAGCATTATGACGAATTCTTCGACAAGTGCCGGCAGCTCCTGAAGCCCGATGGCGTCATGCTCCTGCACACCATCGGCAAGCTTGGCGAAGTGTCCGACGGCCCCGACCCGTTCACCGACAAATATATCTTTCCCGGCTACCACTTGCCGTCCCTCAGCGAGATGTGCTCGGCAAGCCAGAAAGTTCGGCTAATCGTCAGCGACGTCGAGACCCTGAGGCTCCATTACGCCTACACGCTCGAGCATTGGCTCGACCGGGCGAACAAGGCCCGGGGCGAGATCGAGGCAATGTACGACGACCGTTTCTTCAGGATGTGGGAATATTACTTGGCGGGCGGCATCGTCATGTTCGAAAATGGCGCTGCCTGTAATTACCAGGTCCAGTACGTGAAGGATCGAAGGGCCCTTCCGATTACGCGCGACTATATGAGCGAAGCCGAAACGCGGTATCGCAAGATCGGAGCCCAGCCGGTCGAACCAGAGCGCTCGCGGGCGAAGCGGCAAAGAGCCGAAAAGCCCGCGTTCGCGAAATAAAAAGGCCCGGCGCACGAACGCCGGGCCTTCCAAAAAGGATTGGTGCTGGCCGTTTATTGCGGTTTGCGCGAGCCCTTGAACATCTGGTGGGCCTGCTGGCGCTCCGCCGGGCTGACCGTGCCGTCGTGGTTGAGATCGAGACGATCGAACCGGCTAAGCGCGGCCTGCTGCATTTCGGCGAGGGTGATGCGGCCGTCCTTGTTGGCATCGGCAGTGTCGAACATGCGCGTTTCCATTCCGCCACGCGCCATTCCGGCATGCTCCATCCGCGCTTTCATCTGCTTGCCGACCACATCGAACTCGGCGCGCGTGATCACGCCGTCCTTGTTCGTGTCGGCACGCGCGAAGAGCCCACCAAATGCAGTTGCATGGGCCTCGGCCGGCTTTCCGCCCTTTGATTGCACGTGCTGGCTCTGCGCCGCTTGCGCCTCGGCCGTCGTCACCTTGCCGTCATGATTGGCATCCAGCCGGTCGAAAAATTTCGCCGGATCGAAGCGCGCCGCGCGCTGCTCGGCTCGCTGCTCGCGCTTCGTATCCAAGGCGTTCAGCTCCTCCTTCGTGATGGAGCCGTCGCGATTGGAATCGAGCTTCGCGAACATGGTCGCGACATGCGACTGAACCTCGCTGCGGGTTGCTGCCTGCGTCCTGGCCCGAGGGCCCTGGTGCGCGCCTGGCGTTTGAGCGACCGTTCGCGAGGCCTGCGCCGTGTTAGCGAGGGCAGCTCCGCCTGTTACAATGGCGGCCGCCGCGGCGCCGGCCAAAAAGAACTTCTTCATCGTGTCCGTCTCCATTGGGATCGATGAGACGGTTAAGAAAAACAAGCTGTACGCTCGTTGAATGCATGGGAGCGCTCAAATTCTGACCACAATTTTAACCAAGATTTAGAACTTGGTGGACAGGTTGCACCCGTCACTTGGACGGGGAAAGCAATGCCAATCAAGAGCGAAACCGCAGCCGACGTCGCGATCATCGGCGCTGGTCCAGCCGGTCTTACCGCCGCCTATATGCTGACGAAGGCCGGCTATTCGGTCATCGTCATCGAGAAGGATCCGGTATATGTCGGCGGCATCAGCCGGACCGTCGAGCACAACGGGTTTCGGTTCGACATCGGCGGGCACCGCTTCTTCTCCAAGGCCCGTGAAGTGGTGGATCTCTGGAACGAGATCCTTCCGGACGATTTCATCCAGCGCCCGCGGATGAGCCGCATCTTCTACGACGGCAAGTTCTACTCCTACCCGCTGAGAGGCTTCGAAGCGCTCCGCAACCTTGGCATCTGGCGCTCGACCAAGTGCATGGCGTCCTACGGCTATTCGCAATTGTTCCCGCGCAAGGACGTTAAGAGTTTCCAGGAGTGGACGATCAACCAGTTCGGCGAGCAGCTCTTCAATATCTTCTTCAAGACCTACACCGAGAAGGTCTGGGGCATGCCCTGCGACGAAATTTCGGCCGATTGGGCAGCACAGAGGATCAAGGGGCTGAGCCTTGGCGGTGCCGTGCTCGATGGCCTCAAGCGCTCACTCGGCCTCAACCGGAGGCCGAACGACGGGATGGAGACCAAGACCCTCCTCGAGACCTTCCGCTATCCCCGCAAGGGCCCGGGGATGATGTGGGAAGCAGCGCGCGATTTCGTCGAGGCGAAGGGAAATCGCGTCCTGATGAACCACGGGCTCCAGCAGCTCTCGTTCGATGGCAAGCTCGACCGCTGGCGCGTCGCAGCCAAGACCGGCGACGGCAAGAACGTCATCATCAGCGCCGCCCATGTCATTTCCTCGGCGCCGATCCGCGAGCTTACGAGCCGAATCCACCCGCTGCCGAAGGCCGCTTCGAACGCGCTCAACCTGCGCTACCGGGACTTCCTGACCGTCGCCCTGATGATCCGCTCGAAGGACATCTTCCCCGATAACTGGATCTACATCCACGATTCGAAGGTGAAGGTCGGCCGCATCCAGAATTTCCGCAGCTGGTCCCCGGAAATGGTTCCGGATCCAGCGCTTGCGTGCGTGGGCCTCGAATATTTCTGCTTCGAGGGTGACGGGCTGTGGGCGTCCAGGGACGAGGACCTCATCGAACTCGCGAAGAAGGAAATGCAAACGCTCGGGCTGTGCGATCCTGCCGACGTCGAGGGTGGCGTCGTGGTTCGCCAGGAGAAGGCCTACCCCGTCTACGACGATCATTATCGCGATAATGTCGAGGCCATCCGCGAGGAACTCGAGACGACCTATCCGAGCCTGCACCTTATTGGCCGCAACGGCATGCACCGCTACAACAATCAGGACCACGCCATGATGACGGCGATGCTCACCGTCCGGAACATAGAGGCAGGACGCCGCGCCTATGACATCTGGGCGGTCAACGAGGACGCCGAATATCACGAATCGGGCGATGAGGGCCAACAGTCGGCGCTCGCCTCCGAGCGCCTCGTTCCGAAGCGGCTGAAGGCGGCGTAAAGCCGATGCTGGACCAGATGTACACGCGCTACATCGGAGCGAGCGTGGTCTCGCTCGGGGTGGACTTCGCGATTTTTATGGCGACGCTCTCGCTCGGGCTCACTCCAGCGCTCGCGGCAGCCTGCGGCTATGTCGCCGGCATCGTCTGCCACTGGGCTATCTCGAGCCGGATGGTCTTCGTCGGGCAGGTTGCCCAGATCGGTGCCGCGCGCCGCCAGCAGCAGGGCCTGTTCCTGCTTTCGGCTCTGGTGGGCCTCGGAATTACGACCGGCATCGTCGGTCTCGGAAGCCGCTATGGGCTCGATCCGAGGATCGCCAAGGCGATCGCGATCGTGGTCAGCTTTCAAGCGACATACGTGCTTCGCAAGAGAATCGTCTTCGCATGACGAGCGCGGCGGCGCCCCAGGCGGAGCTCAGGCGCCAGACCTGGATCGTGCTTGCGATCTGGGCTGTCGTCGGCACGCTGATGATCCGGAACGCAGTTCCGATCATCAAGGACTGGACCTTTCCCGATCCGGATGATCCCATGCGCCTCATCCAGGTGCGGGACTGGCTCGCCGGGCAGAGTTGGTTCGACGTTACCCAGTATCGATTGAATCCGCCTGCCGGGGGACCGATGCACTGGTCGAGGATCGTCGACGTGCCAATCGCCGCGGTCATCCTGCTTGCTCGTCCCTTCCTCGGTCAGCACGGCGCTGAGACCGCCGCACTCGTCGCCATCCCGCTTCTTACGCTCGCAGTTGCAATGTTCCTGGTGCATCGGATCGCCTTCAGGCTGATGGGCGGGTCCGCCGCGCTGCTTGCGGTTCTCGCCACTCCCGCGTCGCTCGGCGCGATGAAGCAGATGAAGATCATGCGGATCGACCATCACGGATGGCAGATCGTGCTCGCGCTCGTGGCCATGCTTGCAGTGCTCGATGAGCGGCCGCGAAGGTCGGGCTTCGTTGCCGGCCTCGCGATGGCTTTCTGGCTCAACATCTCGATCGAGGCGCTTCCCTTTGTCGCCGCCGTCGGCGCGTGGTTCGCCTTCGAGTGGCTCTTGAGCGGCTCGGTTGGAGAACGGTTGAAGACCTATCTCGCGGTCCTTGCGGGTGCGAGCCTGCTGCTGTTCACAGCGACCCATTTCCCGTCCGTTTGGTTCAGCCACCCACACGACGCGCTCAACGTCGCGCATCTCGCCGGTTTCGCGGTGGCGGCGCTATGCGCTGGGTTCGCCGTTCGGCCCATTGGCGACTTCCGGCTGCGCCTCATTCTCCTCGCTGCGATTGGGATCATCTCACTCGCGGCCATGTTCACGGTGGACCCGCATTTCCTCAGCGGCCCCTTCTCTTCTCTCGACCCTCTTGTCGCCAAATGGTGGTATGCTGGCGTCGACGAAGGACAGCCGATTTGGCACCTTGCGCCGGGAGACGTCGCCGCCGGGCTCGCCCAGCCGTTTGTCGGTCTTCTCGGTGCACTCGTCGCCATCTCGAGGTCGGACGGACAGCGGCGGAAGGGCTGGATCGCCTTTGCCTATTTGTTGGGCGCGGTGACGCTCTCGTCCATCTTCGTAATCCGCGAGGCGACGACGGCGGCAACGCTGAGCATGCCCGGCACGGCCTTCCTTTGTGACTTCGCACTGCACAGGGCGAGGAAGATCTCGCTGATGCCCGCGCGCGTGCTTGCTACCACTGGCGCGGTGTTCATCATGGCGCCGGCCTACGCGGCTCCAGCGCTGGTCATGCCCGCCGACGACCGGCTCGTGAAGGCCATGAATTCTTCGGATGCCTGCGTAACGCGATCGCAAGTGGAAAAGCTCAACTCGCTGCCAACCAGCAATCTTGCCGTTCCGCTCGACATCACGCCCGCCATTCTCGCAAGCACGCCCCATCGCGCGATCGCGAGTGGCTATCACCGCAACAATGGCGGCATCCATGACGTGATCCTGCTTTTCGCCGGGAATGCGGCGACCTCGCGCCAAATACTCGTGCGAAGGCACGTCGATTATGTCGTCTTTTGCCCGAAGGCTCCCGAATCGATTCGCTGGGCAATCCACGGGCCCGGTGGACTTGCGGACATGTTGAACTCTGGCCGAGCGCCCCAGTGGCTCGATCCGGTGCGCCTTGCGGGGCTGCGTGGTTTGACTGTCTATCGCGTTCGCAAGGAGCTGCTTTAGCGCGCGCTTCTTAGCGCGGGATCGCGCTCGGTTTCCAATGTCCGCCTGCCCATCTTAAATGTGATCCAATTCGGGTGACTTGGCCCGGGCAGGGCTGTTCGGCGGGACCTACCGATTTGCCGGCCCAGAGCTTGGCAGGCACATCTCGCCCGCGAGGCTCGCCAGAGCTACCCCCTGCTGCGGCCTGACGGGCGGCTTAACAAGCTGTAATTCAGAGTCTCTTCGCATGGACAATTGACCTGATCCCGCTAGGAGCGCGCGCGGGAACAGGTGCAGGTTCGCGGACGAATGGGGGTTGAACCAAGATTGTCGGTCGACGTGAGCGTCGAATTTCATCCGTGGTGGGAATCGCGGGCGTGCCTGGCGCTCGCCGTGCTCGCGACCATGGTGCCGCTCGTCTACCCGCCGATCCCGCCGCTTGTGGACCTGTTCGGGCACATGGGCCGCTACCGGGTCGAACTCGATCTCGCGAACTCGGCGTGGCTGCAGCGATATTACGATTATCACTGGGCAGCGATCGGCAATCTCGGCGTTGACCTCCTCGTCATTCCGTTCGGCAAGCTCATCGGGCTCGAACCGGCAGTGAAACTGATCGTGATCGCGATTCCACCGCTCACCGCTGCCGGTTTCCTGTGGGTGGCGCGCGAGGTGCATGGGCGCATTCCGCCGACCGCCTTCTTCGCCCTTCCCTTCATCTACGGCTTTCCTTTCCTGTTCGGATTCGTGAATTTCGCGTTGTCGGTGGCCTTCGCGTTCCTCGCCTTCGGGCTGTGGCTGAGACTGGGCCGGCTGGACCGCACCGTCGTTCGCGAGTGGATTTTCGTCCCGATCTCCCTCGTTGTCTTTTTCTGTCACACTTATGGCTGGGGCCTCCTCGGGCTGATGTGCTTTTCGGCTGACGCGGTGAGGCTGCACGATCGTGGTCGGACCTGGTGGCGGGCCGGCCTCGAAGCGGCTTTGCGCACTTCCGTCATGGGACTTCCAATTCTCATCATGCTGATCTGGCGAAGCGAGACCCACGGCGGCCAGACGATCGACTGGTTCGACTGGAAGATGAAATGGCGCTGGATCTATTCGGCGCTCCGGGATCGCTGGAAATGGTTCGACATCGGCTCCCTCATCGTAGCGGCGCTGGTCTTTCTTTATGCGGTCGTCAGTCGGAAGCTGACCTTGTCACGCAACCTCGCCTTTTCCGCGATCGTCCTCGCCATTGCCTTCACGCTCATCCCACGCATCGTCTTCGGCTCAGCTTACGCGGATATGCGTCTCGCTCCTTATGTAATCGCCGTCTCACTCCTCGCGATTCGCTTCCGCGGGGAACCGGACCGTAAGACCGCGCAGGTGCTCGCGGTATTGGGCCTGCTTTTCTTCACCACGCGAACGGCTGCAAACACGATCAGCCTCGGCCGCGCGGGAGCGGATCAGACGGCGAAGCTTGATGCCATCAATCTCATGCCGCGCGGAGCGCGTGTCATCACTCTCACCGGAATGCCGTGTACCGAATATTGGCCAGTGCTTCGCAACAGCCACTTGGGCGCCATCGTGATCGTTCGCCGCGAGGGCTTTTCGAACGACCAGTGGCTGCTCGAAGGAGTCAACCTCCTCGACCTTAAATATCGCTCGGCCGGCTATTTCGCGGCGGACCCTTCCCAGCTCGTCCGCCCGAACCGCTGCCGCGATCCGCTCCACCGGACAATCGCGGAATCTCTTTCGGCATTGCCGCGCAACGATTTCGACTATGTGTGGCTGGTGGACGTGCCTCCCTATGACCTGAGTATCGTCCGTGGGTTAAAGCCGGTCTGGCGCGGCCCCGGCAGCATCCTCTATCAGACGCACTGATGACAGCGCTCTCGATCGTCGTCCCCTGCTTCAACGAGGAGGCGTGCCTCCCCGCCCTCCACGAGCGGCTGGGCGCGGCAGCGCGGACCGCCGTCGGCGAGGATTACGAGATCGTGCTCGTCAATGACGGATCGAGCGATCGAAGCTGGCCGCTGATGCGGGGCCTCGCCAGCGACGACGCCCACGTCGTCGCTGTCAATCTGTCGCGCAATCATGGACACCAGCTTGCACTGACGGCGGGTCTCGACCTCTGCCGGGGCGAGACTGTCCTCATCATCGACGCCGACCTGCAGGATCCGCCCGAGCTGCTGCCCGCCATGATCCAATCCATGCACGAGGATGGGGCGGACGTAGTCTATGGCGTTCGCCGCAGCCGCTCCGGCGAGACGGCGTTCAAGCGGGCGACTGCGCACGGCTTCTACCGCCTTCTCTCGCGGGCAACCGAAGTCGACATTCCTGTCGACACCGGCGACTTCCGGCTGATGAGCCGCCGGGCGCTCGATGCGCTGCTGGCGATGCCCGAGCAGGCGCGCTTCATCCGCGGTATGGTCGCCTGGATCGGGTTCAGGCAGGTCCCCTTCGTCTACGACCGCCAGGAGCGCTTCGCGGGCGAGACCAAATATCCGCTGAGGAAGATGATGCGCTTCGCGATCGATGCACTCACCGGCTTTTCATCGGCGCCACTGAAGCTTGCCAGCCATGTCGGCCTGTTCTTGTCGATCGGATCCGTGATCCTCATTCTCTACATCGCTTACGCATGGGCCGGGGGCAGGAATGTCCAGGGCTGGACCTCGCTCATGCTCGTCGTCGTCGTGATCGGCGCTGTCCAGATGTTCGTGCTGGCGCTGATGGGCGAATATATTGGCCGGCTCTACAACGAGTCGAAGCGGCGTCCGCTTTATATCGTTCAGGAGGTCGCGGGCGAGAGCCGCGCAGAGGCGAAGCTCGGCTATATCGCCGAGGCCACGGCGAAGAGCGACAAGCCCGGAGGCAAGGGGAAGCGCCCGATCAGGTGACGCTCCACCCCGAAGACCGCCTTGAGCGCCGCATTGAGGGGTGCTGAAGGGAGCTTCACGTCGGCATCATCCTTGCCGCGTATCTTCGAAGAGAAGCGCTCGGCCACCGCGAGCGGGAATAACAGGCTGTTGAAATAGCCGACCTTGTCGAGCTTCAAGGGGGAGCCCTCGACCAGGCTCTTCAGCGACGCCTTGGAGTAGCGCCGCTTATGGTGGTTGACGAGGTCGTGGGCCGACCACATCCATTGATGCGCGGGCACCGTCATGAGGAACTTGCCGCCTCGCTTGAGCTTCGCTGCGATTGCTTCAAGAGCAGCACGATCGTCCTCGATATGCTCGATGACGTCGAGCGCAGCGATGAGGTCATATTCGTGGCTGCGAACCCCAGCGAGCTCCGGAAGTGGCGCGCTCATGATATCGCGGCCGAGACGTTTCTCGGCGATGTCGCGCGCCTCGTCGTCCAGTTCGAGCGCGTCCACGTCGCCGAACGCCTTCAGCATTTCCAAGTTGTGGCCGGTCCCGCAGCCGATCTCGAGGATGCGGCCCCCAGGGGGCGGCAGGGCTTCGCGACGGATGAGGTCGCAAAGGACATCGCGGCGCGCTCGATACCACCAGTGCCGCTGGTCGAGATCAGCCATTTCCCGGTAGACCGAGCGCTCCATCAGCCGAACACCCACTGGCGGTTGAGCATGTAGGTCGCGAGCGGGGTGACGAAGATCGCCGGGACGAGAGGCCACCAGGTCGGCCCATGAACCAGTGGTCCGGTGAGGATCCAGGTGAAGATCTCGTTCAGTACGAAGCCCGAACCCTGGACGGCCAAAAACTTGAACTTCATCCTCCGATCTTCGCGTTTTCCGTGGCCCCTGAAGCTCCAGCGGCTGTGGAGCACGAAGCCGATGCTCACGGCCACGAGGAAGGCGACGACTACGGCCAGCACCGGCGACATCACATAAGTGGCGAGGTACCAGTAGATGGCCGAGTAGATGCCGGCGAGGAAGAACCCCACCAGCGCGAACCTGACCAGTTGACCGAAGGTTTCCTGACTGACGTTTAATCCAGTGGCCATGCCCGGCTGCTTGCCGTTTGAAGTCGAACGGCTACAGCCCGAAAAATGCTGCAAGGCAAGGTGCTGCAAGCGAAGGTCGACGAACTGGAGCGCTGGACGGTCGATGCCGTCGAGCGCCACTGGAAGCGTGTCGTCGTCATCACCTGGCTGGCGATCTGCGCCTGGTTCCTCGTCCAGAAGTGGCCCGACGTCCGCTGGTTCCGGCTGCCGGATACCGACGACAACATGCGCATCATGCAGGTCCGGGCCCTGCTGCATGGGCAGGGCTGGTACGATCTGCGCCAGTACCGGATGAACCCGCCATTTGGCGCGGACATCCATTGGTCCCGGCTCGTCGACCTGCCCATCGCAGGATTGATCCTCGCCCTTCGGCCGTTCGTCGGCGGAGCGGCTGCGGAGCGATGGGCGGTCGCCATCGCGCCAATGCTCCCATATCTGCTGCTTCTCTATTCGCTGGCGCTCACTGCCCGGCGGCTCATCCACCCGCTCGCCTATCCGCTCGCCTTCCTTGCGATCTTCTTCGCCGGCTCCACCAACGGCATGTTCATGCCCGAGCGGATCGATCACCACGGGTGGCAGCTCGCGCTGCTTGCGCTCAGCATGGCCGGTATTGCCGATCCGGAGCGGGTTCGCGGCGGGCTCGTGCTCGGCGTCACCTCGGCGCTGTCGATGGCGATCGGGCTTGAGATGATCATCTATCTCGCGCTCGCGGGCGCTGCGATGGTCCTCTTCTGGGTCGTCGACAAAGATGAACGGGATCGCTTGCGGGCCTATGCGCTCTCCTTCGGCGGGGGCGTCGCCTTCTCGTTCCTACTCTTCGCATCCAACGAGAATAGGAAAGACGTATGCGACGCCCTGTCCTCCGTCTTCCTGTCGGACGGGCTCCTCGCTGCGGCGCTCATCTACTCTCTTGCCTGGGTTACGCCGGCCGACTGGAAGCGCCGTCTTGCACTCGCCGTCGCGGCGGGGGCCATCGTCGGGGGCTTCCACGCCGGAGCCTGGCCGCAATGCCTCCAGAAGCCCGAGCATATCTCGCCCGAAGCGCAGCGGCTCTGGATGAACTACGTGAAGGAGGCGCGGCCGGTCTATCGCCACGGCTGGCGCGTTGCCGTTCTGATCGTGGCATTGCCCGTTACCGGCGCACTCGGATGGGGCCTCCTCGCCTGGCTGAAACGTCGAAACGGCGAGCACCTGCGGCGTATCGTCGGAGTCGCCGTCCCGGGAATCGCGGCCTCACTGCTCCTCCTATGGCAGACCCGCACCGGGCCCTCGGCGCAGATGATGGCGGCGGTCGGAGCGGCGGCGCTCATGTGGTTTCTTTTCCCGATCTTCTGGTTTTCGCGGCACCCGTGGGTCCGGGTTGCGGGCGCGATCGTCGTGATCATCGCCGGCGCCGGCGCGATCGTGCCGCTGGTCGTGGAATTCATTCCCGAAAAGCAGGCGACGCCCTACGAAGCCGCGATCGGCCGGGCGAACGCCCAATGCGGTTCGCTATGGGGCCTCCACCCGATCGCCCTCCAGCCCAAGGGATTAGTGTTCACCTTCGTCGATCTGGGGCCGCGCCTCATCACGCTCACTCATCACGACGCGATCACCGGACCCTATCATCGCAATTTTCGCCAGATCGTCGACGTGATGAACGCCTGGCGGGGGAGCGAAGCCGAGGCCCGCGGCATCATCGTCGGCAAATATCACTCGAATTACGTGCTGAGCTGCCCGAAGAGTTCGACGACGACGATCTTCATGTCCGAGGCGCCCAAGGGCTTTTACGGCCAGCTCGAGCGTGGCCAAATACCCAAGTGGATGCAGCCCGTGCCGCTTCCCAAAGATTCGCCGTTCAAGATGTGGAGGGTGGTCGGCTAGCCAAGAACGTGGGGAAAGCTCTGCTTCAGGCCATCGATCACGAACTGGGCCGCGAGCGCCGCGAGGATAACTCCGAGGATGCGGGTGATGACCGCCTCCACCTTGTCGCCGATCAGCCGCATCAGGGGGCCCGCCGCGAGCAGTGTCGCGAGCGTCATCAGCATCACGACGGTGATCGCGGCGAGGACGAGGAGGATGTGAATGGACGTTTCCGCGCGCGACACCCACAGCATTGCGCTGGCAATCGATCCGGGGCCAGCAATCATCGGCATGGCCATTGGGAAGACGCTGATGTCCTCCACTTCGGGGGTCTGGTCGAAAGCGTGCGCGCGTCTCTCGCGCCTCTCCGTCCGGCGTTCAAACACCATGTCGACGGCTATGATGAAGAGCATGATCCCGCCGGCGATGCGGAAGCTCGCAAGGCTGATCCCGAGTGCGTGGAGCATGGGACGCCCGAGAAGCGCGAAAAACATTAGGATTGCCCACGCGATCAGCGACGACCGGATGGCCATTGTGCGGCGCTGTACCGGCGAAGCGCCACTGGTCAGGCTCGCGAAAATCGGCGCACAGCCCGGCGGATCGATGATCACCAGGAAGGTGACCAGCGCCGAGCCGAACAGCTCAATCATTTTGCCGGATCAATGCCGTGAATGACCTCGGCGTAATGGCTCTTGTTCCAGAGGAACACGCGCAGGGTGCGCGCGCCGCCCGGCGCGACCTTCCAGTCCCAGCCCAGCGTCCCGTCGGCCGATTCGCCGCGGCCGTTGTCCTCGGGCGTCGTTCGCGCCTCCTTCGGCGTCAGCTTGGGCGGAGGAGCGATCGGAGGGCCGGCCGCGCGAGCGCCGCAGGTGGCTCGATGCACTACCGCTTTCGCTGAAAGCGCCTTCCGGGCGGGTGTCGGAACGCCGCCGTCGTACACCCATCGCCAGCCCTGGCGCCCTTGCTGCCAAACCGTGATGAAAGAGCCGCCGGGCTTGCCATCGGCCCGGAACCAGGGGCCCGTGTTGACGGCCGTGCGGCCGTCGCACGAGACAAAGCTGTCGCTTGGGCGCCAGCGGACCGACCTTGGCGGATCCTTGCGGCCCTTGAGGAAATCGCGGGCCCATACCGCCTGCGGCGTGAACATGACGGCATCATGGTCGGCATATTTGAGGAACGCGCTCCATTGGCCGATCCGCTGTGCATCGCTTGCGAAGGCTCGTTCGGCATCGAGCGCGGTAGGCGCTGCTGAAGCAAGGAGAAGCGCTGCGATCATAGGTCCTCCTCGTAGCGAAAATGTTCTCGGCGCGCCGCCGAGACGAAGGTGTTGCGAATGAGGCACGCAATGGTCATCGGCCCAACGCCTCCAGGTACCGGCGTGATCGCACCAGCGACCTCGATCGCTTCACTGAAGGCGACGTCTCCGAGAAGCTTTCGGGTTCCGTCGGGTTGTTCGACCCGCTCCTGCCCGACATCAATGACCGTGGCTCCGGGCTTCAACCAGTCGCCGCGGACCAGTTCGGGCCGCCCCACGGCTGCCACGACAATGTCCGATCTTCGAACCGCACCCGGAAGGTCGCTCGTTCTCGAATGGGCGACAGTGACCGTGCAATTCTCGCGAAGAAGCAGCTGCGCCATCGGCTTGCCGACGATGTTCGATCGTCCGACCACGATGGCGTCGAGGCCAGACAGGTCGCCGAGTTCCTGTTTCAAGAGCATCAGGCACCCGAGCGGCGTGCACGGGACGAAACCGTGAAGTCCGATGGCCAGCCTCCCGGCGTTCACCGGGTGAAAGCCATCGACGTCCTTGTCGGGCGAAATGCGAGTGATGATCACCCGCTCATCGATCTGCTCGGGCAGCGGAAGCTGGACGAGGATGCCATCGACGGCTGGATCGCAATTGAGCTCGCCGATGACTTGGATCAGCTCTTCCTCGGTGATCGAGGCGGGAAGGCGGTGCTCGAAGCTTTCCATGCCAGCTTCGATCGTGGCCTTAACCTTGGAGCGGACGTAGGCGGCTGAGGGCGGGTGCTCGCCCACCAGCACGACCGCCAGCCCGGGCGCCCGGCCCGTCGCTTCGCG
Source organism: Sphingomonas sp. (assembly GCA_045810725.1). Taxonomy (GTDB): domain Bacteria; phylum Pseudomonadota; class Alphaproteobacteria; order Sphingomonadales; family Sphingomonadaceae; genus Sphingomicrobium. Next base: position 4,757 of record JBJMVK010000125.1, on the reverse strand, counting down.
CAAGCGCCCGACTTCGCAGGCAATCCGTTCCCGGAGCGCCAGTGCCGCGGCCTTTCCGTCGATAAGCTTCGCCGTCATCCGCCGAAATAATATTGGGTCACGACGCCGGCCAGAAGCTTCTTGACGACCTGGACCAGGATCAGGATCACGAGCGGCGAGAAGTCGATTCCACCAAAGTCCGGGAGCATTCGTCGTATTGGCCGGTAGAGCGGCGCGGTGATCCGGTCGATCGCAACCGCTACGGTGCGAACGCCGTTGGAGCTGGTATTGAGCACGTTGAAGGCGAGCAGCCAACTCAGGATCACCTGGATGATGATCACCCAGGTGAGCACGGTGAGCAGCAGGTCGGCGATGTCGACGAGTGCAAGAAGCATGGCTGTCGCTTAGCCGGGCCGTCGTTACGGCGCAAACCTCTCCGGCTCGGCGACAGCGAGGACCTCGGCGAAGTCTTCGGCAGGGTCGGTCCATTCGGCGACCGGGGTCCAGCCCCCCGCGAGGAGCAGGACACGCGAGCCCCGGGCGCCGTATTTATGGCTATTTTCCGTGTGGATCGACGAACCGGCCGCAAAGCGGAAACTCTGTCCCGAGATCGAGAACTCGACGTCACGCGTGGCGACGAGGTGCATCTCGATTCGCGAGAGGATGTCGTTCCAGCGCGCTTGGTGGCGGAAAGCATCGATCGGAACGTCCCCTTCGAGCTCACGATTGATGCGGCGCAGGAGATTGAGATTGAACTCGGCAGTGACCCCCTGGGGCTCGTCATAGGCGGCAATCAGCCGCTCGACCGGCTTCACCCGGTCCATTCCGATCAGCAACTGCGAGCAGGGGCCGAGGAGCGAACGGAAATGCCGCAAAAGGTCGGTCGCGCTCCATGGCACAAAATTTCCGATCGTCGAGCCCGGGAAGAAGCCGAGCCTCGGCAAATTCTCCAGCCCGCCCGGGAGAGAGAAAGGCCGCCCGAAATCGGCGACCACGGGCATGACTTCGATCGACGGGAACCGCTGCTGTACCTCGCGAGCGCTCTGCGCGAGAAACTCACCCGAGATATCGACGGGGACGTAGAAGCTTGGAGTGATGGCTTCGAGCAATATCGGCGTCTTGGTCTGCGAACCGGCGCCGAACTCGACCACGACCGCGCCGTGGGGCACGCGCGCGGCGATTTGAGGCATGATCTCGTGGAAGATCGAGGTCTCGGTACGCGTTGGATAGTAAGAGGCGAGCCGCGTGATCTCGTCGAACAGCTCGGATCCGCGCCGGTCGTAGAGCCACCGCGCCGGGATCGCCGGGATGGCTGCCCGAAGGCCGGCGAGCACGTCGTCGCGGAACGCGAGGATCTGCGAATCAAGCGTCTTTAGCAAGGCGGATTCCCGTGAACTGCCAGCGTGCGCTTGGCGGGAAGAAATTGCGGTACGAAGCGCGGCTGTGCCCGCGCGGGGTGGCGCAGCTCGCGCCCTTGAGAACAAACTGGCCGCACATGAACTTGCCGTTGTATTCGCCGACCGCGCCGGCTGCAGGTGAGAAGCCCGGGTAGGGGGCAAAAGCGCTCTGCGTCCATTCCCAGACGTCGCCGAAGATGCCGCCGCCCGGCCGCGGGACAACGGGCGCCGCTTGGTCGAGCTGATTGCCGATCACCGCGTCGGCGGAGGCGCCGAAATCCTCCCACTCGGCTTCGGTCGGCAGCCGGGCCCCGGCCCACCTCGCAAATGCATCGGCTTCGAAAAAGCTCACGTGCGCCGCTGGGGCCGCCCAGTCGATCTCGCGCCGACCGCCGAGCGTGAACTGCGTCCCGTCGTCGTGCCAGTATAGAGGCGCTCCGATGTCATTGCGCTGGACCCAGTCCCAAGCTTCGGACAGCCACAGCGTGGCCGTTTCGTAACCGCCGTCGTCCATGAACTCTCGCCATTCCGCGTTGGTCACGCGACGGTTCGAAAGTTCGTGGCAAGAGAGAAAGGTGCGGTGACGCGGACGCTCGGAGTCGAATGCGAAACCCTCGCCGGGCGCGCCGATCTCGACGAGTCCATCACGGCCGCGATGCCACGATAAGGGTTCCGCGGCAAAGCAGGGTGGCGCTGAAAGCTCACCGTAGCATGGTTCGAGCGGATTCTCGGCGAAGGTCGCGAGAATGTCGGTGAGGAACAGCTCCTGGTGCTGCTCTTCATGATTAATTCCGAGCTCGAGCAACTCGAGCGCCTCAGGCGGAAGATCGGGGAGCGCCCGTTCGAGCGCTTCGTCGACATGAGCCCGGTAGTCGCGGACTTCGTCGAGCGAAGGGCGGCTCAGCATGCCGCGGCTCGGCCGCGCATGACGCGGCCCCTCAGCTACGTAATAGCTGTTGAATAGGAACGCCCAGCGCTCGTCGAACAGGCGGTAGCCGGGCGTGAAATCGCGAAGGACGAATGTCTCGAAGAACCAGCTGGTGTGGGCGAGGTGCCATTTCGCGGGCGATGCGTCCGGAAACGGCTGGATCGTCGCGTCGGCGTCGCTCAGCGGAGCTGCCAGTTCGAGCGTCAGCCTGCGCGTGGCGAAGAGCTTCTCGCCAAGCGCCTTGGGGATCGGGGACGAATCCTCCCTCGCCATGTGGGTGCCCCTGCCACGAACGCTGATGAGGTACAATGCCGAAGTTCGCTATATGTTCCGCGTCAGCTTATCCGCCGCGCGTTTCGCCGGGCTTCCAGAGTACATCTCCCCCTTGCCCGGCCGCGACCGCGCGCGCGGCGACGAAGAGGTGGTCGGACAGTCGGTTGAGATAGGCGAGCAGCAGCGGGTTCAGCGCTTCTGTCTCGTTGAGCGCCACCGCTGCGCGTTCCGCGCGGCGAACCACGCCGCGCGCCAGATGGAGCGCCGAGACGCCCGGCGATCCGCTCGGGAGAATGAAGCTGGTGAGTGGCGGAAGCGAGCCGTTCATCTGGTCGATTTCGCGCTCCAGCCGCTCGACTTGAACGGCGACGATCCGAAGCGCGCCTTCGATCTCGCCCGGGGTCGCGACGTCGGCTCCAAGATCAAAAAGATCGTTCTGGACCCGCGCCAGGCGGTCGGCGAGATCTCCCTCCCCAAGCGCCGCGATTGCAACTCCGATCGCCCCATTGGCTTCGTCGACCTCGCCGATGGCGGCCATTCGCGGGCTCGATTTGCTTACCCGGGTGCCATCGACCAGCCCGGCCGTGCCGCCGTCGCCGGTTCGCGTGTAGATTTTGTTGAGCTTGACCACTTTAGTGGCCCGAAGACGCGCCGGCGACGACCAGGATGAGGATGACGATCACGATCGCGGCTGCCTGGAACAGGACCCGTCGGCGCATCCACATCTGGGATTGTTCGCCGCTCGGGTCCTTGCCCGAGGCCATGGCGATGACGCCGCGGACGAGAACGTAAACCACCGCCGCCATCGCGACGAGGAGGAGGACGAGCAGTAGATAGCGCATGCGAAGCTGACTTAGGCGTCGGCGAAGCCGAAACCAAGGGGAAGCTTGCCCTCGAGAAGGTCGCGAGCGAGGCCAGGTCCATCGACCCCGTCGCCGCGCATCCGCGCGAGCGTCGGGGGGAGATCGCGTTTCGCAAGGCGTCGGCCGTCGGCATGCGTTACCAGAGAATGGTGGAGATAGGTCGGCGGTTCGTGGCCCAGCAGGTTTTGCAAGAGCCGCTGGACTGGCGTCGACGAGCGAAGGTCCGCCGCCCGGCTGACGAGCGTGACATTGCTTGCCGCATCGTCGACGACAACTGCAAGGTGGTACGCTGCGGGCGCGTCCTTCCGGGCGAGGATGACATCGTCGAAATCTTCGCGCGCCGAGGAAAACTCGCGGCCGTCTATTTCCCTCCACTTCGGCAATCCGCAGAGGGCAAGCGCCTTTTCGGAGTTTAGCCGCCAGCTGTGCGGCATCGAAGCGCGGCGCTCCGGATCATCCGCGAGGTTCCTGCATGTGCCCGGATAATGCGGGGAGGTGCCGTGCGGTGCCGCGAGCGCTTGAGCGATGTCGCCGCGGGTGCAGAAGCAGGGATAAACGAGGCTCCGCTCGCGCAATTGTCCGAGCGCCTCCTCGTAGATTGCGGCTCTTTTCGACTGCACGAGCGCCGGTTCGTCCCACTTGAGCCCCAGCCAGCGCAAATCGTCGACGATGCCGTCGACGAACTCGGTTCGGCTTCGCGTCGGGTCGAGATCCTCGATGCGCAGGAGGAACTTGCCGCCGGTCTTCGTCGCTGCCGAGTGGCCAAGCGTAGCGCTATAGGCATGCCCGAGGTGCAGCCGGCCGGTCGGCGAAGGCGCAAAGCGGGTTATGAACATTTCAACTGTTGCCGAAAGGACTCTTGACGCTGAGTCATTGAAAATGCTGTCATAGAGATGTCACGCCGGCTTGGCATCCGGCGGCCAACAAGGGAAGGCGGGCCGGAACCCCTCTCCTCCTTGAGTGCGACGGGGCCGGAGAGCTGGAGTTCGGAACGGAAACCGAACGAAAGGCATTGTTTGGCTGTCGCATGTATCATCCCGAGCTGATCCGACATCCTGAAAGCTGTCCGGCGCTGGTCCTCAACGCCGACTACACACCGCTTTCTTATTATCCGCTCTCGCTGTGGCCGTGGCAGACCGCGATCAAGGCGATGTTCCTGGAACGTGTCGACGTGGTCGCCCACTACGATCGCGAGGTGCACAGCCCGAGCGTTGCTTTGAAGCTGCCCTCGGTGATCGCTCTTCGCGATTATGTCCGGCCGAACGAATATCCAGCGTTCACCCGGTTCAACCTGTTCCTGCGCGACAAATTCCGGTG
>JBJMVK010000124.1:0-4699 GCA_045810725.1 Sphingomonas sp. | reverse complement strand
TGGGCGAGGGGGCAGATACGTGGCTGGGCTGGCGACGACTGGCGTAATCGCCGCAGCGCTGGCGGTGGTGTGGATCCTCGTCGCCGTCGCGATATCGCTCGTCGCGGCTCGTCGCTTCCGCCTTGCGGAACAAGTGATTGGCGCCGCTCGCTCCAATGCGGCGCTGCTCGAAATCTCGCCGGCGCGGCCGCTCGTGGTCCGGAGCGACGGCCGCCTCGAGATCGATCCTCGGCTCTCGCGCGAGCTGGGTCTCAAGTCGCAGCCGAAGTCCCTTGTCGAACTTCATGGCAACGCCACCGGAATTCTGACCGACGACCTCGAAGCGCTCACCGCCGAAATCGAATCCTCCCGCGCGTCAGCCTCCCGCGTTGTCGCGAAAGTCCGCGTGGAGGGCTCGTCCCGAATATTCGAAGTCCGCGGCGGCCCGGCGCCAGCGCCTGAACTTCCCGGCACCCTGCTGCTGTGGTTTTTCGACATGAGCGTTGGCGAAGAGGAACGGGCAAAGCTCGCGCTGCGCCTTCGCCAGACCGAGGCCGCGCTCAATTCGCTGACGCACCTCATCGAGGCGGCGCCCTTCCCGATGTGGTACCGCGGACCCGACCTCAAGCTCGGTCTCGTGAACAGTGCATTCGTCAATGCCGTGGAAGGCAAGGATGCGCAGGACGTCATCGAGCGATCGGCCGAATTGATCGATGCGCCCGGGGAGGACAGCGCCGTTGCCACGGCACGCGAGGCGCAGGAAGGGGGTCGCATCGTCTCGCGGATGCAGCCCGCGATCATCCACGGCGAGCGCCGGATGCTTAGGATCGTCAACGTTCCGCTGTCCACCCGAGCGGTCGCCGGGTTTGCAGTCGACGTTCAGGATCTCGAGGACGCTCGCGCCGAACTCGCTCGCCACAGGGAATCCCAGCGTGAACTTGCCGATCGAATGACGGCGGGCACCGCCCAGTTCGAAGCGGACCGTACCCTCAGTTTCTTCAATCGCCCGTTCGCGGTCATGAGCAAGCTCGATCCCGATTGGCTGGCTGAAAAACCGGAGTTCGATCGAGTTATTGATCGCATGCGCGACAACCAACGCTTGCCCGAGGCTCGCGACTTCCCGGTCTGGAAGGAAGAGCGAAGACACTGGTTCACAAGCCCCGAGGAAGTGATCGAAGAAGAGTGGATGCTTCCTGGCGGCGATCACCTGCGGGTCGTCGCACAGCCACTTCCGGACGGCGGACTGAGGCTGTTCCTCGAGGACCGAACGGAACAGCTGCGGCTCGCTTCTGCGCGCGACACGCTGCTTCGGGTCCGCGCAGCAACGTTCGACAATCTCTTTGAAGCGATCAGCGTCTTCGCAAGCGATGGGCGCTTGTACTTGTGGAACCGCCGCTTTCTCGAGGACTGGGAGCTTGGCGAGGAATGGCTCTCGACCCACCCGCGCGTCGATGAGCTCGTTCCAGCGATGGCGCGCAAGCTGGTCAACCCGACCGCCGCTGCGCAAATCCGGGAAATGGTTCGGCAGACCACCAATGAGCGGCAATCCGCGAGTGGTCGGATTTCCATGACAGATGGGCGCCATTTCCAGTTCGCGGCAGTACCCCTGCCAGACGGGAACGCACTGTTCACGATGGTCGACGTCACCGATTCGACGCGCATCGAGGCCGCGCTCCGCGAGCGCGCGACCGCACTCGAGGAAGCCGATCGAGTGAAGACCGATTTCGTTGCCAACATGAGCTACGAGCTGAGGACTCCGCTGACCTCGATCGGCGGCTTCGCCGAGCTCCTGGGCGGCGGGTACGCGGGCGATCTCAGTCCCAAAGCGAAGGATTACGTCGGGGCGATCCTTGAGTCGGTCGATCGTCTCTCGAAGCTGATCAACGACGTTCTCGACCTTACGACCGGCGATGCGAGCGGCGTGGCGCTTGAAAAGGAGCGGGTCGACATTGCCGGCCTTTGCCGAGCGGCGGTCGACACTGCGAGGTCGCGCTCGGCCGAGAAGGGCCAGAAGCTGGAAGCGGAGATTTCACCAACCGCGGGGCATGTTTTCGGCGACGCGCGGCGGCTTCGCGAGTCGGTCGAGCATGTTCTCCAGAATGCGATCGGCTACAGCGAGAAAAAAGGACGGATCACGCTGTCGGCGGATGGCGACAAGCAGCAGGCGGTGATCCGGATCACGGACAATGGCACGGGTATAGCGCCCGAGGATTTGCCCCAGGTCTTCGATCGCTTCCACCGGGTGAACGAAGCCGGTTTTAGAGGAGAGGCTGCGCTCGGGCTGGGACTGCCGCTGACGCGCCAGTTCGTCGAGGCCCACGGCGGCACTGTCCAGCTCGAATCGAAGAAGGGCAAGGGCACGAGTGTGACCCTGACCATCCCGCGCGGATCGCGATGATCCTGGCGGACGAGGAAGCGACCGCCAGGACGGGCGGCCGGCTGGCGGCCGTCGCCCGGCATGGTGACGTGATCACGCTATCGGGCCCACTCGGGGCCGGCAAGACCGCTTTGGCGAGAGGATTCATCTCGGCGCTCGGCTACGAAGGGGAAGTTCCGAGCCCAAGCTTTGCGATCGTCCAGCCCTACGAGGAACTTGAGCCGCCCGTGTGGCACGTCGACTTGTATCGGGTGGAGGAACCGAGGGAGATCGACGAATTGGGCCTCGATTCTGCGGCGGACGCCGTGCTTCTCGTCGAGTGGCCGGGTCGTGCCGGCCCCGACGCTTGGCCAGGAGCCCTCGCGCTGTCGCTCGAGGTCGCTCCGAACGGCGAGAGAATCTTGACAGCGAGGGTGCCCCCGTCATGGGAGGGGCGATGGCCTCCCCGATGAAACCGCCCGCCCATGCTCCTGAATTTCTTGCCGCTTCCGGCTGGGGCGGCGCTGAAATTCTTCCACTCGCGGGCGACGCTTCCTTCCGGCGTTATTTCCGCGTCGTCGAGGGCGAGCGTTCCGCGGTCCTAATGGATGCGCCACCGCCCCAGGAAGACCCGCGTCCGTTCATTGCCGTCGCGGAGTGGTTGGCTGGACGCGGGCTCAGCGCGCCGGAGATCCTGGCGCGCGATCTCGAGAGGGGCCTGCTCTTGCTGGGCGATTTCGGCAGCGCGCGGTTAAGGGAAACGCTCGACACCGACCCCACCCGGGAGCGTGAGCTTTACGAGCTCGCGACCGACGTTCTCGTGCACCTTCACGAACACCCGCCGATGAGTGGACTTCCGCAGCATGGCATTGCTCAGTGGCTCGATGAGATCAAGCTGTTCACGGACTGGTATTGTCCGACGGTAGGCGCGGTCGTGGACGTCGAAGCGTATCAGCGGGCCTGGAACGACGTGCTCGGACCCGTCGCAGACGACGGGTTGGCCCCGGTAACCGTCCTTCGCGATTACCACGCGGAGAACATCATGCTGGTCGAGGGCCGGGATGGTGTCGCCCATTTCGGCTTGCTGGACTTCCAGGACGCACTCGCCGGGCATCCTGCCTATGACCTCGCGTCAGTCCTGGAGGATGCAAGGCGCGACGTTCCGCCAGCGATCGAGCGGGCGATGATCGACCGCTATGTTGCTGCGACCGGCCACGGTGAAGCTTTCGAGCGCGCCTACTGGGCGCTTGCCGCGCAGCGGAACACCCGAATTCTCGGCGTATTCACCCGGCTCTGGAAGCGAGACGACAAGCCGCACTACCGCCGCTTTCAGCCCCGCATGTGGGGGCTGCTCGAGTGCGACCTCGCTCAGCCGCACCTCGCACCCGTTCGCGCCTGGTTCGATGAGAACATCCCGCCCGAGCACCGGCGCGAGCCATGGAGCCAGGCTGCGTGAGTACAGCCAAGCGTGCGTTGCGGCTGCGTGCCGAAGTGCCCGCCGAGGTGCCCTCGACCGCGATGATCATGGCGGCGGGCCTCGGCAAGCGCATGCGCCCCCTTACCGCCACGCGTCCCAAGCCGTTGATCGAGGTTGGCGGGAAGGCGCTGCTGGACCACGTGCTGGAGAAGCTTCGCGTCGCGGGGGTCAGGAAGGTGGTGGTGAATGTCCATTATCTGGCAGAGGCCCTCGAGGCGCACCTGACCAGCCGAGACCATGGACTGGAGGTGGTCATTTCGGACGAGCGCGACCGCCTGCTCGAGACCGGCGGCGGTCTCGTCAAGGCGGCACCCCTGATCGACAGCGATCCGTTCATCGCGCTCAATAGCGATAATCTGTGGGTCGACGGTCCGGCCGATACTCTGAAGCTTCTTGCCTCGCACTGGGACGACAAGAAGATGGACGCGCTGCTTCTGCTGGTGCCGCAGGCGCGGGCGCTCAATCACCGGGGCATGGGCGACTTCCACATGGACCGCACCGGCCGGATCCGTCGGCGCGACCGCAGCCATGTCGCTCCATTTGTCTTCACCGGCATCCAGATCGTCTCGAAGCGCCTGCTGCGCGATGCGCCTGAAGGACCCTTCTCGACAAACCTGCTTTGGGACCGGGCAATCGAGGAGGGGCGCTGCTTCGGCGCCGTGCACCAGGGATTGTGGTTCGACGTCGGCACTCCCCAATCCATTCAACTGACGGAATCGGCGCTCGAGAATGTCTGACCCGAAACGGGTCGCCGTCTATTCCATCCCGTCCCATCGTTCGTTTGCAGACGCACTTGCGGCGGGGCTGATTGCACGCTTCGGCAAGGATCCGCTTGGACTCGCCCGTGGCCGGGTTATTATCGGAATATAGTGGTGTTTTGTATGAGT
>JBJMVK010000123.1:0-6341 GCA_045810725.1 Sphingomonas sp. | reverse complement strand
GGGGGAGTTACGGTCATGAACGCGGCCGCCATTGCACTCGTGCTTCTAGCGCTGATCATCGGCGCCGCGCTCGGCTGGCTTTGGGCCAGCCGGGAGGCCGCCGGCGCGAAGCATACGATCGAAAATCTGCGCTTCCAGCTCAATGACGTCGCGAAGGAGCGCGATGCGAACCGAGACGCCTCGACCAAACTTGCCGCGCTCGAGGCGTCCCAAGCGGAACGGGAGCGGGGTTTCGAAGCCCGCATAAGGGAGCTGGTCGAAGCGAAGGATGCACTTTCGGCCCAGTTCGCCGAGATCAGCAACAAGTTGCTCGCCGAGGCCCAGGAAAGTTTCCTCAAGCGCGCCGACCAGCGCTTTCGACAGTCGGAGGAGCATGCCGGCCAGAATCTCAAAGCGCTCCTCCAGCCGGTTCACGACCGGCTGGAACGATATGAAACCACTGTTCAGAAGGTGGAGGCCGAGCGCCGCGACGCTTTCGGGATGCTGTCAGGTCAGATCGAGGCGATGCGGACTGGGACCGAACGCGTCTCTGCCGAAGCTGCCAAGCTCGTAAATGCACTTCGAAACGCTCCCAAGGCTCGAGGTCGGTGGGGCGAGCAGCAGCTTCGCAACGTGCTCGAGACCTGCGGTCTGTCCCAACATTGCGATTTCGCAACCGAGGTCAGTGTCATCGACGGGGAGGGCGGTCGCCTCCGCCCCGACGTGGTCGTCCGCGTTCCTGGCGGTCAGTCGCTGGTGATCGACGCAAAGGTGTCTCTCAATGAATATCAGGACGCGTTCGGAGCGATCGACGAAGCCGCTCGCGAGACGCACCTCATGGCTCATGCAAACGCGATACGAGCCCATGTGAACACGCTCGGTGCCAAGGCGTATTGGGCTCAGTTTGAAGATGCGCCGGACTATGTCGTGATGTTCATCCCGGGCGAGCATTTCCTCACCGCGGCGCTCGAGCAGGATCCGACGATTTGGGATTACGCCTTCGACAAGAAGGTGCTGCTCGCTACACCTACCAACCTGATCGCAATCGCGCGAACGATCGCTGCCGTGTGGCGCCAGGAACGGATTGCCAAGGAGGCGCGGCAGATCGGCGAACTCGGCAAGGAGCTTTACGATCGCCTAGCGAAAGCCGCCGACGATCTTCGCCGCGTGGGGAGTGGACTCGCGACGGCGGTCAACAATTACAACAGCTTCGTCGCGAGTTTTGAGAGTCGATCACTGGTAACTGCGCGCAAGTTTCGCGAACTCAACATCGAGCCGGGGCGACGCGAAATCGACGTGCTCGCTCCCGTGGAGGCGCTTCCTCGGTATGCTGAGGAGGAGCTGGACCTCAGCGAGAATTGTTCAAAGGACGCGCCGCAGATTGCAGCGGAATGATCAGGGAAGCGGTTCGAGGTCCAGCGTACCAACGCGATTACTGAGGCGTAGCCGGCCTTTACCGCTGGGACGCACCTTCATCGAAACCTGCAAGATGCCGACGCCCGCTTGCTCGAACGCGTCCGCAGGCGAACCGCAGGCCATCTTCGTCGAGATGAGCTGATGAGCGGTGAGGAGGTCGCCGGACGCGTTGTAACTGCCCCCGATGGAATTGCAGCCGAAGCGAGCGCTGATCCGGCCGTCTTTGAATCCGACCGTATAATCGCCTTTGACGGGCGTAGTGTGGCGGTTGACGGCCAGGACATGCCACCTCGTCCCTTCGAAGCTACGCGCGTCGGCAGCGATGCTGGTGCATGCCGCACAGGCCACAAACCCGAGGGCAACGCTATAAGCCGCCGCAGCCATTGAACCGTCTCCCGTCGACCGTCACCTGCACCTTGTCGGGGTAGGATCGGTCGCTCATTCCGTCACTGCATTGCCCGTGGACGATGTTCACGTTGATCCGGGGAGTTTGGTAGATTTCGCCGGCGAATCCATGGATTACAGGGGGTGTGCTCTGTTTGACCGGCTGCTGATCGGGCTCGACGAAGGTGACGTCGTGCTCATCGATCAGCAGGTTCCAGAAGGGCTCGGTCCCGAGCGCGTGATACGGCGCGGGCGGCGGGCCGGGTATCGGGGCGCAGGCGCTCAGCACAATTGCGAGGCCGATTATGGGGGCTCGTTTCATGTGTCGAACAACAGTGGTCATGTTGGAGGGTTCCGTCACCGCCAACTCGCCTTGATCGCGAAGGCCATTACTGCCGCGGCGACCGCTGCGTTGAGGCTGTCTGCTTTGCCTTCCATCGGGATTTTCACGAGGAGGTCGCATTCATTCTCGTAATCCGCGGGGAGGCCCTGTTGTTCATTCCCAATCAGCAGGAAGCAGGGCCGGCGATAATCGGCCTCGAGATAGTCGTGCGTCGCTTTCAGACTGGTGCCCACGAGCTGGCCTTCGCCCAATCGGAGCCAGGCGATGAACTCCGACCATCGCGCCGCCGCGACCTGCTGGGTGAACAACGCGCCCATGGATGCACGCACGGCCTCGACCGAGAACGGATCCGCGCAATCATCGATCAGAATGAGCCCACCTGCGCCGGCTGCGTCGCCGGTCCTGAGGATCGTTCCGATGTTGCCCGGATCGCGCAGGGCCTGAGCGACCATCCAAAGGGACGCCGTTCGACGATCAATTCGCTCAAGAGCGCCGTCCGGCTGCCGATATGCGCCGATCAGCATCTGCGGATTGTCCTTGCCGCTCATCTTAGAGAGGATGTCGGGCGTGGTCTCGATTGCATCGCCGCCGGCGGCTTCCGTTGCTGCGATGATCTCGGCCGCGAGCCGGTGCCTTGCACCTTCTGGAGAGAAAACCACGATTTCAGGCAGTCGCCCACTGTCCCGTGCCTCTGTGAGGATCCGGAGCCCCTCGGCAAGGAACAGCCCCTCGGCGCGGCGCGCCTTCTTGTCTCGAAGCGAGCGAAGCAGCTTCACCGTGGCGTTTGAAAAGGCAGTGACCTCGCGCGGCATTATTCCTCGCCGAACCGCTCCTCGATGAGCGCGACCAGTTTCCCCAGCGCCTCTTCAGCCTCATCGCCCTCGACGTGAATGATGATTGTGTCGCCCATCGCGGCGCCAAGCATCATCAGGCCCATGATCGAAGTTCCAACGACCGTGTTGCCGTCCTTTTCGACTTCGATCGGTGTTCCAATCTCGCTCGCGAGATTGACGAATTTGGCGCTCGCTCGTGCATGGAGACCGCGTTGGTTCGTGATTTGAACCTCGCGGCTGACCCGGCTCAAGCCGCTGCTTCCCCGAGGATTTCTGAAGCGACGGAAATGTACTTGCGCCCTGCCTCGCGGGCGGCGGCAACCGCGGCATGGACGGGCATCACCTTGCGGGCGCCTTCGAGGCGGATGAGCATGGGCAGGTTCACGCCGGCGATCACCTCGACATTCTCTCCCTTCATGAGGCTGATGGCGAGGTTCGACGGGGTGCCGCCGAACAGGTCGGTAAGGATAATAACGCCCTTGCCTTGGTCGACCTTCGTGATCGCCTTGGCAATGTCCTTGCGCCGGCTTTCCATGTCGTCGTCGGGGCCAATGCAAATCGCCTCGATCGCTTCCTGCGGGCCGACCACATGCTCCATGGCGGTGACAAATTCGGCCGCCAGCCGGCCGTGGGTCACCAGCACCAATCCAATCATCGATTCAACTCGTCCTCGCCCTCACTTGCCGAAGCGCGCCCCGGATGACGTTCAATCGTGTCCCTCGGAGGTGAGGCAAGATCACGGTGACGTACATTCGGAGCAAATCCGGCACGACTCAAACGCTCCGCCATTTCGACTGCTGCGGCCACCGAGCGGTGACGCCCCCCTGTACATCCAAATGCAACGGTCACGTAACTTTTGCCCGCGGCCCAGTAGCGGGGAATCCAGTCCATGAGAAGGGATTCGATGCGGGCCATCGTCTCGCCCCAAGACGGTTCCTGGTGCAGATAATCGCGAACCGGCTCGTCTGCGCCGGTGAGCGGGCGCAGGTCATCGATCCAATGGGGGTTCGGAAGGAAGCGCAGGTCGAAGACCAAGTCGGCGGTGCGCGAGATGCCCCGTGCGAATGCGAAGGAGGCGATCGTCAAGACCGGCTGGTCCGAATCTCCGCCATATCGCCGCTGAAGTTCATCGCGAAGCTCGGCGGGACTGAGGTCGGTCGTGTCGAGCACGTTGTCCGCTCCATTCCGGAGCGGCATCGTCATCTGTCGTTCGCGGGCGATACCGTCCTCTGCGGGGCGGTCGGGCGCGAGCGGGTGCCGCCGACGCGTCTCGTCGTAACGGCGCATGAGCTCGGTACCCGAGCAGTCGAGATAAAGAATCTGAGGCTCGACTCCCCCGATTGAGCGGATCAGCTCGGGGAGGCGCTGGGGGTCGAAGCCACGGCTGCGGGAGTCCATTGCGACCGCAACGGACGCGGTTCGGCATTGGCTGCCGCCGTTGACGAAAGCGTCCAGGAGATCCGCGGGCAGATTGTCGACGACATCCCACCCCATGTCTTCGAGCGTGTCGAGGACCGTCGACTTTCCCGCTCCGGACATGCCGGTGACGAGCAGCAAGCGCGGCAGCCGGCGCGGCTGCCGCTCTGCCATCAGAAGGTCAGTCCCATGCGATCGAGTGCGAGGGCGACTTTGGATGGCGCAGAGGCGGTCATGGCGTCGATGGAGATCAGCGGCACACTCACTCCCAAGATTGGGCGCTCGCGGCTGTCGTCGGGAAGGCGCTGGATGTCGCTCGTCAGCTCGACGATCAAGGCGACCGGCACGTCGTTGAGAGGCTCCATGTCGACGATACCGATGCCACGGACCTCGAGCTTTCCGGCGATGTTCGGCGGTGAGGTCGCTAGCAGACGGTCGCCGTCTCGCTTGACGATCGTCTGGTCGTCGCTGACGAGCTTGAAACCGCGGTCAAGCAGACGCAGCGTCAGGTCAGACTTCCCGGAACCCGAAGGTCCGGTAATGAGCACCGCCCGGCCGTCAGCAGCGACTGTGCTCGAGTGGATCGTTTCGGCCGAGAGGCGAGGGCCGGTGCTTTGCACCTGGCTCACTCGCGATCCGCCGCTGGAAGTCGAATGGTGAAGCGGGCGCCCGATGGAGCGTCATCGCGATCGTGCACGTCAATCTCCCCGTCGTGGCCTTTGACGATTGCCTGGGCGATGGCAAGGCCGAGGCCGGAATGTCGTCCAAAATTCTCGCCCTCGGGCCTTACTGAGTGGAACCGGTTAAAGATTGCTTCCCGGGCCTCCTGCGGAACGCCCGGGCCTTCATCGTCAATGCGGATCCGCACCTCGTCGCCGACATGGGCCGCGGCAATCTCGACGAGTCCTCCAGGCGGTGAGAAGCTCACCGCATTGTCGATGATCGCATTGATCGCGCGGGCGAGCCTGTCCGGCTTGCCCATCACCACTGCAGTATCCTTGCGTGGACGGGCGAACGCGATCCGCGCATCACCCTTCTCCCGGCGAGTTTCCCAACTCGAGACAATCTGCTCGATGAGGGTCCCAAGATCGACTCGTTCGAAGGTCGCGCGGTGGAGCTCCGCATCAGTCCTCGCTGCCTCGCTGATATCGTTGATGAGGCGGTCGAGACGAGCAACATCTTCCCTTGCTATCGTCATCAGTCGTTGCCGAAGCTCTGGATCTTCGACCCGGTCGAGCCCTTCGACGGCGGAGCGGAGAGAGGCGAGAGGATTTTTCAGCTCATGAGTCACGTCCGCGGCGAAAGCTTCGATATTGTCGATCCGCTGTCTCAGCGACTGGCTCATGTCCGACACCGAGCGGGCAAGAAGCCCGATCTCGTCGCTCCGCCTCGGGAGCCGCGGGACGTTGACCTCGCGCGACCGTCCAAGTCGTACGCGGTGAGCGGCGATCGCGAGGCGTCGCAGGGGCCTTACGATGGTTCGCGCGAGGAACATCGACAAAAAGACTGAAAGGGCGACCAACAATGCCATTGCCGCGACGATCCAGGCGCGTTGCCTGCGCACAGTCTTCGTGAAGGTCCGGTCGTTGTCAGTCGCGAGCAGCACGCCGCCGTCAAACGGCACCGCGGAGGAAATCACCGGGGTGAGGTCAGGCGCGTTTCGGACTTCGTTGACCGGCCTGCCGAGCTTCGAGGCAGCTATGCCCTCGGGCCACGCTGGCAGTCGATCGGGAGTTGGCTCCGCATAGTCCTCGAGCGATCTCGCACCGACCAGGACATTGAAACCGCGATCGAGTGCGCGGCCCACATCCTGCGTCCATTTCTCGGTTTTGGGATCGCGCAGCTGGTAAGTCGGGCCAGTCATTCGCCAGCTGTCGATGCGCAACGATCCATCTCGTCCGTAGAGCCGGTAGCGATCACCCGTGACTTTCGAGGTGGTGGCGAGCAGTGCCGGCCACTCCTTCGCGGGC
>JBJMVK010000122.1:0-5914 GCA_045810725.1 Sphingomonas sp. | reverse complement strand
GGGACAATTTCGACCGGAGGATGAAAGCGAAGGCTGAAGCGGCATCCAATGACGGCGCCGATGGAGGCGATGGGCCCGACATGTTCGAGGCTGCCGGCGTTGCGGCGGAGTAATCGAGCAGCACGAAGTGGGACCCTGTCCTAAGATCAGTGTCGCGGAGAATTGTCGCGCCCGTGCCCGGTCTCGAGAGCCCAGAAGCTCAAGGCGCATCGTCGCCGATGTGGTCGGCTGGTCGTCGACGGCGCTCGCCCGCCTAAAAGTCTCCATTGCGGTCACGCCGGTGGCGGCGTGAGTGGGTCATACCCCGTGCCGAAAACGATCCCGCAATTCGTGACCTTGCCGCTTGAGAGTCTACATCAACGAGACGGCGTCTCCGGGGGGCGTTGCCACCGGGACAGCCCGGTCAGTCGCACCACCCTCGGTTCAGCCCGTCGTACCTTCGCACGAGACCCTCTCCTACCATCTTGCCGGCGACATCGTCGCCTTTCACCTGCACCTTGTGAACCTCGCGTCCGAACTCGTCGCGAAAGGCGGGGCTTACGACCACCTCGCCGCTGCTGAGCAAATCAGCAAGACGCACGGCAGCCTGGATTCCCTCGTTCCGCTCGTCGGAACAGCGAGCGTCCTCGATCGCCGGCGCCTCGATACCCGCGATTACGACCGTCACGCCGCCGACGTGGATGGTATCACCGTCAACCACGCAATTGGGCCCATATTCGGTGAGGCACTGGCCGAAGCGCCCGGCGGAATCGGCTGCTCCCGAGTCGTCGTGGAAAATCGTCGCGATGCTGATCCCGAGGATTGCGACCGCGAGAGCGACCGCGATCAGCACCACGCCGGCGATGCCACCCCAGATTTCGCGCCCTTCAGAGGCGACCTGCACCTCCTTCTCCCGTCCCACCGGATCGCGGCGGATGCGCGAGGGGCGCACGGGCTCACGCCGAATTCGCGACGGGCGCAGCTCGACGGGCCGGCGGGAAGGCTTCCAGGGCTTGCTCACGCCGGTGACGATACACCGGCGGGACTTACCACCTCGTTAGCACGCGTCAGGCGGCCGGAATCCGAAAGTACGATGCAGCTTCGGCCGAAAAAGGGCCCGCTCTCGCGCCGTTGCGAGAGCGGGCCCTCCCCATCGCACCCCCTTGCGACTTGGGAAGGACCGCAGGGTGCACCACGGGCGAGACCCACCGCGACCATGCTTTGCCGAGCCTGGGCAGCGGCCTCTATGTCATTGATAACCTAAGTTATGTCGGAGTCCAGCCGGACCCGCGGGAGATGCGATGGCAACTTGCCACTCCAAACCCGTGGCGATCCCTGGAGGGCCGTAACGGCGATGTGAAAAGTTTCAGCCTCTAGCGCCGGGCGCCCGCGGCTTCGCCCGCCGGGGAGCACCGACGGCTTGCGCGGTATCGCCGGCCTTCGCGGCATCCTCATACTCCTCGGCGAGTTTGCGAAGAGTGTCGATGGCGCGAGGATCGTCGGTTGATCCTGCGAGCTGCCAGCACTTCAAGGCCATCTGGCGAAAATGCTCGGTCTGGGACTCTTCCTTCATCATGAGGAACATAGCGCAAGGCGGAAGGAGAGCCCTTAATCTACATCAGTGTGAGTAAGGAGCTTTGTAGCTAACCGGGCCGCTCCCGGGTGCGTTCCCTCGAGCGTCTCGAGAGCGGGAGGAGATACGGGACCGGCCGAAACCCGGCTGCCCCCGGTTTCGACCGGTCCCGTTGATCTGACCCACGCCGGTGAACTGAGCTCCGAAAAAGTGTACACGGACCCGCCGGTGATCCGGCGAAGGGGGAGCCATTGGCTACGGTCGAAATCAAGCAGCGTGCTCGAACCATGGACGAGTTTCGCGCGCGCCAGCGTGGGTTCCGAGACGAAGCGATAGCGGCGCGGGATGCTGCGCCGCCTTTCGTGACCAGCCCGACGGACGTCATCATCTCGCCCTACGGCAAATGTGGCACGACGATGCTGCAGCAGATGTTCCACACGCTGCGAACCCGCGGTGACATGGATTTCGACGACATCTCGCGGGTTGTCCCATGGATCGAGATGTCGCCGATGCTCGGCATCGACCTCAACGGATCTCAGCGGGCGCAGCCGCGTGGGTTCAAGAGCCACTTGAGCCACAAGAGCGTGCCCAAGGGCGCGTCCTACGTCGTTCCGCTACGCGATCCAAAGGACGCGTTCGTCTCGATGTACCGCTTCATGGAAGGATGGTTCCTCGAACCAGGAGCGGTCTCGATGGAAGACTTCTTCGAGGGCTGGCTTAAAGGCCGTGGGCCGGAGGGCGAGGGATATTTCGACCATCTTCTCAGCTGGTGGGCGGTTCGAAACCAGCCGAACGTGCTCCTCTTCTCCTACGCCAAGAT
Organism: Sphingomonas sp.; assembly: GCA_045810725.1. GTDB lineage: Bacteria > Pseudomonadota > Alphaproteobacteria > Sphingomonadales > Sphingomonadaceae > Sphingomicrobium. The sequence goes on along the minus strand of JBJMVK010000122.1, from coordinate 3,542 downwards.
GGTCGCGAACCCCGCCGAGCACATTCGCCGCCTCGCCCGGTTCGCCAGGATCCCGCTCGACGATGAACTCCTCGAACTGGCCCTTGAACGAACGAGCAGGTCGTGGATGCTGGCGCACAAGGACCGCTTCGACGATGCGCTGATGCGGGAGCTCTCGGAGACCAGAGGCGGGCTCCCCCGCGGCAGCGACAGCGCCAAGGTGCGCGACAGCGACGGCTGTCATTCGGACGAGCTCGACCGCAGAATCGCGGAGCGGATCGACGAGGCCTGGAGAGAGAAGGTCGGGAGCGCCCTCGGTTATCGAAATTTCGCCGAGCTCGAAACCGAGCTTTAGGCCCTCTTCCGGGACCTCGAGAGCAGCGCGGCCTCGCTCCGCCGACGCGTCCGCTCGGTGACTTCGCCGGTATGGTCCTCGCCCGCCGCATTGCATCGGACATGGGTGAGGCAGAGGCTGTCGAGCGCTCCAGCCTCGGGGTTCGAGCCCGAATCAATGGTTTCGACAAGCGGCGCCTTGTCATGCCCGCTCGGAAGGTCGAACCGAATTGGCCGCCGGCAACGCCTGCAATTGTCTCCGTCGCGCTGGCGCAAACCCGAAAGGCGCTGCAGCTCAGCCTGCGCGCGCCGGTATTTCCACGGAGTCACATATTTGGCGATGATCAAACGGCTCATGACCGCTGAGCGATAGCGCAACTTCTCTCACCAACCAGTTACGCTGGAGAAAGATTTTTGTGGACGGCGACTGTCCAGTGTTTGCCGACGCTTACGCCGCCCTTCTTCGGGGCGCGTGCGGAACGCCTCGCGCCAGTCTTCGCCCGTCGGCGGCGAGCTCTCTCTGCACTGCTACCGCGGCCTTCCGCGTCCCTCCGGGCTATAGCGGCGAGGGTCCGGTCGATGACCCGCCTGATTTTGATGACGCGCATCGTCCATCTCCACCCCCCCTGCTTCGGGATAATCCTTATATCGGCGAGGGCCATCTGCTGCGAGAAGACGGGATACCGTCGCGTAATCCCCTTCCGCGGTGGTTCCGGTAGGCCGGGGGCCGGCATGGCTCCCGGTCTGTCGTTTTCTCAAGACGTCAAGACGTCACTTCTCTCCCGTCTCACTTTGGCACAGTGGCAAGCCGGTCAGGAAATTCCCCGATTGGCGAGCGCTATACTCGTGGTGTTGAACGCAGGCACTTGCTCTGGCGTTTAACCTCTTGTCCAAGTCGGACATTCGCGAAGGAGCAGCAAATGGACTGCAAGTTGCTCACTGCTGCGGCGCTCGTTGCCGCACTCACCATCTCCCCGGTTCCCGCTTCGGCCGAGCACGGGGTCGGTATTGGAATTCCGGAAGCCAAATCATCCCATTATGCCGGCTCACCGATGAGTCCCGACGTTGGGCGCTGCGACAAGCGCGACGGTCGCTCCGGGCACGACGGCGCCTCCCACTGCAACGGCTTGGGGGACGGCTGGGCCTATGCGGACGGCTCCTGGGCACTCTACAACAACCGCAGCTGGGAACCGGACAGCTACAACGACTGGTGGCACGATCGTCCGGACCGGGCGTACCCGAGGTGGGTAACGGAGCAGAGAATGCGCGGCACCTGCGATCCCGACCGAATGTGGTGGTCCGGCAGCGGCTGGCATTGTTGAGGAAGCTTAAGGGCTAGTTTCCGGCGGGCTTGGACTCGCCGGCAGTAGCGTCGGCGGGCGCAGTCTTCGCTGTTGCCTTGGCCTTCGAAACGGCTGCCTCCGCAGCCTTCTGCGCGTCTTCCGCTTCCCGCTTGGACTTCGCCATCATGTAGAGCTGGTATTCGCTTGGATGAGGATCGGTCAGGAACATGCTCCCAACCTCCTGCCCTTTCGCGATCCGCTGAGCCATCTCGACCGCGGTAAGCGCTGCGCCGATTAAGTTTATCCCCGCCATGGTGCACGGCGCGGGCCCGGCGGTGCAGTCCGGGATCGGCTTCCCACCAGGCCGTACCGGGCGCCCCCCGCTATGCGTCTCCCGTCTGGCCTCCATCACATCGGGATTGAGGCGATAGCCCTGCGGCCGCTGCGTACAAATGACAATTGCCCGGCTGTCAGTGCTCGGCGCTGAACATTGATCCGCAGCGGCGGGGCCGCTTTGAGCGGCTTCTGCCTTTGGCGGGTCTTGCGTGCTCGTCGATTGCGCAGCCTCGGCAGGACCGCCTGCAAGTCCCATGAGCGCGACGGACAGGACAGCGAGCATCGACTGACCTTTCTCCCGGCCGGCTTGCACTAGCATGAACGCCGGGCGTCCGTGAAATTCGCACCAGGCGATGGGGCGCGCAAACGAGGCGATCGCCTCAGTGGCGGAAGTCGCGCTCAGCCTCCTGGAACCAGCCCCTCGGCGCGACGCCGAGCTCCTTGTGCGCGACCGGAGCCGCCTTCGGCTGCGGGTGCCTTCCGGGCAAGGCAATGAACATGATCGCGACGGCGAGGACGCCAAGAAGGCCGATCAGCGCCAGGAACGGGATCGTCGAAAGAAGGAGCTGGGGCGATTCAGGCTCGGTGCGGTCCCGAATCCGCCGCCCCCGTCGAAACGTCCGCTTGCGCGCCATGGCACCGAGATAATCGTCGGGCCTGGTCCACTTGCTGTCCGGCGACTCCGTTAGTCCCTGGCGCTTCATGGCATCAAGGTGAGCGCTTTTCCGGTTGTTCTCAATAAGCTCGGCAGCTCTTCGCCGTTTATTTCTTGCGCGGCACCGTAAGACTGGCGAGAGTCTTTTCACCGCACTTGACGTTGACCGTCGTGACGGCCTCGCTGCTGGGGATCGTCTCGGTCACATCCCACCAATTGTCGGGCGAGGCGAAGCCGGTATCGTTTTGCGCGATAGTTGGAGCGACCTCCGCGCTCGTTCCTTGGACCACCGCGGGCGAGAGTAACGCCTTGTAACGGGCATCCTCGCGATAGGCTTTTCCACTGACAAGCACGTTGCCGGCCTTATCCACCGTCGCCTTCCAGGCTTTCGTCTCCGAGTCCTTGAAGAAGCAATAGGCCGGCCTTGGCTTCGTCGCCGCCCCGCTGTTGACGGCGCCCTTGTCCGCTTGCTCGTTCCCGGATGATTGCCCGCACCCGGCGAGGCTAATCGCCGCGCCGGCAAGGATGATCGTCTTTCGCATCTTGCGCTCCCTCTCCGTCGCCATTGGAGCGAAAGGAAGCGTCGGGATCAAGTGCAGGCGGTCATTCGCCGATCGGCTCGCCGCTCTGCTCCTGTTCGAACAGATCTGCGACAACGTCCGCGCGGGCGGTCAAGCGCACCTTGTCACCCTCGACCTCGGCGACGAGACCGCGCGGGACATAATGATGCTCGTCCTCGTGGCCGATGCCGCTGTCGGCACGGATCATCTTGATTCGGTTCCCCTCGATGCGGTCGACGGTGCCGAGGTGGACGCCGTCGGCGCCGATGATTTCCATATGCTCTTTGATCGCCGAGAGATCCGCCATCGCGCCGTTCCTTGTTCTGCTCCGTGCCCTAACGAGAGGGCGGAGCGCTTGGTTGCGGCGCGGGGGGCCTACCGCGCCCCCAACACGGT
>JBJMVK010000121.1:0-33663 GCA_045810725.1 Sphingomonas sp. | reverse complement strand
GTTCTTGATGAACGATTCGGCGCTCACCTATCTGAGAAAGAGCGACGGCTGGGCGATCGGCTCCGGGCCCAGCGTCGTGATCGTCGACAAGGGAGCGGCCATGAGCACGACTTCCACCACGCTGGCGAAGGACGTCTATGCCTTCCCCTTTGGGCAAAAAGGCTTGATGGCAGGCCTTGGCCTCGAAGGTTCGAAGATCTCGGCGATCAGGAGGTGAGGCTCTGCCCTACCTGGTCAAGTGTTGCGCCGACAGGCGGACCACCGGCGCAGTGACGGGACAGGACGTGCATCTGCTCGGCTGAACTCGAGCGCGGTGCCAGTGCTGGGCTTCCCGAGCGGCGCTATCCTGCGGCGGGCCGAATCCGCACCAGGATGGCGCCGACCGGGGGAGAAGACCATGCGCCGTGCCGCGCTCGTATGCTTATTTCTGGCGATGGCTGTTACGGCTTCGCCGCTTGTTGCGCAGCAGACCACCCCGGACGAGCCAGCTGCGCCAGAGCAGCCCCCGGCGCCACCTCCGGCATCCGAACTTCCTCCACCCATGCCGCGGACCTCAACCGAACTGCCGCCTCCTTTTCCACGCTACCCGGCTCGGGCGCCGAGGGAGCACGATCCCAATTACTCTCGTGCCGCGCACGCGCATCGCAGCGGACAATCACACCACCACGGCGCCACGCATGGCCACGGCACGACGCATCGCCACGGGAAAACGCACCGAGGCAAGACGCATCACCACGCCGCTCATCAGCACTTTTCGAAACGGACAATTCGGCAGTGCCACGGCATGACCTACAAGCAGATCATGCGGCACAAGAACTGCCGAACGATGATGAAGCAAGATCTCGAAGGGGCCGGCGGGCGTCGCCATAACACGCATCATCACCGGACGACGCGCCATCATCATGGGGCCGCCCATCACCACAAGACGCATCACCATCGCGCTTGACCTGGACCGCCCAATCCAGTGCAAATCGGTGCGGAGTCCCTAAGCCCGCACTTTGCATCGGACCAAGCGCGCCATGACCCTGGCCGTAAACCGATGCGGCCCGTTCTGAGCTAGGGCGTCAGGTCCCTCGGAGTGTCGCGCAGCCCGAACAGCCAGCGGCCCGCGGAGGAGCCACCGCCAAGGGTGACCCGTGTTGCACCGTTCGCGACCCGCGCTGCCTTGGCAGCAGCCGCGGTCCGCGCGCGTTCATAGGGGCAGGCTGGGCCGTCATGTCGACTCGCCGCGGAAGGGCCCCGGCGATGACCCGCGGTCGCGGGCGCGACTGCGAAAATCGTCATGAGGGCAAGCAATCTCAACGTGTGCTTCGGCATGTGCATGCCTCCTCAGCTTGATCCTAACCGCCAATATCGCCGCGGGCGGCAGTGCATCGACGCTCTCTCGGGCCGATTTCGACGAACGGCTACATGTCAGGAAGCGCGAAGCTCGTCGGAGTGGCGGTTTCGCACTGGGCAAGGCAGCTTGAGATCAAGTTCACCGAACATGCGGACCTTCAAGGCAAGGGCGCGGGTTAACGCCGCCTGGTCGAAGCGCGAGAAGAAGTTCGCGCCTTTCGTACACTCGGGCACCGAACGCGCCTCTCCCCTTAGCCCCGCTCGCCCGGCCGCTTGCCAGACCCCTGCGGGGCGGCGACACCCGCCTGTTTCGCTCCGATCCAGGCGTCGATTTTTTTCTCGAGGATCGGCAGCGGCAGGGCGCCGGTGTCGAGTACCTGTGAATGATATTCCCGGATGTCGAACTTGTCGCCGAGCGCCGCCTTTGCCTTGTCGCGAAGCTCGGTGATCTTGAGCTGGCCGACCTTGTAGGCCAGCGCCTGGCTCGGAATCGCGATGTAGCGCTCGACCTCGGCGGTGGCGTCGGTCTTCGATTCCCCTGAATTGTCGAGCATGTACTGGATCGACTGATCGCGGGTCCAACCCTTGGAATGGATGCCGCTATCGACGACCAGGCGCATCGCGCGCAGCATCTCGTCGTTGAGGTTGCCGAAACGCTGGTAGGGATCGGTGTACATGTTCATCGGATAACCGAGCGACTCCGAATAAAGCGCCCAGCCTTCGACATAAGCGGTGTTGCCGCCGAACCGCATGAAGGCGGGGAGGCCGGGATTCTCCTGCGCGAGGCTGATCTGGAAGTGATGGCCAGGTTCGCCCTCGTGCATGAAAAGCGTGGTTTCCTCCCAAGTGCTTCGGGACGGAAGGTCGTACGCGTTAAAATAGAAGGTGCCGGGACGCGACCCGTCGGGGGTTCCTTGTTCATAGCTTCCGCCGGCCTCGAACTTTTCGCGGTACGGCGGATAGGGGCGGATCACGACACCAGCCCTCGGCACATGCGAGAAAAACAGCGGGACCTTGGCTTCGACCTTCCTCTTCACCACCTGGAAGCCCTGCTCGAGCTGCTCCTTGCTCCTTGGCTGGAACTTGGGGCTGGTGCGCATGTAATCGAAGAATTCGTGCAGCGTGCCCTTGAACCCGACCTCGCGCTGCACCTGCTCGAAGTTCTTGGTGATCCGCGCGACTTCACTGAGGCCGAGCTGGTGCACCTGCTCTGGATCGAGCGGCTCGGTGGTCGTTCCCTCTATGAGGTAGCGGTAATATTTATCGCCGCCCTTCATGTACATGAGGCCGAAGCCGTCACGGGCGTGCGACAGATAGTCGTTCGCAAGGAAATCGCGCATCCGTTGCAGCGCCGGGTAAACGAGGTTGCTGAGCGAATCCCGGTATTGGCTGGTGAGCCGTGCGCGATCGGCCGGGGCAATGCCCGCAGGGAAATCCTTGATCGGACCCCAATAAGGGGATTGCTCCGGCTTCAGCTTCAGCTGGTTGTCGAGCTGCTCGATCATGTTGCGGACCGTCAGCTTGGTGTCGACGATCCCTTCGGCCTCGCCCTTTCTCCACTGCGCGATAGCTTCATCGACGTTGGCGGCGAAGTCCCGGTTGCGCTTCAGATTGTTCTCATAATCCTCGAGCGTCTTGAACGGAGCGGCGCCCTGCCCGCTTGCGAACGTCGGATATTCGGTATGGATTCCGAAGAAGTGGTTCATCGGAAGTGCTTCGCTGATCGCCAAGAGATCCGGGGCAAAACCTTTGAGATTCTCCTCCGTCTGGTCCTCGAACACGTCGTAGGCGATCTGGTCGGTCGCATTCAGCTGTTCGCGCGGGATCGCATGGAGCGCGGCGAGGTCGTGCTCGGCCGCGGCCTTCTCCCCTTGGAAGTGCGCATCGCTGAACAGATCGCCGAGCCGATCCGCATAGCGAAGGTCGCCGCGAAACAGCGCCTGCATCGGGTTCCGCTTGAGGCTGGCCTCGTCGCTCTCCTTGAACAGCTGGAACAGCCGGTCGTGAGCGCTCGCCAAGGGTGCGGCGGCGTTTGCGGGCGCGGACACGCCGAAAGCCGCCGATGGCGCGATCGCCAACAGCGAAGCGGAAAAGATGAGACGAGCGGCCTTGTTCATGGTCTTGTCCTCGAGGAGACGGCTGTTGTGAGGGCCGCTAATGCAGAAGGGGCGCTGCGACAATTGCCGCAACGCCCCTTCGATGGACTGGGCTTAAAGCTCTACCAGAAGAAGCCCGGCAGCACGTCGACGACGGTTCCGCTCCAGCTGTCGACCAGTAGCGCGTCATTCCAGTAGCGCACCCAGACATATCCGGCAGGCGCATAAGGCAGGCGGTAGGACCAGGGATCGTTGATCCAATAGTTCGCGCTGTAATAGCTCGGCCACAGCCGCCAGCCGATCGAGAATGGCTGGTACCCCCAACCGTACGGATCGTAATAGAATCCGAGGTGGAAGTGCGACCGGTGATGGTTGCGGTAATTGTGCCAGTCGTAGCGATGGTCGTTTCGCCAGTTGTTGTTCCAGTGCACCGTCGGGGTCTGGCGCACCTCGTTGCGGAGCGGCGGCTGGGTGCCCGGCCGGGGCGTGTTGCTGACGACCAACGGGTGACGATCACGCATTACGTTTGGCGTCGGCCGGTTCGACTGGCGAAGCTCGCGCGCGTCCTGCCGCTCCTCCTGGCGCTGCCGGAAGTTCGCGCCGGGAGTCACTGTCCGGGGTCCGGGCGCAACATAGGCTGGGCCTCCGTCCTGCTGATACCGCCCGGGAGCGTTCGAGCGGTCGGGTCTCGCATAATAACGCTCGGCGGCTCCGCCGTTGAAATGCTGGCGCTGCTGCGCCTCCACTGGGCGCTGCTGTACCTGCTGGTGTTGCTGAACCTGCTGCTGCTGGTACTGGCGAGCCTCGGACGATCGGTCGGAGCGATTGTCGCTGGGCGACTGGTCGCGCGACTGGGAATTATCCTCGCGCGCGGCCTGCCGATCGTCGCGTGACGACTGGCGCTCCTCGCGAGCCGATTGCCGGTCTTCCTGGGCGTCTTGGCGCCCGGCCCAATTGTGCGGTGCAGCGATTGCGGGGCTCGCGGCCGCGCTCGCCAGCAATAGTGAGATGAGAATCCTACGCATGACAGCGACCTTTCCAAATCATGACATTCTGATGCGCTCGTCGACCTGCACACTCGCTTAACCGTTTCGGAGCCGTACGTTCAGGTTTGTGAATTGGACGGCGTCGGTGTCGCTTCCGCCGAGGCGCGCGCGATCACTTTCAAGATGCGCGGGTAAGCGCCGCAGCGACAGATGTTCGGAAGCTCGGCGATCGCCTCCTGGCTCGGCGCCGGGCTCGCGTCGAGCAGCGCTGCGATTGCCATGATGAAGCCCGGTTCGCAAAAGCCGCACATTGTCGCCTGCTCGGCGAGCCACGCGCGTTGGACTGGATGCGAGCGATTTGACGACAAGCCTTCGATCGTCGTCACCTGGGCACCCTCGAGCTCGCCGATGGCGACGCTGCAGCTGGTCACGGCACGACCGTCGATGATCACCGTGCAGGCGCCGCAATCGCTGCTGTCGCAACCATATTTGGTGCCGGTCAAATTGGATGCGTCGCGCAGCGCCCAGAGAAGCGGAGTCGCCGGATCCATCCGGTAATGTACGGCTTCGCCGTTGACCGTCATTCGAGTCATGGACAAGGAAGCTAGCGCGCCGGCGCAGCGACTGCCAAGAGGAGCGACATGCCCCGGGTAATAACGAATAACGGCTGCCAGATCGGCTACGACGAAGCGGGCTCCGGCGATGCCGATCCAATCGTCTTCCTTCACGGGGTAGGAAGCGACAAATCCGTGTGGCGGCCGCAGCTCGGTTATTTCGGCAGAACGCGCCGAGCGATAGCATTCGACTATCCAGGCTATGGCGACAGCGATCCCGCGCCCAAGGGCACGACGAGGGACGATTACGCCTCGGCGATCATCTCCGGGATGCACGAGCTCGGGGTCGATCGAGCGCACGTCTGCGGACTGTCACTCGGCGGAGTCATCGCAATTGCGCTAAACCACGCCGATCCGAAGCGCTGCGCTTCGCTGATCCTCTCGGACACGTTTGCCGTGCATCCCGATGGCGAGGCGATCTACGAGCGCGGGGTTGCCGGCAGCAATGATTTGCGCGGCATGGCCGAAGCTCGGATCGACATGCTGCTCGGCGAGCCTTCCGATCCGGCGGTCAGAAGCGAGGTCGTCGAGACGATGGCGCGCATCGATCCCGCTGCTTACTGCATCGGCCTTGAAGCGGTTTGGCTCGCCGACCAGCGCGACCGCGCTGCAGCGATCCGAGTTCCGACGCTCGTCATGTGCGGGACCGAGGACAAGGTCGCCCCGCCGGCCCTGGCCCAACAGCTGGCCCATCTTGTCCCGGGAGCGCAGCTGCACCTGATTGCCGGGTCCGGTCATATCAGCAATCTCGAGCGAGCCGGCGAGTTCAACGAGGTCGTCGACGGGTTCATCCGCGACCTCGGCTGATCGCACGGTGCGGTTTCAAAGGATTGCGGGCACGGTGTCGAAGGTTCACGAGTGGCCCATGGTTCGCCTCCACCCAATTGCTCTACTGGCGCTTGCAACCTGGTCGTCCTGCGGGGCGGCCAACACTCGAGTGTCGGTCACAAGCGCAGCTCAGGAGCAACAGGCGAGGCGCCTCGCTTCAGCCCTCATGAAGGAGCTGAGGCGCGATCCTCGGTTCACGCTCGTCGACCAGCCCCAGACAGGCGCGCTCAATATCGCGCTTCCCGACCGCGTCGGATGGGAGCGCCGGCTCGACTGGACCGAGATTCTCTTCCAGGCGCGCCTCAACGCCTCAAATGGCCAGTCGCACGTCTTCGCCGGCCGGTGTTACAACTGGAACATGTCGGCCTGCGCGAAACAGCTTCTCGATGCAGCGGCACAGGTGGCGGGCAACTGACATTGCTCTGTGCTACGACCTCGCTGCTGTGCAATGCTGCGGCAATGCGCTTCCGCTCCCGACCCTTTAGCCTCGAGCCTATTATAGCCAAGGCGATCGCCGGCGAACGCATGCGCAAACCGAGTGGCCTTTCGCGGGAACTGCGGTGAGGATTGCCTGCATCGGCGCCGGACCCGCGGGGCTATATTTCGCAATCTCGATGAAGCTCCGCGACGCGGCGCACGAGATCGAAGTCTTCGAACGAAACGCATGCGGGGTGACGTTCGGCTGGGGCGTCGTCTTCTCCGATCTCACGGTCGAGAACATCACCGGCAACGACCCGGTCTCGGCCAGAAGGATCACCGAAGAGTTCGCACATTGGGACGATATCGACGTGCACTTTGGAGGCGAGACGGTCACGTCGGGCGGGCATGGTTTCATCGGCATCGGACGCAAGCGTTTGCTCGAAATCCTCCAGGATCGCGCGCGTGAACTCGGCGTGGCGCTGCGCTTCGAAGCCGAGTGCGATCCCGCCGATCCAAAGTGGCGCGACTATGATCTCGTCATCGCGTCGGACGGCGCCAACTCGCGCTTCCGGGACGCCAGCGCTGACGCATTCGGTGTCGACATCGACGTGCGCTCGAACAAGTTCGTCTGGCTGGGAACGTCGAAGGTGTTTGACGCCTTCACCTTTGCCTTCGAGGACACGAAGCACGGCTGGATCTGGGCGCACGCCTATCGCTTCGCTCCCGATTGTTCGACCTTCATCGTCGAATGTTCCGAAGATACGTGGCGAAGGTTCGGCTTCGATCGGATGACCCAGGACGAAAGCATAGCGACCTGCGAGAAGCTGTTCGCGCGCTATCTCGATGGCCATTCCCTGCAGTCGAACGCATCGCACCTCGTCGGAAGCGCCGCCTGGCTCAACTTCCGCCGGATCAAGTGCGAGCGCTGGACCTGCGGCAACGTCATCCTGCTCGGCGACGCGGCTCATACAGCGCATTTCTCGGTCGGCTCGGGGACCAAGCTTGCGCTTGAGGATGCGATCAAGCTCGCGGAGGTGCTGAACCGGTCGGGGCTGAGCCTTGGAGCTGCACTCGACGAATATCAGGCCGAGCGAAACCTCGAAGTATTGAAGCTCCAGAACAGCGCTCGAAACTCGACCGAGTGGTTCGAGACGCTCGAGCGCTACACGCATTTCGAACCGCTGCAATTCGCTTATTCACTGCTCACTCGTTCCCAGCGCATCAGCCACGAGAACCTGCGCCTGCGCGACCGCGAGTGGCTCGAAGGTGTCGAGCGGTGGTTCTGGAAGCGCGCGACCGAGGACCGCTCGACGAAAGCCGCGCCGCCGATGTTTGCGCCGTTCAAGCTTCGGGAGATGCGGCTCGAGAACCGGATCGTCGTATCGCCGATGGACATGTATTCGGCCGTGGACGGCACGCCCAACGATTTCCATTTCGTCCATTATGGCGAGCGCGCGCTCGGCGGAGCCGGCCTTGTCTTCACCGAGATGACCTGCGTCTCGCCCCGGGCGCGCATCAGCCCCGGCTGCACGGGCATGTGGAACGGCGATCATGTCGCAGCTTGGAAGAGGATCGTCGATTTCGTCCACGCGAACTCAAAGGCGAAGATCTGCCTGCAGCTCGGCCATTCGGGCGCCAAGGGTTCGACAAAGCTTGGCTGGGAAGAGGACAATGCCCCGCTCGCGGACGGGAACTGGCCGGTGATCGCGGCGAGCGACATACGCTGGTCGCCGATAAACCAGATACCGCAGCCGATGAGCCGCACTGACATGAACGAGGTGCGCGACCAGTTCGTAGCGGCGGTGCAGATGGCCGTGGACGCGGGTTTCGACATGATCGAGCTCCACGCGGCGCACGGATATTTGCTGTCGGGCTTCATCACGCCTCTCCAGAACAACCGCGCCGACGAATATGGCGGGACCCTGGAAAACCGCCTCCGCTACCCGCTCGAGGTCTTCGCCGCCATGCGCGCGGCCTGGCCCCTGGACAAGCCGATGTCGGTCCGTATTTCCGCCAACGACTGGGCAGGCGACAATGGCATCGCACCCGAGGATGCGGTCGCGATCGGCGCGGCGTTCGCTCGCGAAGGGGCGGACCTGATCGACGTCTCGGCAGGCCAGACCTGGGCAGGGCAGCGCCCGGTTTACGGACGCATGTTCCAGGCCCCGTTCAGTGACAGGATCCGCAACGAAGCGCGCCTCGCGACCATGGCGGTCGGAAACATCTACGAGCCGGACCATGCGAATTCTATCCTTGCGGCGGGTCGAGCCGACCTCGTCGCCCTGGCGAGGCCGCACCTCGTGGATCCGTTCTGGACCCTCCGAGCCGCGGCGCAGCTCGATTACCGCGACGTGCACGTCCCGCCGCAATATCTCAATGGAATGAGCCAGCTCGCGAGGAACCTCAAACGCGAGGCCGAAGCCGCCGCCGCCATTCGAGTCTAGTCGGCGCGAAACACCCTGAAGCTATGCGCGGGAATGCTGAGCTCGAAGGCGCTGCGCGGCGCGTTGGCGGGATCACTGACGACGGGAACCTTCCGCCCGCGAAGGACGTCGGTCACCTTGGGCTCTCCCTCCAATGTAACCACGACGTTCGCCGCCCGCTCGCGGTAGTTCTCGACCACGAAGGCACCATTGTCGTACGTGAACAGCGCGACATGGTCGGGAGCATCGATCGCCACCGGCGTGTCCTGTTCGAACAGGAACTTCTTCGTTCTGGTGACCATATCGCGCGGCAGGTTGTAGAGGTCCCCGAAATTCTCCGGCATGGTCCAGAGGTAGAGCGTCCCCTTCGAATAATGGTTCATGAGGACGATCGGGAACCCCTTCGAAGCTGCTACACCTCGAATGATCCCCCAGCTGTCGTTCGTATAGAAGCGGATCTCGGGGAAAAGCACGGGCCGGTCCTTACCCGCCTCCTTGAGCTCGGTTCCGTTGCCGGCTCCAAAGCCTACGAAATATTGGTCGATCGCGATCGTGTGACCCGTCGTGTGCCATTCCGCGAGCGCTTGGAACCCGCGGTCCTGGACCGCTTCCAGGAAACCCGAGGTGATGATCACATTGGCCCCGTCTCGAAGGCTTGCGTCGATCTTGGGGATGATGTTCTCGTCCGCCGCCGCGGAAGCCGTAAGAAGGATCGTGTGCGCCTTCGCGGGATAGTCAGGATAGAGCTCGATCGGCACCCCGAGGCTGCCGATATAATTGTGAAGGAAGTCTTCGCCGGTCGCGTGCGGCGGCCGGTAGCTCGCGATCCCGACGGGGTTTCCGAGCTGCCCGAGCACCGCATCAACGGTGTGCAGCGCCTGGTTGGCCGCGCTCGCCCATCCGTCGCCGCCGCGGGGCCAGCGAAAGCTGGTGTCTTCCTTCGCCCATGCGCGTTCTCCGGCCCGCGCCGGCTTCTCGTCCGCCATCGCGCTCCAGCTGAACAGCATCTGCTCTCCCGCCTTTGCGAACAGCCCGTCCCAGAGCTGCTCGGCATAGCGGTCGACGGCGCGGATCGAGAATGTATCGACCCACGCGCCCAGGTTCGCGCCCGGACGGACGTTGGAGAGATAGCGGTAGATCTCGTAGCTCTCATATTGCTGCAGCAGCTGATCCGTGATCACGGGATCGCGGGTCTCGGTGCCGGTGTAGATCGCGTCGAACATGTGCGCCTCATCGGCGAGGTCGTAGCCGAGACCGTGAAAATGCTCGTACCAATTGGGATATTTGATGATGACCCGGACGCGCGGGTTTTCCTGCTTCGCGGGCCCCAGAACGAGATCGCGGCTGGCTTCGCGCATCCTGTCGACACGATAGTCGGTCCAGCTCCGAGGCCCCTTGGCGGCGATGTCCGCGTCGGACTTGGAAGTATAGAAGAAGAAGTCATCGAGGATCACTTCATCGAAGTGCCGTGCGATCAGCCTTACGGCGCGTTCGCATTCTGCGCGATCGGCCGAGTTCTCGTAATCGAAGGTGCCGAACTGCCCGGCTGACCCGCCGGCAGCGAGGGTGATCCCTCCGGAAGTCTCGACACCCTTGGCCTGGAATTCGCGCTTCACCGTGTCGAGCTCGGCATCGGTTGCGAAGGCGCGGTCCCGGTAGGCCTCGATATAAACCTTGTCGAACTTGAGCTGCGAGGAAACGCGCGCGAACTGCCGCTCGAAGTTCGCTGGGTTCGCGAGGCTCTTGGTGTCGCCGACGGTGATGTAGATGGCTGCCCGGAAATTCTTGTAGGCGGCGGCCCCGGCCGTCGTTGCAAGGTTCGTCAGGAACAAGGCGGCAATGGGCCCTATCAAACGCTGCAATCGCATGGCATCCCCTCTCGCGTTAGCGCTACCATTAGGCGCGAAACGGCGAGCGGCAAGCTAGAGCGTGACTGGCTCCACGAAGACACCACCAGCTTCCTTGCCGGATGCCCAGCGGATGATGCCCTCGACGGGCGGGCGCTTGGCGACTTCGAGCCTGACTTCCCAGCCGGCCTCCAGCGCCCGCGCCGAACGCAGCCGAAATCCACTGCTCGACAGATTGGTTATGCGGGCCGGGAACTCGCCCGCGGCGCAGCAGACCCGCACGACGAAGCCCGCGTCGATGCGGGGCGCGCGCGTTGCGATCTCGCGACCTTCGATTTGCCTTTCGAACGTCATCTACGGTCCGCTCCTCACAAGACGAAGCGTGCGCCAGAAGCCGGCAAGGACGCGCCGGCTCCATCGCTTCGTCAGTCGTGCGCTCAGGCGTCCAATCCTAGAGCGCATTGGTCCCACTCGCGCCCCTTTTGCTTCCGATTAATTCACCGGCTGCTGAACAATCGTGCTTACCGACGGATTTACCATGGCGATGGCATGGACCAGCGAGCCGACCTACGAGAAGCCCGAGATCAGCGTGCGCGCGACCACGCTTTATTATGAGATTGCAGCGCCGATCATGCTGCCTTTCCTCAAGCGAAGGGTCCTCAACCTATACCGTTGCAGGGAGGGGAAATGCTTTTTCCAACGCAACCGCGCGCATCCCCCGACGGGCAGGGAATTCGATCGGCTCGTTCACTTCGAACCCATCCTCCAGAAGAACGGACGGCAAGAGCAATATCTCTTTGTCGAGAGCGCCGACGAGATCGTCTCATGCGCGAAGGTCCAGACCGTCGAGTTCCACGGCTGGGGCAGCCGCGCCGGCGAGCTCGAAACGCCCGACCGTCTCGTGATCGACCTCGATCCCGATCCGGAGCTCGATTTCGACGAGGTGAAGGATGCGGCCTTCCAGCTGCACCGGTCTCTGGATGCGGTGGGCCTTCGAAGCTTCGCATTGCTGACGGGTGGTAAAGGCATGCACGTCGTCGTCCCCCTCGAGCCAGGGGCCGAATGGGAGGAGGTCGACAGCTTCGCCAAGGACTTTTGCACGGCCCTCGCCGACGCGGCGCCCCATAGGTTTACTGCAACGCTCTCCAAGGCCGCGCGGCGGGGCCGGATTTTCCTCGATTTCCTGCGCAATCACCGCACCGCGACGGCAATCATGCCCTACTCTGCACGTGCACGGAGAGGAATGCCAGTAGCAGCGCCGGTTACCTGGGACGAGCTCAAGGACATCGAGAGATCGGACGCCTTCTCGATCGTCGACGCGGAAGCGCTCCTGAAGCGCGCCCGCTCGAGCAGTCTTGGAACGTGGGGAATCGGAGCGCAGCGCCTGCCGCGGCTTACGTGAACACGCGGCCGGGCAAGCGCCGGATGATCCCTCGCTTGCTGGGCCCTCGGCGCCGCCGTTCGTCAGGCTGCAGCCTCTGCCCACTCCTTCGCCTTCTCGACCGCGTTCAGTTCGCGGATCAGCGCGTCGACGCTACGGGTGAGCTCGGGAAGGAAGGTGATCTCGTGCCTCGCTCCGCGATAGCTTTCCGCGATGATGATTGCGTCAATGAGAACCGGGACGACCAGATCCTCAGGATCGTCGAGCTCGGCAAGAGCGCGAAGCTTTGCCAGCGCTTTGCGCCGCGCCGCCAGCGGATCCGCAAGGGCTTCGGTTCGTCCAATATGCCAACCCATGACCGACACTCCCGCAAAGCGAAGAAGGATATGCCTTTGGCAGCGCTCGGGAAGTGGGCTCCGGCGCTCGAGCAAACCGGTTCGGCGCTAACAGCCGCTAACAAAGTTAAGTTGTTCCTCCTTCCTGCCTCGCTATCGGCCCTGTTGGAGGCCCGAGTCCTTTTGAAGCGTGTCGCCATTGCCGGAGCCTGCTTCGTACTCGGCTGCTGTACCCGCCAGCAGCCCTCGAACGACATCGTGTTCGTCTCGAACGAGGCGGGATACGTAACGCTCCTCGATGGAGCGACGGGCAGGATCGAGGGCGTGCTTAGGACGGGCGGGAGGCCACGCGGCATGGGCTTCTCGCCGGATGGGCGAACCTTCTATGTCGCGGCGAGCGCGGCCGGGCGCATCGAGGCGTTCGACGTCCATTCGCGCAATCGGCTTGCCTCGTACGACGCTGGCACCGACCCGGAGCGGTTCGCCCTCAGCCCGGACGGGTCCACGTTCTACATAGCAAGCGAAGACCATGGCGCGATCACCTTCACGGACGCGAGGTCAGGGCGGATCGAGCACGAGGTGAAAGTCGGACCGGAGCCCGAAGGGGTCGGCGTCAGCCCCGACGGCAGGGTCGTCGTGGCGACGTCCGAAACCGCGAACCTCGCCCATTTCATCGACGCCAGGACGGGCAAACTCCTGGACAGCGTACCCGTCGGCAGCCGCCCCCGCTTCGTGCTGTTCCTCAACGGCGGAAGACGCGTGTGGGTGTCCTCGGAACAGCGCGGTACCATCAGCGTCTTCGACACTGCCTCCCACCGGATCGTCCAAACCATCGACTTGACCAAGAACTTCGATATCGAGCGTCCGGTACAGGCCATCGAGATGCGCGCGACGAGGGACGAAAAGCGCGTGTTCGTAGCGATGGGCCGCTCGAACCTCGTCGCCGAGATAAATCCGGCCACCGGCGAAGTCGTCCGCTCGTTCCCGACGGGCGAGCGGACCTGGGGCATCGGCTTATCTCCCGACGAGACACGGCTTTATGCTGCAAGCGGTCTATCCGGCACGCTAACGATCATCGACATCGTCAATAAGAAGGTCATTCGAACCGTGATGCTCGGTGGGCGCCCATGGGGGGCGCTGGCGGCGCGCAGATGAACAGGGTCCTGCTCTTCCTCGCTGCGATCTTCCTCGGCTCGTGCAACTTGATCCCCGAACGGACGCTGACGGCTTGTGCCGATCCCAACAATCTGCCGTTTTCGAACGAGGCTGGAGAGGGTTTCGAGAACAAGCTTGCGGCAATGATCGCGTCCGACCTCCATGCGAAGCTTCGATATGTGTGGTGGGCGCAGCGGCGGGGATATGTTCGAAACACGCTCGGCGAGCGCAAGTGCGATTTGTGGCCAGGCGTCGGCAGCAATGTCGAAATGCTCGCGACTAGCCGGCCTTATTATCGTTCGACCTACATGTTCGTCAGCCGGGTCAGTTCCAACCTCGAAGGGCTAACGCTCGACAACCCGCGGCTCAGGCATTTGAGGATCGGCGTCGAGCTCGTCGGCGACGATGCGAGCAACACGCCGCCGGCGCATGCGCTCGCCGGTCGCGGGATCGTCTCCAACGTCCGTGGCTACATGCTTTATGGCGATTATTCGAAGCCGGACCCGCCGTCGGAGGTCGTCCAGGCGGTCGAGCGCGGAGACGTGGACGTCGCGCTTGTCTGGGGACCACTTGCCGGCTATTTTGCAGCGAAATCGCCGGTTCCGCTGAGGCTCGAGCCAGTGACGCCATGGATGGCGGACATGGAGTGGCCAATGCAGTTCGACATTTCCGTGGGTGTTCAGAAGGACAACCAGAAGCTCCTCAAGGAGATCGACGCGCTGTTAGCGCGCCGATCGCGCGACATTGGCAAGCTTCTGGCCGATTACCACGTGCCAATGGTCACGACTTGAGCTGTGCCAAGCTTGCCTGTCACCTCCGCGGCTGTAAGCGGTCTTTCTTGCGTGGCTTGATGCTCGGGAGGACAAATTGGCGAGCGCCGATCAACCAGTTCGCAGTGTAACGATCGTCGGCGGCGGCACCGCCGGCTGGATGACGGCCGCAGTATTGTCGCAATGGATGACCCAGATCGAGATCCGCCTCATAGAATCGGACGAGATCGGCACAATCGGCGTCGGCGAAGCCACCATCCCCCACATCCGCAATTACCTCGCGCTCGCCGGCATCGATCCCCTGAAGATGATCGCCGCAACGCAGGCGACCTTCAAGCTCGGAATCCATTTCGTCGACTGGGGCGCGCCGGGCGAAACCTACATCCACGGCTTCGGCAAGATCGGGCGCGACATGCTGTGGCTCCATCCGCATCAATTGTGGCTCGCCGCGAAGGCAAGGACGCCGGGCCAGGTGAAGGACTTCGACCATTATGCGCTGAACTGCGTCGCCTGCCTCAAGAACCGCTTCGCCTTCCCGGACAAGCGCAATCCCAATTCGCCGCTCGCCGATGTCGATTACGCTTATCATTTCGACGCCTCCTCATTCGCTCGGTTCCTCCGCGCCGAGAGCGAACAGCGCGGCGTGACGCGCATCGAGGGGCGCATCGTCGAAGTGATCCAGGATCCCGAAAACGGCTTCGTCGAGCGCTTGAAGCTGACCGATGGGCGGGAGGTCGACGGCGACCTCTTCGTCGACTGTTCGGGTATGCGAGCCCTTCTCATCGGCGACGCGCTCGGCATCGGCTACGAGGACTGGAACCAGTGGCTGCCCTGCGACCGGGCGATGGCGGTGCCCTGTGCGAGCGTTGAGCCAGTCACGCCTTATACCCGATCGACTGCGCGCAGGTGCGGCTGGCAGTGGCGCATCCCGCTGCAGCACCGGATCGGGAACGGTTACGTCTA
Organism: Sphingomonas sp.; assembly: GCA_045810725.1. Taxonomy (GTDB): domain Bacteria; phylum Pseudomonadota; class Alphaproteobacteria; order Sphingomonadales; family Sphingomonadaceae; genus Sphingomicrobium. Next base: position 18,507 of record JBJMVK010000121.1, on the reverse strand, counting down.
TGCCTCGAGCCTCATCGAGGATTCGGAGGTCACCGAAACGCTCCTCGCCAATCTTGACGGCGAGGCACTGGCCGATCCGCGCCCGGTAAGGTTCGTTCCCGGACGAAGGCTGAGAAGCTGGGACAAGAACGTCATTGCGATCGGCCTGTCGTCGGGTTTCCTGGAGCCGCTCGAATCGACCAGCATCCACCTCATCCAGACGGGGATCCACCGGCTGCTCGCGATGTTTCCGGCAGCGCGATTCGCAGCCGCGGACATCGACGAGTTCAACCTCCAGGCGCGCACCGAATATGAGGATGTGCGCGACTTCATCATCGCCCACTACAAGGTCACTCGGCGGAGCGGAGATCCGCTCTGGGACCATGTTCGCGAGATGGTCGTGCCCGACAGCCTTTCGGAGCGCTTGGAACTGTTCCGCGCGTCAGGCCGCTTTTTCAAGCACAACGCGCAGGAACTGTTCGCCGAGGAAAGCTGGGTCCAAGTGCTCATCGGACAGGGCTTCGAGATGCACGCCGACCCGGTGACGAACTTCGTTCCGGATGACGCCATCGCAACGTTCCTCCGCGATATTGCCGAGGTGATCGAGGACGTCGCCGAGAAGATGCCGGATCACGGCGATTTCGTGAGGCGACTTCCGCCGAGCGCGCCCGAAGCGTCCGCGTCAGCGTCGCCCGGTCTCAGCTTCAACCTCAGCTACGAACGCGGCGCCGCCTGACGGTCGCCTCTCCCGTGACCTGAAAGCCACAGCCGCCGCAAAGCCGCACGGCCGCCCCTTGGGGTGCAATTGACTCGGCCAGCGCGAAAGCGTTTCATCTTTTGCTGATCAGCCTTGTGACTAAAATTTGAATGTAACCGGTTACAGCGCCGAACTGGGGAGAGAGGCGAAGTGAGCAATATCCATAACAAGCGTCGGTTTGCATCCGGCATTTCCGTCATCGCGATCACGGCGGCGCTGACCGTCGCGTCACCTGCCCACGCGCAGGCCGAGTTCGGTACCATCCAGGGACACGTCGATGGAGTGGCGGCCGGAACCCAGGTCGTTGCCGTCGACGCGCATACCGGGCAGCGCTCGGTGGGCACGGTCGATGCGAAAGGAAATTATTCGATCCTCGGCTTAAGGCCGTCCGACTATTCCGTGACCGTCGCCGGGAAGTCTCCCCAGACTGCCAGCGTCCAAGTCGGACAGACCGTAGCCATCGACTTCGTCGAAGCACGGGCCAATGGCGCGATCGTCGTCACCGGGCGCCGGACAGCGCAGCCGGTGCAGGCGCAGACCGTCGCCACGAACATTACTCCTGCCCAGATCGAGAACCTGCCGCAGAACTCGCGCAACTTCCTCAGCTTCGCGATCCTCGCGCCGGGCGTAACCTTGGCAAATCCGAGCGGCGCGCAGCAATTCCAGGTGGGCGCGCTCAACGCCGACCATTCCAACGTCCTCCTTGACGGGATGAGCTTCAAGAACCCCGTCAACCACGGCGGAATGTTCGGCCAGAACTTCGGCTCTTTCGGGAACCCCTTCCCCCAGATCGCGATCCAGGAGTACCAGGTCGAAACCCAGAACTTCGGCGCGGAAGTCGGAAATTCGGCGGGCGGCGTGCTCAACGCCGTTACCAAGACGGGCGGTGACAAGCTTCACGGATCGGCCTTCTTCGAGTGGCAACCGAAGGCGTTCATCACCAAGCCATTCTTCACCAAGGGTCCCAAGCAGGACTTCGATCGCAAGCAGTTCGGCGGCGAATTCGGCGGCCCGATCATCCCGGGCAAACTGAATTTCTATGTTGCCGCCGAGGGAGTGAGCCAGCGGCTGCCAGCCGGCTCGTTCAACGTCACCGCGTCGGTCCCTCAAAACATCGAGGCCGAAGTCAACGGCGCGATCCCGGCCAATTTCCACCAGGGACTGTACTTCGGCAAGCTGACCTTCTTCATGGACGCCGAAAACACCTTCAACCTTATCGGGTACGCCCGGCGTCAGAGCAATTTGAGCGACTTTGGCGGCAATGCCGTCGAAAGCCATGGCCGACTGCTGTCCACGCGCCAGACGCGCTTCCAAGGGCAGTGGCGCCACAGCTCCGGCAATTTCCTCAACCTGCTCAACATCGCCCACGATAAGGCGGAGAACGGCACGCCCGACGTTTCTACTGGTCCAGAATATATTCTTACCGGCGCGCCGCCCCACGACCCGGTTACCGGGCTCCCGAACGGAACTGGTGGAACGCAGGTTCTGCTCGGTGCCAACAGCTTTGTTCAGGACGACACGGAAAAATCTTGGGTCATCAAGGACGACGCGACCTATCGGACCGGCGACCATACGATCAAGTTCGGCGGCCAGGCCATCTTCTACGATCTCAGCCGGGAAGTGAACGATCACTTCAACGGCAGCTATTTCGTCCAGAACCCGTGCCCGAACTCGGGCGAGGGCAGCGGCGGCAGTCCGCCTCCTGCGTGCAGCGTCTCGAGTTTTGACGTCACCACCGCGACGCCGTATTTCGGCCAGGTCAACATCCAGTCCTCGCCGACCCTTAGCGGCAAGGACACTTTGATCGGGCTCTACGCGGAAGACGAGTGGAAGCCCGACCTTCACTGGACGGTGAATGCGGGCCTGCGCTGGGACTTCGAGAACAATCCCAACAACGTCCATTACGTGACGCCGCAACCGATCGCCGACGCGCTACGCGCCTACAAGGGCTGGCAGGCGCGCGGCATCAACGCCGACGATTATATCTCGAACGGTCACAACCGGAATCCGGAATATAACCACTTCCAGCCGCGCCTCGGCGTAGCGTACGACGTCCACGGGGATCATGACATCGTGATCTTCGGAGGCGCAGGGCGCTATTACGATCAATCGCTGTTCATCGAAGGCCAGATCGAGCAGCAGATGAACAGCAGCATCACGATCTCACAGGCACTGCCTGCGTGCGCGGGTGCATCGCCCCCTGCTTATTGTCACGATCCAGATGCGCTGCGGCAATTTTTCGCGAGCCAGGGTTTCCATGGCGGCGCGGTCTGGGTGCTCCCGAACAAGCTCAAGACGCCGTATTCCGACCAGTTCGATCTCGGTGTCCGAAAGCAGTTCGGCGACATTCAAACCTCGCTCACGTATTCGCACATCGAATCCCACAATTTGTTCCTGTTCGCGCGGGCCAACTTCTACGATAACGGATGGGCTTCCGTGTTGCTTACGCCGGACGGATGCGTGAACGGCGGCGACAACTGGATCAACGACAACGTGCCCAATGGCCCGTTTCTGAACTGCCCGGTCAGCGGCGCCCAGCTCCCCGGCTTCCAAGGCAAGGTCAATCGGGGACTGGATAACGGCCGCGCCCGGCTGAACGCTCTTTATCTCCACATCGAGAAGCCGTTCACCGACAGAAGCACATGGGGCTTCACGGAATCGCTGACGCTGCAGCATGCAAAAACCAACGTCGGCCAAGACCCGTTCAACCAGGACGAAATGTTCAACGGGACGGAGCTCGACGTATTCGGCTGGAACTACCTCCCCGAAGTTCCGAAATGGAACTCGGTGACGTCCGCCACCTGGCGAGCGCCGTGGGGGATCACGCTTTCGGGCATTCTCTCACTGAATTCGGGGCCTGCCTTCGGCCACATCTTCTTCCCACCCGACAACAATCCGCCGGGCACCAGCGACAAGCCAGTTGGCGCGTGCTGCGTGGGCAATTTCTCGGGCGTCTACTTCCCCGACAAGACGATCGGTTACAAGCGGCTCGACCTGCGCGTCGCCAAGACCTTCAAGATGCCCTGGGGTCACGAGCTCACCGTCGATGCCCAGGCCTTCAACGTCTTCAACTGGCTCAACCGGACTTATTCGACCTGGGGCGCTGGTTCTGGCAACCCGCCGCCGCTCGTCGAGCACGGCGCGCTGTCGAACGACCAACGCCAGTTCCAGGTCGGAGCGAGCTACAAGTTCTAATCGGGGGTTTGAATTCGAGAGGAGGGGGGCGGCGACGTCTCCCTCCTTCTTCTTTAGGTGAACGTGAAACCTGAGCTCCTCCGCGTCGGTAACAGCCAAAGCCCCATCGTCGTCATCGACGAGTTCAGCGGCTCGCTGGAGCCGATCCTGAAGGTCGCGAGAGATCTCGCCCCTTACCCTCCCCACGGTAATTACTACCCAGGCGTGAGGCGCGTCATTGACCGGGCAGACGGGGCAGCCAACGATTATGTCGAGGATGTCTGCAGATCCGCGGCGCAATTCATTGGGGGCGGATTCGAGATCCAGCGATTTGACCTTTTGGAAGCGAGCTTCTCGATCGTCACCAGGCAACCGGACGAGCTGGCGCCCCCGCAGCGCGCGCCGCACTTCGACACCACGGACCAGAAGCATCTGGCGCTCCTCCATTACCTCAGCGTGCCGACGGGATCGGGAACCGCTTTCTATCGCCAGCGCGCCACCGGGATCGAGCGCGTGACGCAGGACAATGTCGGTCTGTTCGTGGAGACAGCGAGAGCCGATGCCGCGCGATTGTCGCCGCGCTCGGGGTACATCCACGGCTCCGATGAATTTTTCGAGGAGATCGGTGCGATCGAGGCTGTTTCCGACCGCTTGGTGATCTACCAGGGAAGCCTCCTTCATTCTGGAATCATTCCGCCGGGCATGACCTTCAGCGCCGATCCCAACGAGGGCCGCCTCACCGCAAATCTGTTCGTCCGTGGTCACTGAGGAGGTCTTGAAGATGCCTTTGAAGACCCTCGTTTTCGCCGTCGCTGCATCGAGCATCGCAAGCGCAGCTCACGCCGAGCAGCGCACGTACATAAACCCCCTCGATATCGACTACCGGTACAATTTCGAGCAGATCAACGAGGGGGTTTCCTATCGCACCGCGGCCGACCCGGCGGTCGTCAATTATCACGGGACCTACTATCTCTTCCTGACGCTCGCCGACGGCTACTGGCGCTCTGATGACCTCATCCACTGGAGGTTCGTGACTCCGAGCCGCTGGGCCTTCGGCGGGATCGTCGCGCCGGCCGTCTTCGTCGACGGTAATCGCCTGGTCCTCATGCCTTCGATGTCTTTCACGAGGCCCGGGTCAATCCTCGTCACGACTGCGCCCGATACAGGCAAGCTCGATTTCCTGGTCCGCCAGATGCCCGAGCTCCCAGGCGCGGTCGACAAGCCTCCCAAGGAGATGAAACCCGGCGAAGTTCCGCCCGGCCCCTGGGACCCAGGACTCTTCAAGGACGACGATGGCCAATGGTACCTGTATTGGGATTCCTCGAACGTCTTCCCGATCTATGGCCAGAAAATCGCGTTTGAGGACGGTAAGCTCATCTACCAGACGAAGCCGCAGTCGCTCTTCGGCCTCGAACCGAAGGGGCATGGCTGGGAGCGGTTCGGCGAGGACCATTGCGGCTGCCTTCCCGATGGCACGCATATCGATCCCTTTCTCGAGGGCGCGTGGATGACGAAGGTGGCGGGGCGATACTACCTCCAGTACGGGGCGCCCGGGACCGAATATAATGCCTATGCGAACGGCACCTATGTGGCGAACTCGCCCCTAGGCCCGTTCACTTATGCGCCCTACAACCCAATAGCCTACAAGCCTGGCGGCTTCGTCCAGGGCGCGGGCCACGGATCGACGTTCGAGGACCGCTACGGAAATTGGTGGAACACGGGCACGCCATGGGTTGGGAACAACTGGAAGTTCGAACGACGCCTCGACATGCTTCCAGTGAAGTTCGAGGCGGACGGCCAGATGTGGGCCTCGTCGCGGTTCGCGGACTTCCCGCAATGGGCCCCTCAGAAGAAGATCGAGGATCCCGACAGCCTGTTCACCGGCTGGATGCTCCTGAGTTACAAGAAGCCGGCGATGGCATCCTCGACGATGGGCGAGTTCAACGCCAGCCGCGTAACCGACGAAAACCCGAGGACCTTCTGGGTCGCGGCCGAGAACAAGCCAGGCTCGAGCTTGGCGGTCGATCTTGGGAAGACCGACATCGTGCGGGCGGTCCAGGTCAATTTCGCTGATTATAAGTCAGCCCGGTTCGCCGATGCCCCCGACATCTACACCGAGTTCACACTCGAAGCGTCGATCGACGGTAAGCACTGGCAGGAGATCGCTCGCACGGAACCCCCGCGGCGCGATCGCCCGAATGCTTATTTCGAGCTAGCTTCGCCCTTGAGCGCGCGCTTCATCCGCTACGTCCACGGGCATGTCGGCGCCGCGAACCTGGCGATCAGCGACGTGAGGGTGTTCGGCAGTGCCGGAGGCTCGGCCCCGCGGCAGCCGCAGATTGCCGAGGCGAAAAGGCACGGCGACCAACGCGACGCGACGATCCGCTGGACGAAGGTCGATGGCGCCTTGGGCTACAATATCCGCTACGGAATCAGGCCCGACCGGCTAACCTTGACCTATCAATTGTGGGCGGACGATCTTGGGAAGGGGCCGACGCTGGCGAAGGACCTTCGCTCGCTGAATGCTGGGGTCCCTTATTACGCCGCGATCGAGGCGTTCAACGAGAGCGGCGTCTCCAGCCTCAGCCGCGTTCTCCCCGTCCGCTAGAGAGCCACCCGCCGGTAAATCCCGCGCGTTCGAGGCCGCGCCGGATGGCGGGCACCTGGCGCATGGTCCGCCACACGAAATCGTCGCGGTAATTGGCTGCCTGCAGGAGGATCGGTCCCTGATCGATGCCGAGATAATCGTTCGCGACCCAGCCGTTCCTCGAATCGACCGGGCCGGTCTGGACCTTCAGCTCCTGGTAGGTGAAGCTCGGGTTGAAACTGTCCCTGAAGCCGTAGCGATCGAAGAGCCCGGCTTGCTTCATTAAGGCATCAGCGCACGGGACGACGATCTCCGGGGCAAACGGGAGCGAGCCGAGCGCCGCCGTCGGCGCGATCGTGCCATCGTCCAGACCGTCGGGTTCGCCAACGGGGCCACGAGCCGCATAGCCGTGGAAGGCGCGCTGCTCGCCATTGTAGATCAGTCGGAAATCACCCGGTCCATCGCAGGCAGTGAGGCCCCACAGGTCCTTCGAATAGCCGCGCCAGCCCATGGGATTTGCGACGCAATAAGCGCGGTTCGCATAGGTCTCGCGCCTGCTGTTTTCGAAATAGTCGAACCCCGCCTGGCGCATCACTTTGTCGCGAATGCCTCGAAAGTCGATGAAGATGTGACTGTACTGGTGGCCGAACAGGGGCGCGAAGGCGATCCGGCGAAGAGGGCCCTCGCCGCGCCAGAAGTCCGCGTAATTCGCCGTCCATTGCTCCCAAAGATCTTTCGGACCGGGATGCGTCGGCGAGCCGAGCGCGAGGATGTTGACGAACATGCCCTCGTTGAAGCCCACCCAATTGGCCGGGATGAGACCCTTCCCCGGGTGCCAGCCCATGGACACCGCTTCGCGTCCATCGCTCCTGAAGAAGTTCCAGTCCGCGCGTTCATAAAGGCCGTTGGATAGCTCCCGGATCTCGCGCTCGATGGCATTTTCGCGGTCGAAATACTGACCAGCGAAGAGTGCGCCCATGAGGAAGATCGTGGTATCGACGGTGGAGAGCTCGACGTCGCGGAAGCGAAGCCCGTTCTTCATGTCTAGAAAATGGTAAAAGAAACCCTTGTACCCGGTGGTGCCCGTCGGCCCGGGCCCCTGCGGCGCATCCCAGAAAAAGCGCAGCGTCGTAGCCGTGAGATCGCGCGCTTCTGCACGGCTGCACCAGCCTCGCTCGGCGCCGATCGCGTAAGCGGGAAGCGCGAAGCCGACGGCCGCGATGCTCGAGAAGCTCGGCGAGGGCCAACGGTCGGGAACGAGGCCGTTGCTCCTGTTCACCGTGTCCCAGAACCAGCGGAAGGTGCGCTCTTCGATGGTCGAGTAGAAGGCGGGAAGCGACTTGCCAGGCGATTGCAATGCCGCGCGTAGCGGCACGGGCAGCGCCGCAGCCCCCAAGAGCAGCGACGAGGACCCTCTAAGAAGGGCGCGGCGATCGAGCTCGATCATTCGAGGCTCCCCGGCCCCGTCGTGTTTCTCACCACGAGCTCGGGTGCGTGAAGCTCCTCCCCGTTCCCGTCGCTCGTCGACATGGATAAGAGCAATCGTGCGAGTGCCCGCTCGCCGAGCTCGGCGATGCGCACCCGAACAGTCGTGAGGCCGAGATGGCGTGCGAGCGGGATATCGTCGAACCCGACAACGGCGACGTCCATCGGAACCGCGATGCCCGCGTCGGCGAGCGCCTGGAGCGCTCCGATCGCCATATTGTCGTTTGCCGCAAAGAGCGCATCGAACTTATGTCCGCTCTCGATCAGCCGGGCGACCGCGTGCTCGCCCGACGCCTGCTCGAAATCCCCGCGGAGGATTTCGCAGGCGAGTCCTCGAGCCGCGCAGGCATGCTTGAACGCGACTGCGCGCTCGTCGGCATCGATGTTGCCTCGAGGACCTGCGACATGGACAAGTCGCTTGCGCCCGAGCGCTGCGAGATGGTCGACGACGGCGACGACTCCGGCGGCATTGTCGAGGTGGATCGCCGGCCGGTGGCCGCCAACGTCGCGCGTGTTGATGAGCACCGATGGAAGCCGCGGTGGAAGCGCGGCGGCGAGATCCTCGGCTGCAAGGTTGGGCGCCATCACGATCAATCCATCGACGCGCCCGTGCATCGCCCTCAGGGCGAGCGTCGCCTGATCGGGGCTACCGTGGAGGTTGGAAAGCAGCAGGAGATATCCGCGGCGACTCGCTTCCCGGTCCATCCCGCGAACGATCTCTGAAAAGAATTCGCCGTGAAGGTCGGGAAGAACCACGCCGATCGCATTGGTTCGCGCGAGACTGAGGCTTCGAGCTCCTGCGTGCGGAACATAGCCGAGGACCCGAACCGCTTCCGCGACGCGCTCCTTCGCGGCCTCGCTCACATTGTCGAACCCGTTGAGGGCGCGCGAGACCGTCGCGACCGACAAGTGCGCGCGGCGGGCGACATCGCGGATCGTGGCTTCGGGCATGCTCTCCCGCATCCAAGGGTCGACTGAGAAACGGCCTTATCGGCAGCAAATCGCGCAAAAGTCACGCACTGGGGCGATTGCAATTGCTTGAGGCGTGCGTCATGTAACCGGTTACACAGATGGTCAAGTCGCACGAAAATTTCGTGCTCGTTTTAACAGTTGTTGCGCTCGGTCCGTGCACGTCTGAAGGGAGAGTTCATGCTGGACACGCGCATTTCACGACGCTCCGTGCTGATGAGCGCCGGAGCCGCGGCGGCCTGGCTTGCGTCTCCTGCGCGAGCGCTCCTCGCCGCTTCGACACGAGTCTCCGTTCCAGGCTTCGTCGACCAGTTGATCGGACGGATGAGCCTGGAAGAGAAAGCGGGCCAGCTGCAGCTGATGGCCTCGGCCTGGGGCGGCGGAGCGGCGCTCGGCCTCAATCCCCCAGGCAATGGTTCCGACTTCGAAAGCCAGGTCAACGAAGCACGCCAGGGCCAGCTGACCGGCGTCTTCAACGGCAACGGCGCCAGGATGGCTCGAATCCTCCAGACTGCCGCCATGAAGCAGTCGCGCATGAAGATCCCGCTGATCTTTGCCGCGGACATCATTCATGGTCACCGAACCATATTCCCGGTGCCGCTCGCCGAGGTCGCGAGCTTCGAGCCGGATCTCGCCCGGCGCACGGCCGAGGCCGCGGCGTTCGAAGCCTCAGGAGCAGGGATCGACTGGACATTCTCGCCGATGGTCGATGTCGCCCGCGACCAGCGCTGGGGACGCGGAGTTGAGGGGGGCGGCGAGGATCCGCTCCTCGGACAGTTGTTCGCCGCCGCGCGCGTCCAGGGTTTCCAGGGCGCCGACCTCAAGTCCAACCAGCACATGCTCGCATGCATCAAGCATTTCGCGGCCTATGGCGCCGCCGAATCGGGGCTCGACTACAATGTCGTCGACGCGTCCGAGCGCCGCCTGAGGGAAGTCTACCTCAAGCCCTACAAGGCTGGCTTCGACGCGGGCGCGCTCTCGGCGATGGCCTCGTTCAACGAGATCAACGGCGTGCCCTCGACCGGGAATCACTGGCTGATGACCGATCTCCTGCGCGGCGAGTGGGGTTTCGAAGGGTTCGTCGTTTCCGACTACACGGGCGATGAGGAAATGATCCTCGGCGGCTACGCCAAGGACGGCCGAGATGCGGCGAAGCTCGCCTTCCTTGCCGGCGTCGACATGAGCATGCAGAGCGGCCTTTATCGAAAATATCTGCCGGACCTCGTTCGAAGCGGCGAGGTGCCGCAAGCGAAGATCGACGAGTCGGTACGGCGCGTCCTCGCCTTGAAGGCCATGCTCGGGCTGTTCGAGGATCCCTTCGGCCGCATTGATGAGAAGCGGGAGTCGGGACGCTCGATGCTGCCCAGGACCCGGGCTCTCGCGCGCGAGGCGGGGCGCAAGGCAATCGTCATGCTGAAGAACGACGGCGACCTCTTGCCGCTTCCAAGATCAGGCAAGCGCATTGCGCTCATCGGCCCGTTCGCGGCGGGACAGCACGACCTCGTCGGACCGTGGGTGGTCTATGGCGACGATTCGAAGTCGGTGGACCTTGCGACCGGCGTTCGCTCGGCCGTTGCCGACGGAGCTTCGGTCATCGTCGCTCAAGGCTCGGGCGTTGAAGAACCACTTGCGGGCGGTATCGACCAGGCGCTCGCCGCCGCGCGCCAGGCGGACGTCGTCGTGCTCGCGATTGGCGAAGGCGCTGGAATGTCGGGCGAGGCCCAGTCGCGCACCGAGATCGTCGTACCAGCTCCGCAGCAGGAGTTGGCCGAAGCGGTTGCGGCGCTGGGAAAGCCGACGGTCGTCGTCCTGAAACACGGCCGCGCGCTGGCGCTCGAGGGAGCAGTCGCGAACGCGCAGGCGATCCTTGCGACCTGGTTCCTCGGAACCGAGACCGGGAGCGCAATTGCCGATGTCTTGTTCGGTGCCTACGGACCCTCCGGCCGGCTCCCGGCGAGCTTCCCGTGGAAGTCGGGCCAGGAACCCTATTATTATGCTCACAAGCCGACCGGCCGACCCAATCCGCCGGGGCCGCTGCAGCCGTATAAAGCCCATTTCCGGGGCATTTCGAACAGCGCGCGATATCCGTTCGGCCACGGCCTCACCTATGGCAAGATCGACTATGCCGCGCTCGCCCTAAGCGCGGCGACGATGCCGATGAATGGCAACATCGAGGTCTCCGCCACGATTACTAATCGCGGCACCCGCACGGCGGAGGAAGTTGTCCAACTCTATATCCACGACCCCGTCGCGAGCGTCACGAGACCGGTGCGGGAGTTGAAGGCCTTCAGGAAAATCCGCCTCGCGCCGGGCCAGTCCGAAGTCGTCCGGTTCACGCTCGGCGCGGGCGACCTCGCTTTTTACGGACTCAAGGACAAGCCCACCGTCGAACCCGGTTCGTTCGATGTCTGGGTCGCACCCTCCGCGGAGGCCGAAGGCGTTCACGCAAGCTTCGAACTCACCGCCTAGGAAGCGGTTCCTCCGGCGACCTCGGGCGCCTCGCTCGACCGGCGGCCAAGCGGATTGAGCAGCATCGCGGCGCACGAGAGGGCGAGGAACGCGAGCGGCGCAAGGGCCACTGTCATTCGCATGCTCGCCAGGGTCGACGCGCTCTGCTGGACGTTTGGAACGTAGCCGGCCGAGGCAAAGCCAAAGCCGAGAATCGCGGTCGCAATACCGATCGCGATCCGCTGGAGGAGTGCCGCTACTCCAAAGACCGTACCTTCGACATGAAGGCCGGTCGCGCGCTCGCCAAATTCGATCGTGTTCGGGAGCATCGCCCAGAAGACGAAATTAAGCCCCACGCTCATGACCTGCATGCCAACGAGAAACAGCTGCATCGTTCGAACCCCGCCGAATGGGACCAGGGTGAAAAGGACGAGGCCTGCCATTCCGAGCCCCGCGGCGATTAGCCACAGCGCCCTTAGTCCCACGTGCCTTCCGACGAGCATCCAGAGCGGGATCGCGATCCCGCCGACGAGGCCCATCGAGGCGAGCGCCAGCTGGCCCGCGTCGGGATCGTTCAGGAGATACTTGAAATAATAGAGGACCGATTTGTTGAGCACGGTAATGGCGACGATCATCGCCATCATCGCGGCGTTGAGCGCAATGAAGGCGCGGTTCCGAACGAGGCTGGAAAGCGCCGCGCCAAGGCTTGCCGGCACCGGGCGGTGAGCGCCAGTCCCCTCGCGATACGTCATGCCAACGATGATGAGGATGAGAGCGCCAAGGCCTGCGAACAGCATCGCCGCGCCGAAATAGGCCTCTGCAGCGCTGGATCCGGTGAGCCAGCGGCCGACCGGCACGGTGGCGAGCGCGACAGTGACCGCTGCGGCGGTGCCGAACAGCATCCTCAGACCCGCGACCAGCGCTCGGTCCCCGGGATCGCGACTGATCCGCGCCGACATCGCGAGATAAGGCACGTTGACGCCGGCATAAGCGGTTCGGAAGAGAAGGTGCGCGCCAAGGACCCATGCAACTTCCCATCCACCGCCGGGTGGCGGCATATAGGTGAGCACGAAGGTCAGGCCGAGCGGGATCGCGCCGGCTGCGATCAATGCTCCGTAGCGGAAGCGGTCGTGTGCGCGGTCAACCAGGACTCCGGCGGCGAAGTTCGCGATGCCGTCCCATACCGAGGCGACCATGTAGGTCGTCGCTGCAATCGCGATCGGAAGGTTCAAGGCGTCGGTGTAGTAGAAGAGCAGGAAGAGCATGATGCTCTGCCAGAAGAGATTGAAGGCGAAGTCGCCGAACGCAAACAGCGCAAGGCGCGCCTTGGACGGCATGTTCATCGCTTGGCGCGGCTTGGCGTGGCCACCTTGCATCGGCCCGTCGCCGCAAGCTCGTAGGCGATGCTTTGGAGCTTCGCCGCTATCGATGCCGAAATCCCCAGGTTCGCAGCCGCCTCCTCCGCTTTTCCAAGCTTCCTCGGATCCCTGTGCGTGACGGCCGCGAAGATCGTCAGCGCCTCGAGATAATAGCCGTAACTCGACGCGTGATAATGGTCGCTCGCCCACAGATCGATCCTGCCGAGCGCAGTGCCATCATAGGGATTTGGATCGGCAACGCCGCTTTCGATGGCGCAGGTAAACGCCTCGCCCACGGGCACGATGCGGGCGATCGCCGGATCGAGCGCCCGGACGCGGTCGTCCGCCCTTCTCAGATCGAGCGCCATTTTATCGATGGGCTCACCCGACCAATGCTTGCCCGCCGGATAGGTGAGGTCGGGACGCGTCCAGGTTGCCACCAGGCTGATGTCGACCGCTGGGTTGCGAGCGCGAAGGACCGCAGTGATCGCCTTCGCGGCGCTGATCGTCGCGGTGGCATCTCCGGGCTTGTCGGCATCGAGGGTGCTGTATTGCTGGAGCACCACCGAGTCCCACTTGCGGTCGATCGCCGCTCGCTTGTTCGCAAGGTGCCACGAGAGAGTCTGTCCCGCTGCCGTTTCGAGCGAGACTTCGTAATGAAGTCCGGCCTCGTCCGCGAAGCGCTTGAAGAGCGCGGGCACTCCCCCGATCCCGTCGCCGTTCAGGTCGCTGACGCTCTCCTTGCGATAGGTCATGACGTCCGACATCGCGCCGAAGGTGAAGCTGTTGCCGACGAAGAGGATCGATTGCGGCGGCTGGGCCGCGGCCAGCGCCGCAGAAGCAATCAACGAGATCAAGAGCCGCTCCTCGAGCCGGTTTGCCACACGCGCACATAGTCGACCTCCATGCGCTGGGGCATGGCCTTGTCATCGATCCCCTTCGCAGCGGCCCAGTCGCCGCCGATCGCGAGATTGAGGATCATCCTGAAAGGCGTGAAGAAGGGCCACGCGCCCTTTCCGCCCGGTCGGTCATTGCGCACTTTGAGAATCCCGTGGCCGTCGACGCCGATGGTGATCGCATCGGCCCGCCAGTCGAGCTGGTATACGTGAAAAGCGGTGCAGCTCGTCGGCACCCGTTTCTGCGCGCTCCGCTGTGTCTTCGAGACGTGGTTGAAGAGCCCCGTATGGAGCGAAGCGTAGATGACGTTCGGCTCGGAGCCGACCTGCTCCATGATGTCGATTTCGCCGTCGTCGGGCCATTTTTTCATGTCCACGGGCAGCATCCATATCGCCGGCCAGGTTCCGCGGGCGCAGGGCAGCTTGGCGCGGATTTCATAGAAGCCGTAGGTCCAACCTCGTCCTTTCGAGAAAATCTTTGCGGACGTGTATTCCTGGCCTCCCCAGTCCCGATAACGCCCTGGATCGAGTTTCTCGTGGCGCGCCTCGATCGTGAGAAGCCCGTTCCTCACGACTAGATTCTGTCCAGCCGAATAATATTGGCGTTCGCCGTTGAACCAGCCTTGCTTGTTCCTGCTCGTGTCATATTGCCACTTGCGCGTATCGAGCGCCCTGCCGCCGAACTCGTCGTGCCAGGCGAGCCGCGCGTTGCGAGCCCTTCGCATCGGGCCGGTATAGACCGAGTTCGTCACGGTGAAGGCGGACTGGGCGGCTAGAAGAAGGAACGCTTGGATCATCTGTGGTCTCGGCTAGGGAATCTGTGGAGCACTTGTCGACGGCTCCCTCGAGGAGGTTCCCGCCTCGTTCGATCGCGCTCCGAAGGCGAACAATGCGATGAACGCATAAGCGGCGAGCGGAACCACGAATGAAGCGCCGAGGCCGAAGCTGTCGGCGATCGTGCCCACCGCCACCGGCAACAATGCACCTCCGAAAATCGCAAGGCACAACAAGCCGGACGTCGAGTTTTGCGACACGCCCGATCGCTCGAGCGTGATCGTGAAGATCGTGGGAAACATGATCGAGTTGAAAAAGCCAATAGCGAGCGCAGCATAGCCGGCCACCGGCCCGTCCGTTGCAAGCACAATCAGGCAAAGGAGCGCGGCCGTCATTCCGCAGAAAGCGAGGAGGCGGCTCGCCCGAACGTGCGTCAGGAGCGCTGTCCCGACGAGACGACCGCAGAGCGCGCCGCCCCAGTAGAAGTTCGCGAGATAGGCGCCGGCATCGTCGAACGGTAATCCAAGCACCGATCGCTGGTTGAGGAAGTTGATCATGATGCTTCCAACCGAAACCTCGGCGCCGACATAGAGGCCGATCGCGGCGGCGCCGAACACGGCCCATGGCGAGCGCAGCGCTTCGAACATCCCGGTGGCGGCCGAAGTGCGGTGATTGGGAGCAACACGAACCAGGAAACCGCGAAGCAGGCCAAAGAGGAGCATTAGCCCGAAGAGCAGCGCAGCCATGATCATGAATGCGCGGTCGACGGCGTCGAGAAGGTCGCCCCGCCTCGCGGCTGTCATTGCAGTGCTCGAAGGGGAGCGAAGCGCGGGATCACCGAGCATCACCAGCGAACCGAAATGAACGCCGAGAACCACGCCGAGAGAATTGAAGGCCTGCGCGAAATTCAACCGCAAATGGCTGCGCTGCGGGGGCCCGAGTTCTGCGGCCAAGGGGTTTGCAGCGACCTGGAGCGCGGTGAAGCCACCTGCGAGCACGAAGAGCGCGGCGAGGATCGGCCAGAAATGACCCAGGTCAGTGCTGAGAACGACGAGGATACAGCCCACCGCCATCAGTCCGAGCGCGCCGAGGATCATGTCCACCGCGCCGATGCGGCTCGTCATCCAGGCGGCGGGAAGCGAGAGCAGTCCATAGGCAAGGAAGAAGACGATCTGCGTCAGCAGCGCTTCGGCATAGTCGAGGTGAAACGCTGCTCGAAGAGCAACGATCAAGGGGTCGTTGTTCGACGTGATGAAACCCCAGGCGAAAAACAGCGACGTCACCGCCGCGAAGGCAAAGACGATGCGCCGCTTGTCCGGTTGGCTCGCGCTCACTTGTGGCCGCGTCGTGCGCTCCACCTCAAGGTCGCGACCGATCCCTTGGGAAGGTCGAGCATGTAGCGTTGGTGATCGAGTGCGAGCGCGATGGGGCCTTCGCCCGACTTGCGGTAGAGGATCGCCACGCGGCTTCCGTCGGGATTGACGAAGGCAGCGGCTTCGACTCCATCGCCGCGTTTCGTCGTCGCAACGCGGAAGGCTCCAGGCAGCACGAACCGGCTCGCATGGCCGAGCACATAATATTCGACGTTGCGGGTGATCGCGCCGGTCGCTGGATCGATCGTGATGACGCCGCGGCAATCGGCGCAGCCGCCGGTATGCGGGCCGTGGGACGGATCGAGGGCGAGGTTCCAGAGCAAGGTCCCTTTGGACCAGTTGTTGGACGCGCCGATGATGAGCTTGTCCGTCATCCAACCAAGGACTTCGCTATATTTTGGGCTCCATTCGCCGCCCGAGCATTCGGTCAGCCACGCCTCTTTCTTTGGATAAGCATCGTGCACCGGCGATTGCGCCGGCACGTCGCCTTCGTAGCAGTGCCAGGCCACTCCCGAGACATATTCCCGCGCGACGGCGTCATTGAGGACCGTCAAGGGCATCTCGGGATTGTCCCAGTTATGATCGTAGTCGAGGATCTTTGTCTTGAGGCCTCTCGATCGAAATTCGGGACCCACGTAGCGGCCTATGATGACAGCGCGGTCCGGCGAATTGACCCGCATTCCTGGATAGCTGTCGGGCTCGAAGTCGGGCTCGTTCTGGATGGTGATCATCGACACCGGAACGCCTTCGCGTCCGAACCCCTCGACCGTTCGCGCGAGATAGGTCGCGAAGGCGGAGTAATATTGGGGCAAGAGCTGGCCCTGGATCAGGCTCTTCGTTGTTTTCATCCAGGCAGGAGGGCTCCAGGGGCTGATCATCACCAGCAAGTCCGGATTGATCGCGAGCGCTTCGCGCACGCGCGGAAGGACATATGTCTTCGCCGGATCGATCGAGAAATATTTAAGCTGGGGATCGGGAACGTTCCCGGGCGTGTCGTCGTAACTGTAGTCGCTCGTCGAGAAATCGGACGCCCCGACCGTCAGCCTCGTGAACGACAGCCCGAGCCCGTTCTCTTTGCGCCCGAAAAGCTCCGTCAGGAGCGCCTTGCGCTTGTCCTCGGGAAGCTTGCTGATGAGGAGCGCCGACGCGTCCGTCATCGCCGCGCCGAAGCCGTGCATCTTCTGGAAATGCGTTGAGCTGTCGATCGTGACCGTCTCGTCGCCCGATGCGGGGCCGGCAGCTTGTTGCAGCGCCTGCGGCGACAATTTCTGCATCTCGTCCGCTGTCGTCAGCCACATCTCGGCGGGTGCGGAAGATGGGGGGCGGACCGTCGCGCAGCCGGCCGCGAACAGGATACCCAGGATGATCGCCGCCAGACGCCTCACAAGATCGGATCGGCCGGGCAATATTTCCTCACATATTCGTCATGATCCGGCATGACATCGACGCAGCGCTGGATTGTCGCTGCGATATTCCCGAGATATTGCTCGATCTGCGCGTCGCTCTTGATCGCGACGAGCGGATCGTGGCTCTTCGGAAGGATTTCCTGCCCGAGGAACACCTGGATCCAGCTCTCCTCGCCGAACAATTCGTCGTCCTCGCGGAAAATGCGGCCGTTCGAGCGCCACAGGTCGATCTTGCGCCGGAGCGTCGCCGGCAGCTCCATGGTCCGGCAATATTCCCAGAAAGGGCCGGGACGCTGGTTCGCCCAATAATGGAGCACGATGAAATCGCGGATGCGCTCCCACTCGAAATCGCACTGGCGGTTGAATTCGTCGATCGTCGCCTGGTCCGTCGCGGCGTCCGGGAACAGGCGCACCAGGCGGATCGCGGCCGATTGCACGAGATGGATGCTGGTCGATTCCAGGGGCTCCAGGAACCCAGCCGCGAGGCCCAGGGCGACGCAGTTCCGGTTCCACATCTTGCGGCGTTTGCCGCTCGTGAAGCGCAGGCGATTCGGATTTGCGAGTTGCTTACCGTCCAGATTCGCAAGCAACAGTTTCTCCGCGTCGTCGTCGTCGATGTGCTTGCTTGAATAGACGAGCCCGTTGCCGGTGCGATGCTGGAGCGGGATTCGCCACTGCCAACCCGGCTCGCGCGCCGTGGATCGAGTCAGCGGGTCGATCGGTCCGGTGCGGGCGCAGGGCACGGCCATCGCGCGGTCGCACGGCAGCCAATGGCTCCAGTCGTCGTATCCGGTCTTCAGCGTCTGCTCGATTAGGAGGCCGCGAAAGCCCGAGCAGTCGATGAAAAAATCGGCCTCGACGACTTGCCCATTCTCCAGGGTTACGGAGGCAATGTCGCCGTTCTCATGCATGCCGACGTCGACGATTTTGCCTTCGGTGCGTCTGACTCCGTGCTGTTCGGCCAGCGACCGCAGATATTTGGCATAAAGCGAGGCGTCGAACTGGAATGCATGGACAATCTGGCTGATCGGGGATTCCGACATTTCCAGTCGCGGATGCATGAACTTGCTGGCGAGCGCAGCGGCGGTGTTGATCGAAAAATCGGCGAAGTCCCGGGCGCGACCTCGCTGGTTCGCCCGGAGCCAGTATTGATGGCAGCGGAGCCACTCCCAATTCTGGCCGATGACTCCAAAACCATGCACGTAAGTGTGGCCCGGCCGCAGCCAGTCGACGAACTTGATGCCGAGCTTGAAGGTCGCCTGCGTTCGCTTCATGAATTCAGGCTCGTCTAGCTGGATCAG
>JBJMVK010000120.1:0-8763 GCA_045810725.1 Sphingomonas sp. | reverse complement strand
CCCCGCCCTTTCGTAACCGCGGTGTCGAGCCCAGTGAAGTGCAGCCTTGACTTAGCCTCGGCGGCCACTGCTTCACGAGCGAGCTTCGGGAAACGAGCCGCAGCCATGATCGAACGCTTCGGTTCGATCCGCCCGGCGTTGAGCTCGCATCGGAAAAGGGGGCGGGCTCAAGATAGTGTTGCGCCGCTGAACTGTCTTGGGGCTGTCGCTGCCTCTTGCTCGACTCCCACGATCGAGGCGCAAAAATGGCGAAGAAAACGGTTGGCTTTCCGATTCTTCGTCCCCGCGGCTCTTCCCCTCCTTGGTGGAGATGATCGGCTGTAGGGGCCGACTGAAGCCGCTGGGCTGCACGGGAGTTGCAGAAAAGGGCGGCCCGTGAGAACCGAACCGCCCTTCGCCGACAAAGGAGATGTGTTCGTTAGCGCTTCGAGAACTGGAAGCTGCGACGGGCCTTCGCCCGGCCGTACTTCTTGCGCTCCACGACGCGCGGGTCGCGGGTCAGGAACCCGGCCAGCTTGACGGCACTGCGCAGTTCTGGCTCGAAGCGGGTCAGGGCCTGGGCGATGCCGTGCTTGACCGCACCGGCTTGGCCCGAGAGGCCGCCGCCGACGACGGTCGCGACCACGTCATATTGGCCCTCGCGGCCGGCGATGCCGAATGGCTGGTTGATGACAAGGCGTAGCGTCGGGCGGGCAAAATAGACTTCCTGCTCGCGGCCGTTGATGACGATCTTGCCCGAGCCCGGCTTCAGCCAAACGCGCGCGATGGCGTCCTTCCGCCGGCCGGTCGCATAGGCTCGGCCGTACTTGTCCAGCTGCTGCTCGCGAAGCGGAGCGGCCTGCTGAGCCGGTGGAGGGGTCACGGGCGCTTCGACGGCGGGACCTTCGGCCTCGGTCGCCGGAGCTTCTGGAGCGGGAGTGGCGCCGAGCTGCTCGG
This sequence comes from Sphingomonas sp., assembly GCA_045810725.1. Taxonomy (GTDB): domain Bacteria; phylum Pseudomonadota; class Alphaproteobacteria; order Sphingomonadales; family Sphingomonadaceae; genus Sphingomicrobium. Next base: position 7,827 of record JBJMVK010000120.1, on the reverse strand, counting down.
CAATGGTTTCGCGAGTATCGGACATCATGCGCCCACCTTGTTCTTGCGGTTCATCGACGCGACGTCGAGCGCTTCGGGATTCTGGCCACCGTGCGGGTGCTCGGTGCCTTTGTAGAGATGAAGGGCGCGCATCTGGTCGCGGCCAAGCGGGCCGCGCGGGATCATGCGCTCCACTGCCTTCTCGAGAATGCGCTCGGGGAAGCGGCCTTCAAGTACCTTGCCTGCCGTCACGCCCTTGAGGCCACCGGGGAACCCGGTGTGCTTGTAATAGATCTTCTGATCCAGCTTGCGGCCAGTAAAGCGGACCTTGTCGGCGTTGATGACCACGACATGGTCTCCGCAGTCGACGTGCGGTGTGAAGCTCGGCTTGTGCTTGCCGCGCAATATATTGGCAATGATCGTGGCGACCCGTCCGACAACCAGTCCATCGGCATCGATCAGATGCCACTTCTTCTCAACCTCAGCCGGCTTTGCCGACTTGGTCGTCTTCATCAGCGCCTTCATGGCTGAGAACCTCTTTCCAACGAGAAAAGCGGCACCTCGGGGCACCGCTGTACGGCGCGCTTTTGCGGGTGAGCGGCCAAAAGTCAAGAAAATCCGGCATGTTCCGGAAGGGTAAAATAATACCCTGACGTTTTTCTATCGGTTCCGTAACGACTGGAACACCGCTGCCCCGCTCCTCGTTTCAGCAACAAAACCAATAAGAGGAGCGCGTGATGTACATCGGTCTTGGTGGGATTCTGATCCTTATCCTCATCCTGTGGCTGCTCGGCATTATCTAGGCAGCGACCCACGGGAATTGGCGCAGCTCAGCGCGGCGACAATGCGAAGGAGTGCCGGCGGGTCGAAAGGCTTTTCGATCCGCGGCATCGCTTTTAGCCGTTCGGGTACCCCGCTGCTGCCATAGCCAGTCGCGATCGCGAACGACTTCCCCTGCTGCAGCAGTCGATCGGCAATAGGTACGGCGCTATCGCCGTGGAGGTTCAGGTCCAGAAGGACGCAATCGAACTCGGCCCTGTCCAGCGCTTCTTGCGCTTTCGCGATTGTTGAAACTGGACCAACAACGCGCGCGCCCGATGCGGTGAGTTCCCGTCGCAGGTCGTCGGCGATATAATATTCGTCCTCCACTACCAGGACCCGCACGCCTCGCAGTGGAAGCTCTTGAACAGCCTTGGTTTCTTTGTGTTGCATTGTGGCGGGTCGATCGCTCCGGAGCGATTGCCGAAATAACATAGATCAGAGTGAGATTCGATGACCGGCGCTAACGGTTGTTCCTCGGGCAATCAGGCCGACCCGGACACCGTCGTGGCATCGAAGCTAGAGGCATTCACCAGATTATCGGGCGACGACAAGGCTGCGCTCGCGCAGGTTAGTCGCAACGTGCGCTTCGTCGAACCGCGCCGGGACCTCATCTCGGAAGGCGACAAACCGCGCTATGTCCATCTCATGCTCGATGGATGGGCATGTCGTTACAAGCAGCTTCCTGACGGGAAGCGCCAGATCGTCAGCCTCTTCGTTCCCGGCGACTTCTGTGACGTAAATGTCTACATCCTGAAGTACATGGACCACAGCATAGGCGCCATCACCCGCTTGAAGGTGGCGATGATCACGCCCGAAGAGATGGACGGGCTCACCAGCACCCGGCCACGCGTGACGCAGGCGCTCTGGTGGCACGAGCTCGTGACCTCGGCAATCCAGCGCGAGTGGACGCTGAACCTCGGACAACGCAGCGCCTACGAGCGGCTCGCACACCTCCTCATCGAGCTCTATTTGCGTCTCAATACGGTGGGCCGGGCGCAGAATGGCCGATGTGACTTCCCGCTCACCCAGAACGACCTCGCCGACGCCACCGGGCTCACCGCCGTCCACGTCAACCGGACGCTGCAGGAGCTGCGTCGCGACAGGCTTATCGAACTCGACCGAAAGCAGCTGCAGATCCTTGATCTCGATCGCATCATCGACGTCTCGATGTTCAACTCGAACTACCTTCACCTCGAGCGCGAGGGCAGGCATCTCGACGCCAATGAATGAGGCTCGCGCGAAGCTCGCCGTCGGCCGCGCTATGAGACTGAGAACGAGACAAACCGTGCAACAGTAAGTGGGCCTCCTAGCCCATCCTGCCGGCGGATGAGACGAGCGATCACCCAACGACGGTGAGACTTGCACCCGGTGCAGCGACATGCCTCCGCAGCCGCAAGGGTCGCAGCCTCGCACCTGACCTTGCGGGCGGCGCATGTCGCCGCCTCTCTTGGAAAATTCTGCTAGGTAGCGCGTTGCCTGTTTCGGGGATCGACCCTAGTGCCGTGGCACTGCCCGCCCACGCTTCGCCCCAAGCCTGTACCAGTAGCTGCCGGAGAGCTTTGTCCGTGCCGAGACGCGTCAAGGATTTTATCGATATCAGCGAGTACACGTCGCTCGACGATCTGATCCGGTACCTCGAGACGATCCGCGACAATCTGCCGATCGATCACCAGGCCGAGCTCAAGATCCGCGGTGACGAGATATTCGGGCGGCGCCTCACGATCAGTTACTTTCGGGAGCAGACTACCGAGGAAGTTGATCTCGAATCCAAGTACGGTAACGAGGACGAGGCGGCCGCGAGCATCGAGCAGCTGCGAAGCAAGCTCGACGACGTTCCGTTTAGCCTTAACGAGGCGAAAAACCGCTAGGCGCCCTTACTCCGGAACGTCGCTCATCCCGACAACGCGCCGCTTGTGCTGCCAGAGCTCGAACCGGCCCGACGGACATTGATGCTCTGCCTTCGAGCGCGCGTCGGCGTCGTCGATGGCCTCGAGCCATTCCGCAGCACTGATCCGGCCGGCTCCATCGAGCCGGTACAGGCGATAGTTCGGCAAGCGATTCCCCCCTCCTCAGGCCGCCGGGGCGTAGCATCCGAGAGGCCCAACCTAATTCACTTAAGTTACACCATGGGCCGCTTTGCTATTGGAAAAGCTGACTTTTTTTCCCCAAGCGCGGCGACCTTAACCCAGGTTAACCGCAAATCCCCCACAGCGTTGCACAAGGCCTCGCCTAATGATCACCGTGCATTTGAAGAAGCTGAGAGAGCGGATCGACATCAGCTATGATGAAGAGCGGGTGATCCGCGATTCAGTCGCCGAGGTGCGGCGGATCCCCGCCGACCAGCTCGTCGTTCGGGCAGGCGAGGAACTCAGCTCGAGCCTGATGCTGATCGATGGGTGGATGGCTCGCAGCAAGGATCTCCCCGGGGGCGAGCGGCAGGTGACCCAGTTGCACGTAGCCGGCGATTTCGCTGATCTGCACGGTTTCGCGCTGAAGCACCTCGACCACGACGTCACTACGCTTAGCGACTGCCGCGTCGCGACGGTTCCGCACGCGCGGATTCGCGAGATCGCCGAGGAACATCCGCGGCTTGGGCGGATCTTCTGGTTTTCGACGAATATAGATGCCGCCATCCAGCGCGAACTCGTGGTGTCGCTTGGCCAGCGATCGGCGATCTCGCGAATGGCCCATCTTTTTTGCGAGCTCTATGTCCGGCTCGAGGTCGTCGGAAAGACCAGCAACGGCAGCTACGAATTTCCGTTGACGCAGCGCGAGCTCTCGGAATGCCTTGGCCTTACGGTCGTTCACGCGAACCGCACGCTCCAGGAGCTTCGGCGGCGGCGGATCGTCGAGCTAGAGAACCGAACGCTGACGATCCGTGACCGACCCGGCCTTGAAGCAGTTGCCGAATTCGACCCGGCCTATCTCTACCTTGATCATCACTGCCTGTAGCAAATCGGAAAGACAGCGAATGGCACGGCAGGGCTCCAGCGGCGTTGCCATCCAGATGGCAAGCACGACCAAGACCGGCGACGAGAGGGAAGAAGCCTCGAGCTTCTCCGCCAAGTGGCGCACCTGGCTGCTGGCGCTCCTCCTTGTCGCAGGCGTTGTGGTTGCCGTCCTCCACTGGGGCGACGTCAAGAAATTCGCCGCGCTCGTCGCACATGCTCAACCATCATGGTTGCTGGCCGCAGCTCTCGCTCAGCTCCTGACCTATGTCGCCCTCGCGATCGAGTGGGCGCAGGTGCTCCGGGCGGGCAAATGCCGAGCACCATTTGGCAAGCTCCTCGGGCTCACCGTGGCGAAGCATTTCGCGGACCAGATGGTCCCGACGGCGGGGATGAGCGGCAATGTCGTTGTCGTCGATCGTCTCCAGGCGATTGGCGCCTCGCGCGCAGTCGCCCTCGCGACACTGATCATGACGATCGTCGCTTATTACGCGTCCTATGGCGTCGTCTCCCTTGTCGCGCTCGTCCTCCTCTGGATCCACGGCCACACGAGTTGGGTGGTCCTCGGCCTCATCGGCGCGTCGCTCGGTCTCTCCGCCGCGGTGCCCGCGCTCGCGCTGTGGCTGCAAAGAAAAGGCGCGAAGGCAATCCCGCGATGGATGCGGCGGATCAAGACCGTCTGCGAATTGTTCGAAATGCTCCGAGAGGCGCCAACGAAGCTGGTTCGCAACACGCGCCTGATCGGCGAACTCAGCCTGCTGAACGGAGCGGTGTTCGCGCTCGACGGACTGACCTTGCAGCTGTGCCTCTTCGCACTAGGGGTCCACGCTCCCTTCAGTACGGCGTTCAGCGCCTTCATCATGGCTTCGATCGTCGTCACATTGGGCCCGATCCCGATGGGCCTCGGCTCGTTCGAGGCGGTCAGCATCGGCATGCTTAGGGTCATGGGTGTGCCGTTCGAGGCTGCGCTCTCCGCTACCCTTCTATTTCGCGGCTACACGTTGTGGGTGCCGCTCCTCCCAGGAATGTTCGCGGCGCGTCGGCAGCTAAAGTCGAAGGATCGGCATCTCAACGATCGCGAATGACGGTGTTCTCCACCCATTCGGCGTAATTTCCGACGATTTTCTCAATCGGCCACGCAACGATGCAGGGCACGTCGAAGCTGTGCAGCTCGGCAATTCTCTCCATCAGGGCATCGCTCCGCCAATGGTGCGTCTTGAATATTGCCGCGACTTCCTGGGCCGTTTCGATGCCGCCTTCCCAGTGGTAGATGGAACGCACCGGCGCCAGGATATTCGCGCAAGCGGCCAGCCGCTCCTCGACCACGACGCGGGCGATCCGCTCCGCTTCTTCGGCACTCGCGAAGGTGGCGTAGATGGAAAGGATACTCATGTCCGCCGCTCCCCCAGCTCGTGAGCACCCCAGACACTCGCTGCAAGGAGTAGCGCTCCGGTGGCCTGGTGAAGTGCAGCAAGCCAGATCGCGATGCCGGAAAGCACTGTCAGGATCCCGAGGATGACCTGGGTCCCGAACGCCGTGTGAATGGCGATGGAGACGCGTCTCGCACCCGGAACGCCGCGCACCTTTCTGGCGAAGACCACGAGCACCGCAACGACGATCCATGCCCACCAGCGGTGGAGGAAGTGAAGGAGGTAAAGATCGTGGGTCATCGCGAAGAGCGGCCCGCGGGACCAATCGATCCCGCCTGGAACGAAACGGCCGTCCATCAGCGGCCAGGAGTTCGACACGTAGCCGGCGCGGAAGCCGGCGACCCAGGCGCCCAGCATAAGCTGGATGAACAAGGTTACGAGGGCGAAGGCTCCGAACGGAGTGAGGCGTGCCGGACGCGATCCAGGCTCGCGCAGATCGAGCGCGGTCCAGATCAGCGCCGACATCAGGAAAAGAGCGAACAGGAGGTGTGCGGACAAGCGGTAAGGGCTGACCTCGGTCCTGCCCTCGAGCCCCGAGGCCACCATGAACCAGCCGACCGCGCCCTGAAGGCCGCCCAGCACGAAGAGAGACGAGAGGCGCCAGCGGTAGCCCTTCGGGACCTCGCGTTTCAGCGCGAACCAGCCCACTCCGACGAAGAAAACGATGCCGATGATCCGACCGAGCAGGCGATGAACCCATTCCCAGAAGAAGATGAACTTGAAGCCCGAAAGGTTCATCCCGGCGGGTCCCGCGACCTCCTGGTATTGGGGCGTCCGTTTGTAGAGGTCGAAGGCGTCTACCCAGTCGGCGTGGCTTAGCGGAGGGATGGCACCGCTGACAGGTTTCCACTGAGTGATCGAAAGGCCGCTCTCGGTCAGCCGGGTGATCCCGCCGATCACCACCATGCCGAAAACCAGCGCGGCGATGATAAGCAACAGGTTCGACAGCTGTCGTGGGCGGTCTCCGCCGCTCACGACGGCAGTTGCAGTTGCGGCGACACTATCCATGCGACGAAGCGCCTATGCCCGCGGCACAGGCTGCTGGGCAAGGGCGAGAACGACGCAGATGATATATTGTAACTCCCAAATGCCTCCTCTATATCACGCCGCATCATGGCGTCTCGGCCGCTTCCCACGTCCCGGCTCGACGGGATCGCGATGGCTCTTTCGGGGCTTTGCGCGGTGCATTGCGTCGCAACCGCCGTGTTGCTCGGGCTGGTCGCTTCGGCCGGCGGCATGCTCGGCAGGCCGATCATCCATGAGGTTGGCCTCACGCTTGCAATGATCCTCGGAGCGATCGCGCTCGGACGCGGGGTTCGCGAGCATGGCTTCCTTCTGCCGAGCGCGGTCGGCCTGGCGGGGCTCGCCACCATGGCCTTTGGAATGAGCTTGCACGAGACGGGTATTGAGGCTGCGGTGACCATTTTGGGCGTTTCGGTGCTCGCGCTCGGTCATCGGCTCAACATGCTCGCGAAGCAGCAAAGCTTCTGATTCCTTGTACCGCGAGCGAGCGAGGTCTATCTCGCCTGCGTAACATTATGTCACGCCACGATCATCAGCTCCACGAGGGCGAATCCCTGAAATCGGCAGCGCGCGAGCGACTGACGCATCAAGGCGAGCAGTGGACCGACATGCGCGCCGCAGTATTCGACGCGCTCGCGGCGTTCGAAAAGCCCGCAAGCGCTTATGATATCGCCGAAGCGGTGTCCAAGGCGGAAGGGCGCCGGATCGCAGCGAACAGCGTCTATCGGATTCTTGACCTTTTCGTCGGAGCGAACCTCGCTCGCCGCGTCGAGAGCGCAAATGCCTATCTCGCCAACCAGCATCCCGAATGCCTCCATGACTGCATTTTCTTGATCTGCGACAATTGCGGCCAGACGGTGCACATCGATGACGACGCTTTGTCGGGCAGCATCCGAAAGGCGGCATCAAACGCCGGCTTCTCGGCGCCGCGGCCGGTCATCGAAGTTCGCGGCAAGTGCGGCGAGTGCGAGGATCCTGCTGAATAAGTGAGCATTTTCTGAGCAATCGCTGAAAACGTTCAAGGCTCTCGGGCGTATTGATGACATGGCGAAGTCATCCGCGTAAGGCCAAGTCCCTGATGAGCGATCGACCCGACACGCCACTGCTGGATAAGGTCAAGTACCCCTCAGACATCCGGGGCTTGAGCAAGGAGCAGCTTCCGCAGCTCGCCGACGAACTGCGCCAGGAGACGATTTCGGCCGTTTCGGTTACCGGCGGGCACCTTGGAGCCGGCCTTGGTGTCGTCGAGCTGACGGTCGCCGTTCATTACGTGTTCGACACCCCGAACGACAGGCTGGTGTGGGACGTGGGTCACCAGGCCTATCCGCACAAGATCGTCACCGGACGCCGCGAGCGCATCCGTACGCTTCGCCAGGGCGGGGGACTCTCCGGCTTCACCAAGCGAAGCGAGAGTGAATACGACCCATTCGGAGCAGCGCACAGCTCGACCTCGATTTCCGCGGCTCTCGGCTTCGCTATTGCCAACAAGCTTTCCGACACGCCGGGCAAGGCGATCGCGGTGATTGGCGATGGCGCACTCTCTGCGGGCATGGCCTACGAGGCGATGAACAATGCCGCTGCCGCCGGAAACCGGCTTATTGTTATCCTCAACGACAACGACATGT